>JAZSLQ010000179.1:0-3332 GCA_045535455.1 Kiritimatiellia bacterium | reverse complement strand
GATCGAAAGCGCTCAATCGGTGATCGTGCTGATCGACCCGTATTCAGATGCGGTCACGCTGGAGGTCCTTTCGAAGAAGCGGCCTGGCGTAAAGGTGCGGCTCGTCTGCAAAGATCGCGGCAAGCCGACGCCGACCGAAATCGCGAAGTTCAACCGCCAGTACAAGGGTCTCTCCGTCACCTACTCCGACGACTTCCACGACCGATTTCTCATTATCGACAACGTCGAGTTGCACGGGCTCGGCTCGTCCATCAACTGCCTTGGCCGTCGCGTCACTTCCTACACCACCCGCGACGCGAAGGAAATCGCCAAGCTGCTGGCAATGCTGCCGTGAGCGCTGCCGGCGGCGAGAGTCGCAAACCCTTGTAAAATAGGCCTTTCGTGGGGTCTGTCCCTCAAGTTTTCTGCCGTCGACACTTGGGAAAGACGTGTGGAAACAGGCAAGACCAGGGAAATCTCCTTTCTAGTTGATTACGCAAACTTGCGTTACGCAAATCCGCGCAAGCATCATATTGCATTAATGTGATTGGGCTATTGCGTGCGACAGATGAATATGATACAATGTATGTCGGAAAGGGCGAGTAGGTAATCTAAAAATAGTTACTTACTTGATAAGAAAGACTTATGTCGGTCAGGGATTGGGTAAGAGAGAAGGAGATGCTTGGTGGACGATTCTTCACTTTTGAAGAGTTGAGAGCCGCTGTCCCCGAATTGTCTTGCCAAGTTGTAAAGAATTCGCTGAATCGCCTGCGAAAGTCGTCGCGCATTTGCTCTCCTTATCGCGGCTTTTACGTGATTCTGCCACCAGAATATGTGCGGCGCGGCGGGGTGCCGCCGACATTCTACATGGATGACTTCATGAAGAGTGTGCATCGTAGCTATTATTTTAGCCTTCTTAGTGCGGCAACATTCTGGGGAGCTGCCCATCAACGACCGCAAGTTGACTTTGTCACAACCGACGGCAAGCGTCTGTTTGCAGGTGCCCGCGAAAGGCGCGATGTAGAATGGATTGTGCGTCCGGCAATCCCCGAGCACCTGATAATGTCGAAAAAGGGCGAGGCCGGTGATGTGCGCTATTCCAACGCGGAGCTGACGGCTGTTGAGCTCGTTCAATATGAGCAGAGGATAGGAGGTCTTTCCGTTGCTGCTACCGTGTTGAGTGAACTTCTTGAATCATGTGACTTTAGGCATGCGTCCGAGAACGCATTTGCCGTCTGCAAGGATTCGGCAATACAGCGTCTTGGGTACATCGTTGAAAAGGTCTTGAGAGATGAATTGCAGGGAGAGGTTATCTACCATGAATGGGTGCGCACTTGCAGAGCGCCCCACTTTGTCCCGCTGAGTCTGAGATCATCGCCTGAGGCGATGAGCCGAGACGAACGCTGGAAGATATGCGTCAATGCGGAAATCGAGGTGGACGACGTATGATAGGCGAGCGTTACATCAAGGAATGGGCCGCCACACATCCATGGCGGCGTGCCGAGCAGGTTGAGCAGGATTTGTTGCTTTCCCGCGTGTTGGTCGCTATCTATTCAGATACTTTTCTTTCGGGAAGGCTTGCGTTTCGAGGTGGCACGGCTTTGCACAAACTCTATTTCTCGCCCCAGGTCAGATACAGTGAGGACATTGACTTAGTTCAAGTTGCGGCAGGACCGTTCGGCGAGGTATTCGACCACCTGAAGGACGCGCTTTCGTTCCTGCCAAATATGCGCCGAGAACAGAAGAGCTTCAACAACCTCATGCGTTTTAGGCTTGAATCTGAGATTCCGCCTACTGTCCCAATAAAGATCAAGATAGAGACGAACTGCCGCGAGCATTTCTGTGAGTTGGGATATAGATATATGCCGTTTGCGATGGAGAACGGTTGGTTCTCGGGGGCATGTGAGATAAGGACGTTCCAGCTGGAGGAGCTTCTTGGCACAAAGATGCGGGCTTTGTATCAGCGGAAGAAGGGAAGAGACCTGTTCGATCTGTATTATGCGCTAACCACCGGTGATGTGGATTGCGAAGCCGTCATGCGCTGTTTCGGGAAGTATATTGGGTTTTCTACGGGTGATGTGCCGTCGCGGAAGATGTTTTGCGAAAACATTGAGAACAAGTTGACGATGCCAGAGTTTCTGTCAGACACAGATGCATATCTTCGTGCTGGCGTCAACTTTGATCCTCACAAGGCATGGATAGTGGTAAAGGAGCGCTTTTTGCCTTGATGGTTTTGCGAGGTGTGGCCTCTCCAGCCTCCCGCCGCTTTCGGGGGTGCTATTTGAAATGTGCTGATTTAATCGCGGGCGACTCATGCCGGGTAACCGCCGAAAAAGCGAAGCTTTTGAGGGCCGAGGCCGATAGGCCGAGGGGATAGCCGAAGGCCGAGCTAAGGCGTTGAAAGCGTGAATCCGCGAGGCCAACGATGCGCCGAAGAAGCTTTGCTTCGAAGGGAACATTCGCCGAAGGCGAACCCGAAGGGCGCTCAAGCGTGCGCACAGGCGCAGCAGATGCACCGTAGAACCGTAGGTTCGGAGGGAACATCGCCGAAGGCGACCCGAAGGGTGCGCAAGCATGTGCGCCAATATAACCAGCGGGGAGTAACCGCGAGGGGTTACTGCTAAGACAGGTTTACTATACCCAGGAGGCAGCATGAAAAATCAGCACAAGCAGTTATCAGTCGTTGACGAATCGGTTATGGCACCTATACAGGCGCGTATCAAGTACGTGCGAAATGTCCAAGTAATGCTTGACAGGGATCTTGCCGAACTTTACGGTGTTCCAGTGAAACGGCTAAACGAACAGGTGAAGCGTAATCTTAGCCGTTTCCCTGCTGACTTTATGTTTCAGCTTAGCAAGGAAGACTGTTTAAGGTCGCAAATTGCGACCTTAAACGGAAGGCGCGGAACGCATCTAAAGTATTTGCCATATGCCTTTACTGAAAATGGGATTGCGATGTTGAGCAGTGTGTTGCGTTCAGAAACAGCAATCGCTGTGAATATTCGCATCATGCGAGCATTCACTGCCATGCGTCGATTTGTGTATGATCACGCGGGTCTTGTTCAGCGTGTTGGCGCGATTGAACTGAAGCAGCTCGAAACAGACAAGCGGATCGACACGGTGTTTGACGCTCTTGATCGCGGCAATCTGCTCCCAAGCGGCATTTTGCCCGCCGAGTCTGAATTTGACTCGATGCGGTATGTCTCGCGTCTGATCGAAAGCGCTCAATCGGTGATCGTGCTGATCGACCCGTATTCAGATGCGGTCACGCTGGAGGTCCTTTCGAAGAAGCGGCCTGGCGTAAAGGTGCGGCTCGTCTGCAAAGATCGCGGCAAGCCGACGCCGACCGAAAT
>JAZSLQ010000247.1:0-29217 GCA_045535455.1 Kiritimatiellia bacterium | reverse complement strand
ATTGACATGATCGACGACTGCAGCCGGATGCAGGTCGGGTGCAGGCTGTACCGAAGCGAATGCGTGAACGCGTATCTAGACCTGTTTTACAGGGCTTTCACGCGCTACGGCCTGCCGCTGGAGATCTACGTGGACAGGGCTTCCTTCTTCAAGGGCGAGGACGGGAATCTCACGCAACTCGGCAGGCGGCTCAAGCTGTACGGAGTGTCGTTTGTGTTCGCCAACACGCCTGAGGCGAAGGGCAAGATAGAGCGCGTCCACCAGGTCTGGCAGGACAGGCTTCCCGCCTACGCCGCAAGGGAGGGCGTCACCGGCGACACGCCTCTCGAAGACGTCAACGGACATCTGGACTGCCTCGTGGACTACCGCAACGCATACGAGGAGCATCGCGAGCTTCGCATGTCGGCGCTCGAAGCGTGGGACAAGGCGATTGCGGAAGGACGCTGCAAGCTGCGCCCGACGCCGCGAGACGGATGGTGGGAGCTTGCCTGGGCCGAGTGGTCCAGAGCGACGGTCGGCCCGCGAGGGAGGCTGCTCGTCGACGGGGTTTTGTGCACGACCGAGTGCGCCAACGGAACGCGCGTGTGGTTGTGTCGCCACGTCGACGGGACGATCTCGCTCGTCCTCAACAAGCCCGATCTGTCGACCGTTCCTCAGGTGGTCTTCACGACCAATCCGAAGGTGAAAAGGAGCTGAAACCCATTCCGCTTTTGCTAACTACAAATTTTCCGCTTTTGAAAACTACGCGACATTTTGTTTTTGGGCTATTGACAGTGATGCATAATTATGCAATAATATGATGCACAAAATGATGCAAGGAGGAGGTTATGGCCATTGCTGCATTGACATTTAGGGCTGAGAGCGATTTCATAGAGGCCATTCGAGCATATTCCGGCGATAAGGGCGTGAGCGTTAATACCGCGCTTAAAGAGATTATAGCGCCTGTTATCGGGTTTGTGCGTCATCGTGCCACGACACCTCGAAACGACCTTGAAAAATTTTGCGGCGTGCTTAAAGACGTGGATTGCAACGAGCTTGAGGCGACTCAGTCTGCATTCAACACGATTGATGAGGAGATGTGGAAATGAAGCCGCTCTTGCTCGATACAAATGTTCTGATAAAGTTCCTTCGCGGCGACAAAAAAATCGCTAAGGTAGTATCGACTTATGAGCAGATCCTTGTTCCCGCTATTGTGATCGGTGAATACAAGGCGGGGGTCGCTGGAGAGACGGCTGCGGGGCGACAGCAGATTTCTGTGCTTGAGATGTTTCTTGATTCCCCGGCAGTAAAGGTCGTGGAAGTTTCTGAAGATATCGCAAATGCGCACGCCAGGGTCTTTAGGGTCTTGAAGGCGAACGGAACGCCCATTCCACAAAATGACTTGTGGATTGCGGCCTGTGCGGTTGATTCTGCAGCAGTTGTATATTCACTTGAAGAGCATTTTGGTAGCGTGCCGCTATTAGAGCGGATTGGGTAGCATGGGTTCCCTTCTGTCGTCTCCTGTTCTTTGTAGCCGAGCATTATCAGCCACAAAGGACAGGAGAAGCAGGAGTGAACCCACTATTCATGTGGTGGTGCAAGTTTCTTAATTATTGCACGTGCCGTCAGTTCGTTTACTTCACGATGCCTTGGAACTGGCTGGCATACCCCTGTAATTACATTCCTGTACCAATCATGATCTGCGCCTTGCCTTACAAATACTGCGCCATCATCCATGATACGCGCTATGAGATCACGAAACTTCATGCGTATTCAAGGACACCAGAATGCCGTGTCGTTTCTGAAAGCTCGCCATTCCGCATCATCTCCTCGATATCACCACGAAGAGACAGCAACATCTTTTTAAGATCTTCAAAAGAATAACCCTCAGTCATGTAATCAGGATAGTCATTCATATATCCCAACCACATTCCATCCGGCTCTTGCCAATATGTGAAATTGATCCTCATGGTTTTCCTCAGTGGAGAAAAGAGTATAACATACTTTTTCTGATTTCGTCAAGCGACATCATCCCCACTCACCTGTTTCTCCTGTTTTTTGTGGCCGAGCATCATTAGCCACAAAGAACAGGAGGGGCAGGAGAGGAGGGGAGGAGCGTTATCAGCCACAAAGGGCAGGAGAAACAGGAGAGTGGGGATAATGCCGTGGGTTTTGGTTTAGAGGGAGAATCTATAAATATGTCATTGTTGGATACGAAAAATTTTGCTACAATACCTTCGAACAATTTGGAGAACAATTATGCCAATGATAAAGCCAGTATCTGAACTTCGAAATTACCCAGATGTTCTTAAGAATGTAAAGGTGGGGCATCCTGTTTATCTGACAAAAAATGGGACAGGCCGCTATGTCCTTCTTGACATTGAGGATTATTCTGCTGTTGAGGCCGCAGGAAGGTTGAGTTTTGAGCTCATGCGGGGGCGCACTTCTGGCGAAACCGACGGATGGATTTCAAAGGAAGAGATGAGGGAGCATTTTGGAGAACGAGTCAATGTCTAATCGCACTCTTGTATATTCGCCTTTGTCAAGGCGTGACTTGGACGAGATATTCGAGTACATTTCAAGCGAATTGGAAAATCCGGCTGCGGCACATGAGACAGTTAATGCTATATTGGATGGAGCCGAGTCATTAGAGGGATTTCCACTTGTGGGTAGTCTTGTTGAGGGTATACCTTTCTTGAACGAAGAATACCGCTTCCTTCCAGTTCGCAATTATTTGATATTCTATCGAGTCACGGATACTCAGATTTTTGTGGATAGAATACTTTACAAGAAGCGAGACTACAGCCAACTCCTTGGCTTATGATTCCCAGAGTATAACCTTACTCGCGGCGAAGCGCACAAAGAGCAAATTTTTTGGTATAATTGTGTGACACAAGTTCGATGACAACGTATGACAATTAAGGAATCAAGCATCTATGCAAAATGGTTCGATAGTCTGAAAGACGTCGAAGCTAAAGCTCGCATAGACCGCAGAATCAAAAGAGCGGCACGAGGTGACTATGGTGATGTTAAGCCTGTTGGTGAAAATGTCAGCGAGTTGCGCTTTCACTTTGGCCCTGGCTATCGCATTTATTTTACGGAGAGGTTGGGAATCATTTTCTTTCTCTTGGCTGGCGGCACGAAAAAGACTCAACAAGACGATATAAGGCTCGCGAAGCTCATCGCGGCGCAAATTTGAGGAGGATATAACTATGGAAAAAGTGACTTTTTCGAATTGGGATGTCAAGGACCATCTTAAGACGCCCGCAGAAATCGATGCATACATTAGGGTTGCTGCAGAAGAAGGAACGCCAGATGCATTGCCTGATGCATTTAGCGATGTGTTTAGGGCCCAGGGACGCGAAAATGAGGCGCTGATTTGTGCTGGACTTGCGGAATACCTTCGTTCGACTACTGCGAAGAAAGCAAAGGCAAGTTTGAGGCGTAAACGCAGGGCGTCGCTCGCAATGGCATAAGATAAACAAAGCCCGCGGCAGAAACGCCGCGGGTTTTGTTTTTGGGGGTGGTCTTGGCCGTGTAGAGCGTGTAGGGGGTTGGGAAACAGTGTTTGCGCTCGGCCCCTTGCGGCCCCTTCGGGGCTCGCGCGCACCCTCTTGCGACTTTGCTTCGCAAAGCTCCTCGCTTCGCTCGTCGGGGGACCTGACGGCTTCGCCGCAGGTGCATCTCGCGCTCAGGCAACCCGACGCCTGCCGGCGCGGGCGAATGACGCGCGACCACGAAACGCTGCCGGCTTGTCGTGCGGCGTTCCGCCGCCTGAAAGGGCGCGGCAGCGCGTTGGCCAGAAGGTCGCTTAGATGCCTCATCCAGTAACCTCGGTCACTACGAGGGAACGACCTTCGCCACGCGCCGCGGCGCCCTTTCGGCCTTCGGCCCACGACAAGCCGCAGCGTCACGAAAACCACCTTCGTGGCGCACGAAAACGCCCGCTTCGCGGGCTTCACGAAAAAAGCATGGGGCGCCTACGTCGCGGTACACGAAAAACGGCAACCTCGAAGGAATCAGTTAGCCCACTGTTCGACAACGGCCTTCGGATAGGCGCCAAAATTGACGAGCAGACCAAGCTTGCTGCTGGTCAGCCGAAGGTAATTCATCAACTGCGACCTGTGTTCCTTGGTCAATGACTCCACGGCCTTGATCTCAACTATGATCTTCCCGTAGCAATAAAAGTCGGGGACATATGTTTTCTCAATAGGTGCGCCTTTGTAAAAGATGCGAAGCTCCTTCTTTGAGTCAAATGGTATGCCGCGAGCCGCGAACTCGCGTTCAAGGCACTGCTGGTACACCTCTTCCCTAAAACCGCTTCCAAGTTCGCGGTAGACCTCGTAGACCGCACCGCGAATGGCGTAGCACTCGTCTGGATATATCATTTGACGACTCATGACGCGAATTATAGCAAAAATTTGCATTCGCAGAAAATGCACGTCGCAAACAATCCATGAGTTTTTCGTGAAGCCCGCGAAGCGGGCGTTTTCGTGTACCGCGAAGGCAGTTTTCGTGACGCGGGCATCTGACGCAGACCGAAGGTCGAGACGGCGCGGGAACGCCGCGCGAAGGTCGCTGCTACCGAAAAGGCAAAGAAGCGTCAGAGGACTGCTAACGCGGCCTTCAAGCAACGGCGTCGACGCGTCGGCTAAAGCGGCGTTAGCCGCGCGTCAGATGCGCCGCGGTTCGTGGTCGCGCGTCAGCGCAAATTTTTTCCCCCACGCAAAGGGTTTTGTGGTATAATTGCAACGATTGGACATAGGCGAATAGTCTCTTCGATGTTCTCGAAGTGAAATATTTGCCTGTGCACTAATCTGTTGACAAGCTGTAAAAGGCCTGAAAACACAATGTAAAAACACTGTAAAGAAAACGAAAACGGGGAAAGAATAGTGATTGGTAAAGCGAGATTTGCGGCGTCGCTTGCGTCGCTCGCGCATCGCTTCGCCGCGCTTCGCGGCGGCTCGCCGTGCGCTATGCTTGCGCATCGGCTCTCCGCATTTGCTTTCTCCGCTGCTCGCCTCGCCTCGCATCCGTGCAGGTCGGCTGCCCCTCTCGCGCCTCTTTCGATTCTGCTCGCATTGTCGTTCTCGCTCACGGCGCGCGCCGATGTGAAGACGCTTTATGATCAAGGCAAAATTTACTGGGCCAATGAGACCGAAGTCATCTACCTCCTCGAAGGCAACGTCTCTGACGCCGACAACTACGACGAAATCGTTCTCAAGTTCACCGACACTGAAACACCAGGTTCCTTCACAATAGGCGCCGATACAACGCTTTCCGTCCGCTCACTTGTTGTCGGCGGCGGTGGTGCTGGCGGCACGTCGACTAATACGACCGCTGGTGCCGGCGGCGGTGGTGGCGCGGGTGGATTCGTTGACCAGACGCAGATTCTTGAAGCGGGCACATACACAATAACTGTCGGTGCTGGTGGTGCAGCAGCAGCTACACTTGACACGACTCAGGGCGAAGATGGCGGCGATTCTTCTTTTGACGGCGCTTCTGTTAGCATTATTGCCAAGGGCGGCGGCGGCGGCGGCGCACAAACCGTTGGTCGCCCAGGTGGCTCTGGCGGTGGTGGATCGTATGCATCTGCAACGTGTAATGGCGGCACTACCAATGGCCTGTACTATGTCAGGGGCAATGCTGGCGGCAAGGGTGCTACAGCACAATTTGGCGGTGGCGGCGGCGGAGCAGGGTCGGCGGGAAAAAATACTGCTAAAACGACGGGCCCAGGAGCGGGTGGTACAGGATTGCCGTCTGATATTATTTTAGATGCGAATGGAGATGCAATATATTATGCTGGCGGCGGCGGCGGCGGAAGCATGACTTCAAAGCAATCCGCTAAAAGCAAAGGTGGCGGCGGTGCTGGCGCCAAAGGAGGCGACTCCGAAGCAGGAGCAGGAGATGATGGCTTTGGCGGCGGCGGCGGCGGCGGCGGCAATGCCTGTGTTGGCGGCAAGGGTGGCGACGGCGTTGTAATCTTGCGCATCCGTGATCTTTTCATAGATGTGCCAGAGTATGTTGAACTTGAATGGGATGGCGAGAATCAGATAGGATACGAGCCAAAGGGCTACTATGAGTTTGTTGGTGGAACGACAAACGCCACGCTTGTAAACACGTATACATATCAGATTAAACCCGCTGGCGAGTTTGAGTGGAAAGACGGGACGGGCAAGGAGATAAAGACAGTTGAGTGGAAAATTACGGCCTTGCAGGTGGACATCCCGACATCCGTAGTTATTACATACGATGGTGTTGTGCATGAAGTGGCATCGTCGGATGAAATCTACGAAATTGTCGATGGAACTGCCACTTCAACAAACGCCGGCGAATACTATTATACCCTTCACCTTCTTGACATTGCCAACACAGTATGGTCGGATGGAACAACTACCGACAAGACGACGCCTTGGTCTATTGTAGCCAAGCAAGTTGAAAAGCCGACGCCTGTAGAAGGGCTTATCTACAGCGGCACAAACTCGATTGTCTTTACCGAGTACGACGGTGTAGTTTACAAGTCGGGCGAGACTAACTCTGTAAACGCCGGATCGTTTGACTACACGGTGGCTCTCGACAACCCTGTCGGCTATACAAACTATGTCTGGGCCGGCGAGAGCGGCGAAAAAAGCGTAGAGAACGTGCGCATCGACTGGGAGATCAAGCCGTATACTGTCGATGTCCCTGTGCCGCTAACCGGGCTTGTTTACAACGGCTCGCCGCAGAATGCATTTGAAAATCTCGACTGGTCGCTCTATGAGCTTGTGACGGGCAGCACCACAAACGAGACAGAGGGCGGAACGTACGAAGCGGTGTTCCACCTGACTGGCAACAGTGAGACGGAAAACTATGTCTGGAACACGATTCCTACGAAGACATCTTTGGACCAGATCGTACCATGGTCCATAAGTGCAGACACCAACGAGATATACTCGCTTAAACTTGACGGGTGGCGTCTTGATGCAAGTCCGAATACGCCTACGATTGATTCGAAGTGGGGTGCAGACACGGTTGTGTACTCCTACGGGTTTGGCGATGACGCCGAGTCCGTTACGAGCTGGACAAACGATACTGATGCCATAACGACGGTTGGTACGTGGGTGCTTCGTGCGGTGATTCCCGAGAAGCCAAGCTGGACGGCAGTGACCAACTATACAACGTTTGTCATGTGGGACGATCCGAGCATGCTCTTCCGCAACAGGGTGGAGATTTTCGTCAAGGGCACTACGAGTGAACTTTCAGACTTCGTAGTTCCCATAAGAATCTCCGAAGACAGCATGCAGGGCTTCTACTACGACGATGCCAATTCCACCGGTCTCGTCTTCATTGACAACCTTGGCAATCTGCTCTCATACGATGTCGATACATGGAATACTTCGGGTGAGTCTGTCGTCTGGGTGAAGCTTGTGACGTTGCCGACGGATGGCATGCCGATCACAATGTACTGGAATCTCAAAGAAGGGTGTGTTGCCCCTAAAAACACCCCAGCCGACGTCTGGAGCGACTATGCCGGTGTCTGGCACATGACGGGCGCAATTGATTCCGCTGCCGGCGCATCAACTGGAACACTCGGCAACAAGACGACAGCAGTCGATGGCGTCTTTGGCGGTGCGCTTTCCGCAAGCGAACAGGGAGAGCCACTTATTCTTGCGACAGCGAGTGAAGCGGTGAATTCTGTGACCGGTGGTGCCTTTACGGTCAGCTTCTATACGAAATACAACTCGACATCGCACGGATCGGCAGCCCAATATCTCTTTTCGCGTCGCACCGTTTTGGGCGATGCGGGCTATGCGCTTTGCATTAACGGCGGGCTTACATCCAGCGCGACACAGTTCATCGAATGTTTCGGCGAAGCGTCAGGGCGTTATACGATAACAGATGCCAGCGCCATGACAAGATCCGGTTCAGACAAGTGGGTTCGCAACGATGTCGTGTATACGCCAAACGTCTTCTACTGGTATATCAATGGTGAGGATCTGCACTGGTCGCGCAGCATGTCTGCCGGGTTCAGCAACGGCACTACGGGCCTCCTCGGCATCGGCGGACTTGCGGCGGCAGGCAGTGACAGCAACATTAATGGTGCAATGGATGAGTTCCGCATCTACTCCGGAACGCCAGATGTCAGTCGTATCTCGGCTGAGTACAAGTACCAAACCGATTTGACGATGATCACGAACGGCGTCGTCTACCTCGACAACCTTCAAGTGGACTACTGGGTAGTTGAGCCCGCGATGGACAAGACGCAGTGGGACATGAGTGACGCGGAGAAGGGTCAGATCACGAATTACGGGCAGCTGCGCTATGGCGAAGTGACTAACTACATCTACTCGGTGTATGACGAATCCGAGGTCTATAGCAGCGTATCCGAGATTACAAAGAGCGGAACATACCGCGCCGTGTTCGCAAGGATGCCGACGGAGGACTTCCAGCCGCTTGAATATGTGATAGAGTTCAGAATAACGCAGAGCAAGCCATATACAAAGATTGGCGGCACAAATGGTAATTCTGGGCGTGTTCTTTTGATGAACCGCGACACAAATACAGGTGTACCAACAAAGGATAGGTGCCCAATAGACCGTCAAGGGTATAGTGACACATCGTCCACGCAAAGCACATTTTGGCAGATTTTCGGCACAGATGAGGATGGACTATCGTTTAACCTAAAGCCAGGTCCTGATAGTATTCTTTGGACTAGAAATTATGGCGAGAAACTGTGGCATCTTGAAAACTGCCGTCATGGCAATACATATCCCACAGGCGTAGGAAGCGGCGGTCTTGAACCCAATCAGAATTATTTGCCATACTCCTCTACTTCACGTAGTATAATTGATAGAAACGCGGATGCGGATCAGTCCACCGCTGGTCAGGTGGTGATGCGCAATATGGTTGGTTCGACAGTGTATTCGCCTTGCTACACAAATGGTATTGGCACAATCTACTTTGACGCTGTGAATGGATGGGCAGGCATTACGGAGAATAACAATATCATTGTTGAGATTGCGACCAATACTATAGCAGGACTGCCGCCGACCGACGTCAACTGCATGACGACAAACGAAGAAGCGGGCGTCGTCACGACCAACTGGTATGGGAATCTCGACGATACGTGCTGGCATAGCGTGACGAATTGCCGCGTGTTCGTCCGCGACAATGTAACTTACGGGGATCTTGACTTCCATGAGACAAATTCTACCGAAGTTATCTCATTGCAGATGGCGAGTGGCGGCGCGGCGAACAATTTCTACCGCATTGTCGTCCCGATTGACTATCACGGGCCCATTCGTTTCCGCATAAGGCGCATATCGTCGTTCCCCCCGATGGCTTACGATGTCGATGAAGGCGGACTCATCCTCATCGACAACATAATCGCGTCGATTCCGGCGATGGGGGCGAGTCTCAAATCGCATGGCCTCTATGACGAGGACAAGGTTGGCAAGCAAGAGCTTGGTTGGGAACTTGCGACGAGCGTGCCTTATCCGGCAATCAACGACGCGGAGATTCTCGGTGGCGCTATACCATCGTACTATACCAACGCCGGCGACGGCAGCGTGCCAGACACTGGCAACTTCTTCAAGTCCGCGACGATGCACTATCGTTGGCGCTACTTGAACCAGTCGTCCGGGCCGTGGAGTGCGATCGATCTCAATCCGAACAACGGCTTCAAGGCGCTGTCGAAGTTTGATCTGCCAGGCCGTGCCTGCGACGTCGAGTACTGGTACGAATACACGCTGCAGGCGCCTTTCTACGCGTATGTTGACTATTCCGGCGTCGGCAAGCAAATCGACTACTCCGAAGAGCGCGGCACTTTGACGAACGCCCTCAATTCCGCGACTGTCCTGCCCAGCGCCGGCACGAACTGGTTCTTCCGCGTGCGCGAGGGTAAGAGCGACTACGCAGGCGTAGACATAGTCTTCAAGCGCGGCGATTCCGACGCGGCGGAGCGCGTCCACATGGCGCTTGCAGGCGACCATGTCTGGCGCGGTTTCTTGCAGACAAAGGAAGACCAGGCGGGAGACATAACGTACCGCATCGAGGCGCTCAACTACCAGACGGAGCCGTTCGCCGAATACTCCTGCTCCACGAACTACCTGTATTGCAAGACCGACAAGCCGAAGTTCCCGGTCAGCGATTCGCTTGAATCGGGTTCCGAGGAGAGTTGGTCAACGCTGACTCTCGACGCCGTTACCGGCTACGTCATGTTCCAGATCGACGACTCGTCAATGGCGCTGACAATAGTCCATGCCGACTACCAGGACGCCAACAACTGGAGCGACGCGCGCAACCGCAAGGGGCGCGACAAGAACGGGAATTCGGTAGAGCAGATTTTCGTCGGCACCTCGACGACAAACGCCTACAAGGTCGGCGTCTCGCCGATGAAGCAGACGTTCATCGACGACTTCTCCAGCTGGGGGAACATGGCGGCGACGAACGAGTCGTGGACGTTCCCAATTGGACTTACGGACATTCAGCCGGACCACATGCACGGACGCACGCCCTACGTGACCTTTGCGAGCGGGAGCGACACCAACGGCGTCTGGGAAGTCGGCCAGGGCATGTGGGTCGCGCAGAAATATATGGTCGCTACGGACAACGCGGGCGTGGCATTACAGATGGAGGGCAACGGCAAGGGCTACCTCCAGTTCACAAGCGATGAAAAGGCGCCGCGCGGGCTTGAGTCGATCTCGTTCAACGCTCGCCTCGGCCAGTTTGTGCAGTTTGACGACTTCAACTACTATGACGGTGAGACGAAGTTGTCGCTTACGAACTATACGTTCTTGACTCGTTCGGCGTTTGACCTTAATTCCAATAAGAATTTCGACGGAAATGCATCGCTTTCGCTCGTGGCGCACTACGTGCCCAACAAGGGCTGTTACGAAGCCCGATGGGAATGCATAGGCGGCAATCCCAAAAACAAGGACACCAAGGGCGGGCAGCGTTTGTGTCTGTATCGTTGGAACGTCTTGTCTTCGGGAACAAAAGAAAGCAAGCTCCTTGTTGCCTGGACGAATGCCAGTACCTTTGCGCAGAATACGGCGTCGGGCTTCAACTCGACAGCAACGTTTATGCCATTTTATATCACGGTTTCAAACGATACAGACAAGGCCTGTACGTGGGTGGCGGCGGCGGTGCGTTCCACAGGTGTTACCCTAAGCGGGGCGCTAAGTTCTGATACTGCCGGCTGGTATATCGTTGCATATCGTGACAGTGATCAGACGAGTCGCCATAGATACGGTACTTATGGCGTTCTTTCCGCAAACTGCGAAGGTGTGTTCGGAAAGCCAGAGTACAGTACAAATGTAACATTCAAGGCAGAAGACGAACTTAAGCTTGCTGAGAACAAGGGTGGGTATTATACTTCATCTAAATCACGGGCAATACCAGGCACCCAGATTCGTTCGTATGGTTTTGGCACAGATGACACCAACTGGAACATAGTCCGTGGTCGTATGATGACCACAAATGTGAGTACGCACGAAGTTGGCATTTTAGCTGCGCCTACGCCGCAAAGACTCTCGATCTACATTGGACCAGCCGGCAAGGCCAACTGGGAGAAGGCATTTGTCACGAATCATCTTGACCTTGCCACTTTTGGTGGCAAGACATTCAACATTCCGTTCTACACGACAAAGGACTGCGCCGTAAAATTTGAGGTTGGAGGGACTATCCACGACGTGCGCACAGACGTCGTCATCGACACCGTCGTCATGAAGCAGTGGCGCGGCGGCAACTGGAACGGCAGCGACGTGCAGGCCGAGAAGATCGCCCCCTCGTGGACTACGGCGGGGAGCGGCATTCTGTCGCCCGCACTCACCAACTTCGTCTTCACCTCTTGCTGGACGAAGGACAACGACGTCCTGATGAGCGCCAAGCGGTCGAACCTCGACATGCCCTGCGCGATACGCTCGCCGCTTATGGACTACATGGCGAACAACGGCATTGGCGGCGACGGCTATCACCGAGGCATCGGCCTCGGCATGGTCGCCATCGAATACGCGAACGCCCAGTCCAACACCGTCCTTTCGCTGCAGGTGGCGACGAACAACGTCGAATACTCGACGGTAGATCTGTTTGACAAGTCGTTTGACGAGCGCTATTGGGATCCGATCACGAACTACGACTTCTCGGCGATGAGCCCGGCGGAGCGCACGAAGGGCGTGCTTAACACCTACCTGGGCTTCCACTCCGTGACGGGCATGCTGCGCATCGTCGTGAGTTCAAATGTTGTTGCCAAGGTCGCGAACACGATGGACACGTCGGCGTTTGGCGAGGTGACCATCAAGAGGATAACCTGCAGCGACGAACCGCCGGTAGATGTCCACAGCTGGTGGGGCTGGAACATGCGCACGCTCGGCGGCGACGAAGACGCCGAGAAGAGGATGCTTCTCTACGACTTCCCAAGTGCGTCAAGTGCCGCGGGCCTCTCGATTGCGCTCAACAACTCGGTCGATGCGGAGAACTGCCAGGTCTCCAAGATTGACTACGACGACCACGAGTCGTACATCCAGCACAAGCCGTTCGTCCAGACGCCGACGTTCACCTCGAACATCGTCGGCGAGGTCTCGTTCAAGGCGAGGAAGTACTCTTCGGACGACGGCATTGCCACGGTTGCGCTCTTTGGCTCGAAGAACGCCTCCGCGACAAACGAGGGCACGTGGCAGAGCATTGACGGCGCTGTGTTCTCGATCACAAACGACTGGTACGAGACGTACAGCTACAAGACCGACCCCGGCCAGGAGTTCAAGGCGTTCCGCCTTGCCGTCATCGGCATCGAGGGAGTTACGGATGCTTCCGGCGGTGGCCCCGGCACACTTCCCGAAGGCCGCAAGCCCGAGCGCGTCCTGCTCGACGAACTGTTCGTCAGCGAGGCGATAAGGGCCAGGATGGGCTTCAAGAACGTCGGCTGCTTCAGGAGCGACATGTCGGGGCTTGGCGAGGTTCCCAACGTCCCGAGCCGCGAGGAGCAGCCGCTTTGCGGCGAGGCGTGGGGCGTGCAGTGCGAGATCTACGGCGCCCAGCTCGCCTCGGACATCGACTTCGACCATACGCCGCGCGTACGGCTTCACTGGTTCGACAAGGGCAGTGGCGTAGTTACGGGCGGCTGGTCGCCGTGGGGCTACGACAAGTGGAAAGACGAGGGCTCCTACCACAAGTCGGCGTGGCTCGTGCAGGCGACAGGCGTGGAGGAGGGGCGCTACGTGTACCGCTCGAGCTTGATGAAGAGCCCAGAGTCGGTGATTGCGATGTCCACTGCGGCGCCGACGTACGTGCAGTACATGCTCGAGGTGATTTTCTACACGAAGGGCTCGTCGGTGCCGGTGACGAACTTCCTCTCCCGCGCCGAATGGGGTGACAACGGCAAGGGCCCCGAGTGGTACAGGCCGCTCGACCTCAACGCGCAGAACGGCGGACCGGACGGTTCATTCACCGCCTACAACATCCTCGACAGCGTGGCGCCGGGTTGGGCGTGGATAAACGAGGTGAACGTCTTCGGCATCTTCAACGAATACCTCGAGAACTCGGACGAGACTTGCCAGTACGTCGAGATTGCGCAGCCGCCCGAGGCCGACCTCTCGGGCTGGAGCTTGCGCATACTCGAAGCGCAGACGAGCAACGACCTTGTCGTGACGAACACGCTTGCGACTTTCGGCGACGACGGCCTCGACGGGAGGAAGGACGCACAGTGGATCGACCCCACGGCGAACATGGTCTTCAGGGTGATCGCGAACCGCCAGGCCCAGACCTCCGGGCAGCTCAAGAGGTCCGAGGGAACTCTCGACGGCGTCTGGAAGCTCGAGAACACCTATCTCACGAACATGTCGGGCGACTCCAACGGCGACACGACGATCAGCGTGACAAAGCCGTTCGGCCTCCAGCTCGTCCGCAAGAGCGGCATCGTCGAACACGAGCTTGTCGCGATGGGCACGAATTGGTGGAACGACCTTTCGATCATCTACCAGCGCCAGTACCACCCGACAAATGCCGTCAACTTCCTGAATGCGAAGATAGCCGATGCTCATTTCTTCTACCTTGGAGTTGACGACGACGGCGGCGAGCCGAAGTCGCTCGGCGTCTTCCAGAGCAACGGCGGGACGACGAACGACTGGAACAACACGATGAACAAGACCCCGGGCCGCAAGAACACGCTGCAGTACATCGACCCCGACCACCCGGTCCCGAGCGGCGAGAGCGTACTCGTCTATTTCTCGGTGTCGGGAGAGAACATCCAGCAGTGGGACGGCACGACGTTCACGAACGGGCTTGTCATGACGATGGTGCCGAAGGGCAGCTTGCGCGGCACGAACATCACGTACCGGGTTGCGCCCTGGTACGAGATCAGCACGGTGACGACGAACGGCGTATCGGCGGCAGGAAACCTCGTCCAGACGACGGCGGGCAACGTCCAGCCGCGCGAATACGTGCTCGACGGCGTCGGCAAGGGCGTGTCGAACAACGTGACTGTCGTCGCGGCGGCGGCGCCAGACAGCCGGCTCGCGACGCAGTACGGCGTCGACGAGGACAATCCCTACCGCGATGCGATCGTCGACTGGCTTGGCGGCGGGACGGACCTCTACGGCAATCCGTTCGCCGACGGCGACTCTGGCGAGATCCGGCTTGCCGAGTTCAGGTCGATGAACAACACGTTTGTCACGAACATGACGCTTACCGAGATGTACTGGCTCGACATGGATCCGACGGTCGGCAAGCTTGCGCTGCTCGGCGGTATGGCTGAGGCGCCGACGTCGCGCGATGTCACGTACCCCGGCGGGGTGACGCGCACATACCTGAGGATGGGCGTCTTCATGATGATCACGAACGAGAACGCCGTCGTGACGCCGCCGAGCCACCCGCGCGGCGTGAACGACTTCACGACGCACTGGACGCCCTACGCGCTCCGCGGGCTCGAGCCAGGGTCGAACTCGCTCGGGTACAATCAGGCGAGAGACGACTGGGAGAGCGCAACCTTCAAGCTGACGGGGCTTTTGCTCAACGGCAAGACGAATCCGCTGAACGTCGAGAACTGGATGCCGCTCAGGTGGTTCGTGTTCCACGAGGATTCCTTCACGGCAGAAGGCCTTTCGCGCATAGAGATAGAAGACCCGCATTCGCCCGACTCGATTGGCTACAACACCGGCTGGGGACAGTGGTGGGAAAAGCACGGCCTCAGCAACCCTGTCTTTTTCTGGTCCATTGACACGCGTCTGCAGCCGATTGGGGTGGAGTCGCTTAAACAGGAGAACTACTATGGCAACTAAGACAAAGGCGATTATTGCTATTGTCGTTATCGCGGCGGCCGTTGCCGTAGCGCTCGTCTTGATATTCGCGAGGCGCGGCGGCGACGTTGCGCCCGCCGACCCGTACAGCGATCCTTACGCGCGCATGAAGGACCCTGCGTACCTCGAGCAGCTCAAGGTCCAGCGCGACGACCAGAAGGCGATCATGCGCCGCATTACGGCGACGCGACGCGAAATCGCCGAGCTCGGCGACAACACGAATTCCACGAAGTACGCGGAGCTCATGGCTCGCCTCGAGAGCGAGGCCGAGGAACTTCACAGGAACAATCTCAAGTCGCAGGCGATCGTCCGCGAGCGCATCAACAGGGAAAACGAGGCCAGAAAGGCCAAGAACGAAGCTTTGAAGCAGAAGGGCAACTAATATGAAAAAGACAATGACCAAACTGTTCTTTACCGCCGCATTCGGGCTATTTGCCTCTCTCGCGGCCACCGCGGCCAGCGGCGACATCTGGAGCATCACCCGATGCGACGAGTTCGGCGTGGACCAGACGGGCGCGGCGACGACTTCCGATGCGCCGTTCCCGGCTGGCGAGCCCCTCTACTTCAAGATACGCCTTCAGGCGCGCGACGCCGATTCGGCGGCGCAAGGCAGCCGTTGGTATATGAACTATTTCGGCATAGCGAGCGAAATCGTCGCAAACGCCCTTACGCCGATGCAGATAGGCATCTACGTGTCTGGCCGGCTCGACTACGCGACATACGTCACGGACTATGCCGAGGGCGAGGCCTGCACGGCGGTGATCTTCAAGTACGTGACGAAGCCGGGCGACTTCGCGATGCCAATCCGCCTTGCGACGGCGACAGGGCCTGCGGGAGATGCGGCGTCAAGCACGTCCTACTTCTTCAACCCTCTCCGCAGCTTCTGGGACTTCAGCTTCAATCAGCTCGACGACGTTGGAACGGTGACGAACACGATCAATCGCTGCAACTGGACGTTCAAGACCGAGGGATTCATTCCCGAGTCGATGTCGCAGGTGCGCGACTACTCTCTCGAGAAGTGCGGGTTCTTCGTGAAGACGATCGACTTCTCGGACGATGCCGAGGATGCCGAGTTCTGGCGTTCGATTCACGAGGACTCGACGATCACGGGCGGTTCGTCCGACCCGCGCCTCGACGCTGTTTCCGGCCCAGAGCAGACGACGACGCTCTACGTGTGGTCGGAGGACGAAAGCATCGTCTACATCGAAGGTGGGACCGATACCTCGGTAGATCCTAACGATCCGACGGTCAAGCGCAAGGTCGGCGCCATTACCTTTACGGGCGGCCAGCTGAGCCAGAAGTTCCTGATCAGGGGCGTCCCGGGCGCACAGGGGAAGACGACGAACATCGTCCTCAGCGCCTACAACCACTACAACTATTCGGCCGCCACGGGCGATAGGTGCGATGACTACCTGACGGCGAAGGTCAAGTGCATCGAGCCGATGCCGACGACGATCCGCATCGAGCGCGACGACGCGACTGTGTTTGCGCCGACCGCCGGCGACGACAAGTATCTCGCCGCCGTCACGCGCCTCACGATTTCGGCCACCCAGGCCCCGAAGGCCGACGTCCACGTCACGGTAAACACCGTCTTCCAGGTCGATCCCTCCAAGTCGAACTGGGGTGACTACGTTCGCTTTTCCACGGACAACACCATCGACACGCTTCCCGACGCAACTGCGCCCGTGGTGACGCTCACGCCCACAGACTACAAGAAGTACCTCTACGTCTATGCGCTCCGCGCGGAGACGGCCTACACCATAGGCACTGGCAAGCAGGTGCAGTTCAAGCCCGAGGTTGACGCAGCCGAGATGACCGCCGCCGAGATCACCGCGCTTGAGCAGACTGGCATCAACATCAACGCCAATCCGCCGATCATCACCGCGCCGATTGGCGGCGAAGAGCCTATCTACACCGTGACGGCGGGCGAGAAACTCGATATACCCGTGGCGGTCAACGACACCTTTGCCGACATGACCGACACCACGACCGGCTACAAGGTCCGCATCAAGGCAAGCGGCTCGTCCACGGCGATCACGATGCCGGTCAACTACACAGCGAGCGGCGAAGGCGGCCTTCTCGAGAGCATGGACGCCTCAAAGTCCTCGCCGTCGGTCACCTATCCCTCTACGCCGGGAGATGTCACCACGACCGTCGAGGTTTACTCGCCGATCCGCAAGCTCTGGAGCACCGCCGCCACCTTCAAGGTCACGGTGACGCCGGCCAAGACCTCGGCTGTGGAGGTGACGGACGATTCTGACGAGTACGTCGAGTACGTCGAAGACGCCGAGGGCGGCACCGTGCACTACAAGGTGACGCTCAGCGATGCGCCGGGAAGCACTGTCTATGCCTTCCTCTACAACTACGAGGGTGCGCCCGCCGGCACCTTCGGCGGCACCGGCGCCAAGGCGATCATCACCGACGACACGGTGGCCGCTCCCACGAGCCAGGGTATCCAGATCACCTCTGTCGGCACCTCGAAAACAGGCCAGTTCCTTGTCCTTGACGGTACCAGCGAGGGTGCAACGTACACGTTCGGCGTAGTCCTCTGCTCAAGCAAGAGCTACAACCCGGCGAACCGCATCGAGGGCTATCCGACGACCGACCTCCTCAACATCACGGTCTACAACAGGGAGCCGTCGTTCCTCCAGTTGTACTTGAACGGCTTCGACTCCGACGGAGACGGCTATACGTTCCCGAACGAGTACCCGAAGGGCCAGGCGCAGACCATCCAGCCCGAGTTTGCCGACGCCACGTATGACCTTAACCACGGCTTCATCTACAAGTGGACGATAAAGAAGGACGGCAAGGACGTCACCAACGGCATCGTCCGCCACGGCGACGCCTCCGACGCCTACGATGCCAGCTCGAAGACGACCCCGACGATCGTCGCAGCGGGCACGAGCATCAACACCGCGTCCTTCCAGTACAGCTTCCCGAACGCGGGCACCTACGAGGTCCGCATCCAGATGCGCGACAAGGACATGAGCCGGTTTGCCGCCGAAGACCGCAGGTTCTTCGTCAACATCATCGACCAGCCGCAGGTCCAGATCAAAGTCGAAGACATGTATTTGGAAATGGCGCCCCGCGACAAGATAAACGTCGGGCTTGGCTACTTCCCGGACTCCGGCGAGACGATCATCGTCAAGCTCACCGTCACTCCGCCGACCGGCGACAACCCGGGCGTGCTGACGCTCGACAATACGTACAAGACCGTTCCCACGAGCTATCCCGCGCTCGCCGCGAACGAGTACTACGTGCCGTTCACCGCAGCAGGCATGCAGGACATACTAATCGAGGCAAAGGACGGCACGATGCTCAGCGGCTCCAAGGGCTTTACCATCGCGGGCGAGGTCATGAACACTACGCCCTCTATCGAGCCGGGCGTCGCCTGGAAGGACTACTACCGGCCGTTTTCGGTCAAGGTATACATAGAGAACGAGGCGCCGATCTTCACCGGCGTGACGCTTGAGAACACAAATGCGTGGAAGGTCGCCGGCGGCGCGGCTACGGCCTATCCAATCCGCTTCACGATCAACAAGGACGTCGACGAGGACTTCACGGGCATCACGGGCTTCCCGGGCATCAAGGTCACGATAATGGGCTGCGAATCCGGCACGATCAAGCCAGATCTCGCCACCCATCCCAACAATATGGAGTTCTACGTGACGACGGGCGAGGATCAGGCCTACGTCTTCACGCCCAACTTCGGCTCCATGCAGGGCGAGCAGACGGTTACGCTCATGATCGAGGACAAGGACGGCGGCTCGCAAACCTGGACCTACCTCTACATGATCGAGCCGTCCAAGTTCCTGACGACGATTCCGAATGGGCCTACCGGGTTCGGCAACAGCGACCTCTCGAAGAAATATTCGCGCACGGCCCTCAAGGGCGGTCGCGGCGAAGGCCACATCTATGTCCCCGGGGCGACGTTCTCGGACGGCACCTACTGGCGCCAGAGGTGGAACTGCTCGTCCTCGCCTTCAATCGACGTGTACGCGTGGGGCTATCGCGTCGGCGCTTTCGACAACGGCTGGCTCAACAGCGGAATGGACCTCGCGCTCAACACGGACGGTGCAGGCACTGTAAAGGCATCGGCCGCAGGCGTGACTGCCGGCTACTACGCCTATCCCGACGCAGAGAAGGACAGCTTCCTCTACGCTTGGCTCATGTCCACGCCGCAGACCGAGAGCGGTCCGCCAGAGTGGACGCTTACGCTCGCGCCGGAACAGCCGAGCGCCAAGGCCGAGCCGGCGACGGCATACCTCCCGACCGCCATGACCGAAGACGAGTCGTACATACCTGTCTATGCGGAGGCCGTGTTCGCGAAGGAATGGAAGGCAGAGGACAACCTCGGCGACATCAACCAGGACGGCATCCCCGACTACTTTGCGATCGCCACGTGGGGCAACGGCATGACGCTCATAACGACGATGACGGGCGCCGAGCCCGCGGACGCCGACCTCAATGACCTTGCAGACGGCAACCCCGACGAGGACTACATCCCCGGCGTGTGGCAGAGCCAGGGCAAGCTCTCCCTCGTCAACAAGGAGCTCGCGAGCTATGCGCCTATCGGCTACCCGCTCAACAACCGGCTTGAGCTCCGCGGCTTCCACCACGGCCTCAACGAGACGAGCCTGACCTTGAGCGACGTGTGCTTCAGCGAAGCCGAGACGAACGCGTACAAGAAGGCGTTCGCAGCGGCAAATGGGCGCGATTGGGAGACTACGGACGGCTTTGACCTGTCGTTCTGGAGTCCCGAGCCGCGAGGCGAGGGCGAGCAGTACCGCATGGATCCGACGATGGAAGATACCGACTCCGACGACATGCCCGACGGCTGGGAATATTTCTTCTGGTACCAGGCCAAGGTCTGGGCTCCCGGAAACGCCGAGATTGGCAAGAAGAGGAATGGCCAGCTCTTTGTCTTCGAGCGCTTCAACCCGAACGACATCGTCCGCGGCACCGAGATCAAGGCCGAGGACGTGCTCAAGCGCTTCGATCCGTGCGTGGAGCTTGACAGGAGCGTCAAGGACTTCAACCCAGACTTCGACGGCGACGGCCTCGCCGACCTCGAGGAACTCGTCATCGGCACGAATCCCTGCCACTGGGACACGGATGCCGACCACATGTGCGACGGCTGGGAAGTCCTCCACGCCCTCGACCCGCTCAACGGCGCCAGGGACGGCAACCCCGACGGCGACTTCATGGCGTACGCGAGTCTTAGCCGCTACTTTGCCGCAAAAATGTCGAACGCCGGCGGCCCTGCTACATACGTGTTTGACATTGGCTTGGAACTTCGCGAATACCGCGATTACGAGACAAAGGACATTGAGATGTATGCCATGAAGAAGTACTACGATTCGCATGGCTTATACATCCAGACCTCTGCCGCGTCGGACAATGGCGACGACAACTATCCTCTCTACTATTACACCGACGCCGATGGCAATAATCACTATACGACCAATTCAGTCGACCCCGAAGCCGGCGGCAACCCGATAATGCGCTATACGTCGATGGGCGCGATTACGGTCCGCGACGTCCCGCTGTCGAATGCGCTGGTCGCCCCGGAGAAGCTGGATGCTGCAGGCGTCCCCTACCGCTACGGCCTCGAGACCGACGCGCCGCCCACGCCGATTCCCGCCGTCTGGCACTGGAGCTATCCAATGCTTGACCACATGAGCGACGATTTCGTAAGGGGCGCGTACGTGATTCCCCAGGGCACCCTGCTCATCCACACTACGCACATTCTCGTCCACGACCAGGTTCATAAGGCGTTTGGCTTCGATCCGCGTACGGGCTGGTACAGGGACAACGCCGGCTATGTCGCCGACCGCTGGAATCCGCAGATCAACAGTGCCCTTGCGCCGACTGACTCGACGGGCGAGGCGATCAACACCGATCCGTACACGGACTACGACGAATACCTCGTCATGCGCTACCGCCACGATTTCGGCATCCTCTACTACGACGACGGGAAATACGATCCAAACGACATCTGGACGACGTTCCTCGCCTATTCCACGAAGCCGAACGTGGTGTACGCGAAGACAGACATCGATGCGATGCTGAACTCTACAAACGGCACGGAGAACGCGACGTCGCCCGATGCGGAAACGGCCGCGAACCTCACGGCGACGGCAAACATCGCCGAATATCTTGCCCAGGCGTTCGCCGAGGCGGGCAGCGAGAAGAGCCCCTCCAAGGGCCATGGCGCAGATACCGACGGCGACGGCGTGCCTGACGGCTGGGAACTGTACAAGAGCCGCAACCCGAACGCTGCGCCGTCAAGGCCGAAGTCCGTCGGCATCGAGGGCTTTGACGCGCCGTGGGACAAGGAGGCGCTCGACGGCAACCCGGACTACCTCGGCTACGCGGCCGAGTACGCAGGTACCGACTCCTGCAACGCCTACAAGGACTGCCCGTCGATCTACAACAACCATCCCGGTCTCCACCCGGCGGGCGAAGGTTTCGAGCAGGGCTGGTTCAACAAGTTCTTCCCGACCGACCCTGACAATTATGATACCGACGGCGACGGCATTGTTGACGGCGCCGAGGGAATGGCCTGGGTCGGCACGTGGGTGAATGGCGGCGCAAGCTATCTCGTCGCCGGCACCGTGGCCGGCATGACGTTCATCTACGGCAATCCGCAGGATTCCATCACCTGCTGCGTGCGCGGCGGCGGCATGAACCCGTGCACCGTCGACACCGATATCGACGGTCTCCCCGACCCGTGGGAAATGCAGTACGCGGGCATCCCCGTCGACGCGGTGGCGCGCAAGTACGCCGGCCCTGCGCCCGACTTCGACCCGGAGATCGCCGATGCGACGTTCGTTTCCGACGGGCTCAATGCGTCTGACGTCGCGACAAGCAATGTAGTTTACATCTGCGGCGGCATGGACGCGACATGGGGCGGCGACGGCTGGACCGATCCGGTCCTGAAAGGCAATTCCACGGATCCGCTTCTCGGCACGCGCCGTGACGTCGACTTCGACCACGACGGGCTCCAGAACTACCAGGAGTACCTCGTCCAGCAGGTGCGCCACTTCCGCTACGACGACATCACGACCCCGCTCATGGGCCGCTATCTCGACGAGGGTCAGTACCAACAGGAGAACCTCGCGTTGCCGATGTCGCCGCTTCAAAACACTCATACGTACAATAAGGCGCCCGCCTTTACGCCGATGATGCAGGATGCGGACGACTTCGTCGTCACGGCGATCGCGAACTGGGGTGACGGCGCAGTTGTCACGATCGTCACCAACGCCGTTGGCGGCACTGTCGTTTCCAATGAGTACACGGGTGTCACAATAACCAATTTCACCTACGAGGTGGTTACTAACGTTGCGCCCAGCGGTACAGTCATCGCGAATAAGTACTACGGCATCGGCTACAACTACATGTACTCGACGCCGTGGTCTGCTGCCGGCTGGCGTCAGAACGGCTACATGGCGTCGCCTCTCCATGAATGGGACCGCATGATCACTTGCACCGTGATACAGCCGAGCATCATGATGCCGCCTACCGGCGCCTACGTCTCGACCGATCCCCGTATCGCCGACACCGATGGCGATGGCATGGATGACTACTACGAGATGTTCCACGGGCTTAACCCGATCCTTGGCTCGACTACGGCAGGGGCCAAGGACATAATCGCCGTTGCCTGGGGTGCGCCCGATTACTTCAATGCGTTCTGGAACGAGTGGACCCATTCCGACTTCAACCGCTATGCGGCGCTCATGGAGTTGCCCGGCAGCGGCAATCCGCCGCTTCAGGACGCCACGGCGCTTGACCCGCTCAAGTATCCGTGGGCGATGGGTGTCGGCGAGGCCGATCCCGACGGCGACGGGCTCAGAAACGATGCTGAGCGCATAACCGCCAACCTCACGAGCCCGATGACGACGCATACCGACCCGACGCCGCTCTGGTACACCGATACGAGTTCGGCCAACAGCTATGTGACGCAGTACTACCAGAACACCGCGCCTGTCCGCAACATGCCGTTCTGGCCGGTTATGGTCGGCTTCGACGATCCGTATTCGGCCCAGACGCCCGACGGCGGCTACGGCGGGTTCCAGTTCCTGTATTCGTTCGAGGAGAACGAGGGCTACGATACCGACAACGACTGGAAGGGCGACGGGCGCGAGATCGTGAGGACGTTCCGTGCGCCGACTGATCCGCTCAACTTCACCGACCCCGCACGCCGTCAGGCGCTCTACCTCGACGGCAACCAGTCGTGGGTCCAGTCGCGTGCCACGTTCTCGCGCGACATCTTCACGGGCAGGGTTCCGAGCACGACGGCGGTCGACTTCTTCAAGCAGTTCACCGTCGAGGCGTGGATTCGTCCCGAGAAGATCGGCGAGCAGACGATTCTCGACCGCTGCTCGCTCTACGGCTACGACGCGATCAACAAGGGCGATGCCGCGATTCGCTCGAACTTCCGCCTCGGCATTACAAACGAAGGCAAGCTCTACGGCCTGTTCGACAACGACGACGCCAGGGATTCCACCCGTGCGGACAGCGAAAGCTGCCAGACGGTGATGGGCCCTGAGGTCCAGACGAACGAGTGGACGCACGTGGCGATGAGCTACAACGGCAAGAGTCTCGTCCTCTACGTCAACGGTTCGGCGAAGGCGACCGCTCCGACGCGCCTCATCCCCGCAAACGGCGTCACAGCCATCATCCAGGATCCGACCTACACGAACGCCTTTACGCAGGCGAGTTACGAGGCAGTGCCCGGCGCGCTCTTTATTGGCGGCAGGCCAGAGACCGCTGCGAATGGCGGCACCAACGCGTTCGACACGGCCACCATCAACTACGGCGCCATGAATAACGGCGAGTGGTTCAAGGGCTACATCGACGAAGTCCGCGTCTGGGATGGTGCGAGGACCGAGACCGAGATCGCCCAGTGGTACAACAGGCACATGACGATGGACGACGCGGCCACGAACCGTCTTGAGGTCTACACGCACCTGATGGGCCCCGAGGCCGATTCCTCGAGGAACGACAACGACGGGCTAAAGGACCTGACGGCCGAGCTTGTCCAGCTCTATGACTTCTCCGACATGCCCGCTGCGCTCAATGCGGCCGATGTCGCGCAGAACGCCTCTGGCTTCGACAACGCCGTCCGCGGACAGCTTGTCAGCACGGCAGACGTCAGCGCGAGCTTCACAGAGAACGTTGGCTGGTGGGATTCCTGCTTGACCAAGAGCTTTGTCTATGGCGACTATGCGATCGTGCCGTGGGTCAAGAACACGGTTCACCACCTGCCTGTCATGGACGGCAGCGTCGTCGATTCGTTCCTCTACTCCGACATGCTCGGCGGCTATGTCACGCTTGCGTCGGAGCACGGGCTCCAGAAGTATGCGCTGAACAACTCGGCTATGCCGTATCCGTTCTACAACTACTTCCTCGAGCGCTACCAGCGCATCTTCAAGCTTACGCAGCTTGCCGAGACTGACCCCGAGAACGAGACGTTCCAGGATCTCGTCTGCCGCTACGAGTACGAGATTCGTTCCGACTTCATCGGCACGGCCGACCTCATCCCGATGGGCGGCGCGTACTCGAAGCTCTGCCCCGACATGTGGGACGGCCAGGGCTCGTCCGACATCTGGGAACTGACCAAGACCGACACCGACGGCGACGGAATCCCCGATTGGTGGGAGGACAACAACGGCCTTGATTCGACCGATCCGAGCGACTGGGCGAAGACAATAACCTGGAACGGCGCCGACATGCCCGCTTGGGAGGCGTATATCCGCGATCTCGCGCGGGGCATGATGCCCGATGGGCTTGACGGCACCTATGCCTCGACCTCCGACATAGACGGCGACGGTCTTCTCGACTGGTGGCAGAACATCTACGCGCTCGAGCAGGGCGCGGCCGGCGACGATGACGGCGACGGCCTCTCCAACTACCTCGAATACATGCTCTCCGAGGTATTCACCTTCCATAACGGCAAGTGGATTCGCTTTGCGCCGGACAACGCCCACAGCGTCAACATGAACGTGTCCGACTACTTCTACCGCCTGAACAAGCTGTATATCGGCGAAATCTTCACCGACCACGACCGAGTCAAGGACCAGTGGGAGGCGAAGCATCTCGTCGCGAACAAGGACGTCTCGCCGTATGCATACGACGCCGACGTCGACGCCGACGCAGACGGCTGGTCGAACGAGGCGGAGTTCCAGTCCGGCACGAAGCCGACGGTCCTTGCCTCGCTTACCGTCGATGCCGTGCAGCTGAACGAGTATCCCGTTCCCACGATCGAGCTCACCATCTCCTACCACGGCACGCAGAACATCGGCGACAAGCCCGTGGTTGTCCAGGCCTGGAGCGACCAGACGCTTGCGACCATTCCCGACGCCGTGTGGACGCTCGGCGGTCTGGGCGACGTGCAGCTGTACGAGAACGGCGCCTCCAACATCGTCACCGGCATCAAGCACTTCGGCATGAACCCGCTGCGCGAGATGCTACTGCACCTCTCGCCCGGCAGCGTCGTTCCCGGCACCGTCGAGTTCGAGTTCAAGGACACCTCCTGGATCCTCTACAACATGCTGACGGACCAGGGCTACACGATGGACCCGGCGCTTGCGGTCTGGGAGGGCTCGGTCATCGACCAGCAGCGCAAGGACGACCTCGAGTTCGGCGACATCGTCCGCCAGGGCGATCCGGACGAGTCCTTCGGCACGATCAACTACACGACTGGCGAACTCAAGGTTGACTTCGCCAAGTTCCCCGACTGGTTCGCGATGGAAGGCGACATCTCGCAGACGACGCAGGGCAACGGCTGGGTGTCTGTCTACAACCTCCAGAAGAGCTACGTGCGCGTCAACTGGCAGTCGAAGCTCCTCGTGGGCGGCAGGGTCAACACCTACTATCTCGCCGAGGCCGACGTGCCCGGTGCCGACAACAATTCGCTCGGCCATGTCAAGCAGGGGCTTAACACGCTCATCGCGTTCTACGATCTTGACAACAACGGCAAGTACACGCCCGGCGAACCCTACGGCTTCGCCCGCGACGTCGATGTCGGCTGGAACTATGCCCGTGCATCGATCGGGTTGACCGATACGTCCGTCGTCACGCCCCGCTACGACCTTACAAAGGGCGGCAGTTTGGACATCGGCATGGCCGGAAACGGTGGCGCGACTGGCGAGGCGGCGACTGACCGCGAGGTGATCTATCCGTCCGCGCCGGATGTCTATACGGTCTCTGGCGGCAATTCGGCTGTGGCGGCGAACAAAGTCCGCATCAGAATCGCTCGCTTTGCCGTCGACAGCATGGAAATAGGCCTTCTTCCGGCGAAATACATGGCTGTTGTTTACGATCGCATCCACGACCTGACCGAGACAGGGCGTCCCGTCATAACGGAGGCCGACATCATGAATATGGCGAGCAACGCCTTTGACCTCGACTGGGACTCGTCGGTGTTTTCTACGAACCATTTGACTCTGGCGGAAGTCATCGGGAGTTGGATGCCGTCGAGCGGCGTTCCGGTGAAGCTTGCCGACGGCAAGACGCCGATCACCTTCACGAACGTCTATTATACGGTGTATGTCGGCAACGACGCCATCGTTCCCATGAGCGTTACGAACGCGAACATTCTCAGCAAGGCGATTGTCCGCAAGTTCGCCGCGAACCGCGTCAAGCCGACGACAATTCCAGGCGCGACGCTGCTCGAGCCGCCGGCGCCTACGTTCCAGTGGCGCTGCGACGACACGACGTATACGGCCTTCCGCGTCAGGGTGACAGGCAACGGCGTCGACTGGACGAGCGACTACACGCTCATGCCGCCTCGCGACGCCAACGGCGTATACAGCTGGACGCCTCCGCTCAGGATCGGCACGATCGTCCCGGGCGGCACTGTCGAGTTCAAGAACGGCGGCACATACACGTGGGAGATCTCGACGTACAACGCGAAGTACAGGTCCGACGACTGGACTTCTGGCGGCACCTTTGTCGCAAATATCCTTACGAACTCGACCGACTACGCGACTGCGCGTGTTGCCGTCAGGTACTACGGTCCCGACGAAGTCGCAACGTCCGGCGTTATTCGCGTACAGGCATTCACGACGCCAGACTTCTCGGGCGATCCCGTCGGCGAGGGATATGTCACCGACTTGACCGACATCAACTCGACCAATGCGGTCAAGACGGCGAACGCCACGATTGTCGGGCTCAAGGCCGGTTCGTACTACATCCGCGCATTCATCGACACCGATGGAAACGGCAATCGTTCGTTCTGGACTTCCAATGCGGACAAGCACTTCTACTGGGAGTCCTGGGGCTGCTACTGCACGCGCGATCTGAAGCTCGGGACGATCTTCACCCCGAGAAGCTTCACGGTTGGTCCGGGATTTGGCGTGAACGAAATCATACCTGTGTACGTCGAAGACTGCGACACAGACCGCGACAGTCTGCCGGATGCGTGGGAATGGGTCGATTCTCCGACGCATGACCTCACCACCTATGGCGCGGCGTCCATAGACGAGAACCTTGGCGGCTTTGCAATTAGCACCAATCTCGAGGACTCCGTACAGACGAAGGGTGCGCTTTCGTCCGGGCTCGCCGTGATGACGATGAACAACCTCAAGTCGCCGCGCGTTGCCGCGCTCCTGCTCGGAGTCAATGCCTCTGGCACGGATGCCCAGGTGAACAGCCGACTCAACTCGGCGATGAGCGACGCCTCGGCCGAGCCGACCTACGTGGCAATCAAGTCGATCGAGCTTGACCGCGACAACGGCAAGGTCTTCATTACGACCGAGACGGCAGGCAAGGAGACCGGCTCCACCGTCGTCTTGTCCGACATCTACGAGTTCGCGTCCGGCTCTGGCACGCTCACGCTGGCGTGCAAGATCTGGCACCGCGATTCGCTCGAGTCCAGCGACGACTGGGCGCTCATCAAGACGAAGGACGTCGAGATCAACAAGACGTCCACGACGTATGAGTTCAACCTCGCGGACGACGTAGACCTCGCGAGCGGCTTCTTCAAGGCAACACTCGAAAAGAAAGAAGAGAATTAAGAAACATGAAAAAGCAGATAAGGAAAGTTCTCGTAATCAACTCGGGCTCGAGCTCGCTCAAGTACCAGCTCTTCGACATGAAGACTGAGACGCGGCTGGCGAAGGGCCTCGTCGAGCGCATCGGCTGTGGCGGCCCCAAGGACCACGCCGCCGCGCTCGCCAAGGTCGTCGAGGACCTCGGCGACGCCGCGAAGGGCATTGACGCAATCGGCCACCGCATCCTCCACGGCGGCGAAGTCTTCAAGGACTCCGCCGTCATGAACAAGGCCAACATGGCGAAGGCCAAGAAGCTCGTCAAGTTCGGGCCCCTCCACATGCCCGCCAACCTCGGCGGCGTCGAGGCGTGCGAGAAGATCTTCAAGGGAGTTCCGAACGTCGGCGTCTTCGACACGGCGTTCCACATCGCGACGATGCCCGACTGCGCGGGAATGTACGCGATCGACCCGAAGTACTACAAGAAGATGGGAATCCGCAAGTACGGCTTCCACGGCACCTCGCACAAGTTCATCACGCAGGAGGCGGCGAAGTTCCTCAAGAAGCCGCTTGCGAAGGTGAACCTCGTGACATGCCATCTCGGAAACGGGTCGTCGCTCGCGGCGGTCAAGAACGGCCAGTGCGTCGGTACCTCGATGGGTCTCACCCCGCTCGCGGGCATGGTGATGGGAACCAGGTGCGGCGACATCGACGCTGCCGCTGTTCTGTCCATCATGGAGGCCGAAAAGCTCACCCCGGCAGAGGCCGACACGCTCCTCAACAAGAAGTCTGCCTTCTGGCGCTCACCGGTTCGAGCGACTGCCGCGACATCTGCGCGAAGGCGGACAAGGGCGACAAGGCGGCGGAACTCGCGCTTGAAATGCTCGCGTACCGCGTCGCGTTCTACATCGGCGGATACAACACCGTGATCGGCGGGGCGGACGCCATCGTCATGACCGGCGGAATCGGCG
>JAZSLQ010000040.1:0-3284 GCA_045535455.1 Kiritimatiellia bacterium | reverse complement strand
AGGTTGACAACACGCCGGTGGCGATGCTTGACCTGAACCGCTATCTCGGCGAGTGGTACGAGATCGCCCGGTTCGACCATAGCTTCGAGCGCGGCGTGGAGCAGGCGAAGGCCGACTATACGCAGAATGCGGACGGCACGATCAAGGTCGTGAACTCCGGAATCAAAAACGGCAAGCCGAAGACGGCGATCGGGAAGGGCAAGGCGACAGACATGCCCGGACTTCTGCGCGTCTCGTTCTTCGGCCCGTTCTACGCCGACTACCGCGTGATGCTGATCGACAAGGACTACTCCCACGCCCTCGTCGGCAGCGGCAGTGCGGACTATCTCTGGATTCTCTCGCGCACGTCTGGATTGTCTGAAACCGCGAAGTCCGAACTTCTATCCGAAGCCAAACGTCGTGGCTACGATACGGGCAGGTTGATTTGGGTAGAGCAGAAATGAACTTGTAATGCAAATGAGCAATTCAATATCGTACAGCTATCGGGATTTGTGGATGGTCGCCGCGCTTGTGTGCGTGGCGGTCGTGCTGGGCATCTACCCCGCCGACAGGACGGTGTGGTGCGTCGAGATGGTGTGGGCGGTCGGGCTGTGGGCTATTCTTCTCCTGACGCGCAGGAAGTTCCGCTTCTCCACGCCTGCCTACCTCTGCTTCTTCGTATGGACGGTCCTTCAGATAGTAGGCGCGCACTACACGTTCGAGCATGTCCCGATGGAATGGCTGATGAAGCCGCTTGGGCTCGTGCGCAATCCCTACGACCGCATTGCGCACTTTGCGGTCGGATGGTTCGCGTTCCCGCTCGCCGAGCTCTTTTTCCGCAAGGGCTGGGTGAGGTCCGCAGGCTTTGCCGCGTTCTTCGCCGTCATGTCCACTGTCGCAATGGCCGGGATATGGGAGCTTGTCGAGTGGTGGTACGCGGTGGTCGACGGAGGGGAGGCGGGTGCGGCGTTCCTCGGCTCGCAGGGCGACGTATGGGACGCGCAGAAGGACATCCTCTGTGACACATTCGGCGCGATCTGCTCTTCGGGACTCTTCCTCTGGTGCGATAGGAGAGATCCTCTTTATTGGGCGTACAAGTTTCCAGATGGCACTGCAGTTTTGAATCCCGAAACCGACGCGCCGACGGCAATTTGGATGCGTTCAAGAATGAAGCACCAGTGGATATGGGATATTGTTGGCGTTGCACTAATCATGTCGGTGATTTCGGCGATCATCGGCTTGCTTTGGCTTTGTGCGATTGGAATCAGGAACCTTGAGTCTATATTTCTGTGGCCCGACGCATTGCGGGTAATTCCTGTGATAGACGCAAGCGAGCTTCCGATCCGCGATTTCAAGTGGGATGAGCTTCGGCTGGGCGATGTGGCGGATTTTTGCTGCGAATGCAACTATATGCCAGGTGAGGAGTGGAGGTTGCCTATAGGAACTTGGCCAAGGCGGTCGTCTTTCGTAGAGGGATGCCGAGGGAAGGTTTTTAGACAGGATTGAAAGGATTATTGGGAAAGGATGTAAGTTTAATCTTGTAAATCTTGTCTAAAAAACTTTGAACGATAGATGAATGTGCGGTCGTACTATTTACAACTGCAAGATATTGTGGTAATATACTATTATGAACGATTTGAACAAGATATTGCCGCTAACGACAGTTGAAGGTGTGCTGGCGAGTTTGCGAGAGCTGGTTCGGCTTGCGCGTCAGCGAGAGGTCTGGACCCAGGCCGACCTTGCGCGGCGCTCTGGTGTTCCGATGACGACGATTTCGCGGTTGGAGCGGACGGGGCTTGCCTCGACCGACACACTCTTCAAGGTGTTGTTTGCCTTGAAGCGTCTTGATACGATTGAGGATATGCTCAAGGAACAGCTGCGGCTTGTCAAGTTTCCCAAGACGCTTGATGACGATTTCGAGTCCGCGCCAAAGGTCGTTAAGCGCGTCCGCCACAAGGGAGGCTCCAAATGAAGTTGACGGTGAAGCTTGACTTTGGCTGTGGACGCGAAATAAAGGTCGGCACGTTTTCCGAAATCGGGCGCGACACGGCATTTGAGTTCGCCGGCGAGTTTCTTTCGTCGGGACTAGACCCTACGCCGTTTCGTCTCCGCGCAGATAACAAACTAAAAATATACAACCGCTCTGGGAACATGGAGACGTTCGGCCTTTTCGACGATTCGCTGCCGGATGGATGGGGACGGCGGATAGTTGACAGGATGTTCATGAAGCGCGAGGGGCGTCTGCCCACTGTAACAGAGCGACTGATGTGCGTTGGACGGTCAGGCAAGGGGGCGCTTGTCTACGAGCCAGCGGACGAAGCCGCGCAAGCGGCGAACGAAGCGTTCGACCTCGCCGCACTTGCGGAAGAGGCGATGGCGTTTGACGCGGGCGAGGCGGATGATGCGCTTCAGCGGCTTCGCAAGGCCGGTGGAAGTTCCGGCGGCGCGAGGCCAAAGGCGTATGTCGGATACAACCCCAAGACAGGCGAGGTATGTGCGGAAAGTCCTGTTCTGCCGACAGGCTTCGAGCATTGGATCGTCAAGTTCAACACGCGGCGGGATGGTCGCGATGCCGGCGAGGTGGAATACCGCTATTACGAGGCGGCGCGCGCTGCAGGCGCGGACATATCTCCGAGCCACCTTGTCGAGACGCGTGCCGGCCGTTTCTTCATGACGCGGCGCTTCGACCGCACCGACGGCGGCGGACGCTTCCACATGGCGAGCGCGGCGGGACTTCTTCATGCCGACTTCAGGATTCCGGGTGACGAATACGCGCTTCTCTTCCGCCTGACGGATGCCCTTACGCACGACCACGGCGCGAAGCTGGAGCTGTTTCGCCGAGCCTGCCTAAACGTCGTCGCGCACAACAGGGACGACCATCTGAAGAACTTCTCGTTCCTGATGGACGAGAAGGGGCGCTGGTCGCTTGCGCCGTTCTATGACTTCACGTATGCGGAAGGGCCCAACGGATGGCAAACGCTGTCCGTTTCCGGTGAAGGCGCGAACCCAGGCGTCGACGATCTTCGTCGTCTTGCCAAGGATGTCGGGCTTGACAGGGACGAAAGCGAACCAATCCTGAAATGCGTCATTGAAAGCTGTAGAGCTTTGAAAGGGAGAAAGGGAATGAGGACATGAAGAAAGGTTTCATCGCTTTTGTAAAGGCTTTGTTTGGCGTGGCAAAAGTCGTGCTGGCCATTCTTGGCGCGCTCGTTTTGGTTGTTGTGGCGAGTCTTTTGCTATCCATACCCGGAGGCATGCGGTTTAGCCGCTATTGCTCCTATCCGGACATGAAGGCTTTGATGGAC
>JAZSLQ010000261.1:0-5979 GCA_045535455.1 Kiritimatiellia bacterium | reverse complement strand
CGTTTCGGTTCAGGGGTGCATGAAGGGTCCGTCGTACGTTTATGACAATCTCTTTTCCGGGATGTGTGGGGAGTTCGGTGAAACCGGGCAGACGCTTAAGACCGGCGGCGGCGAGCACGGTAAGGATGCGGTTGCGCTTATTGACGGCAACGTTTTCTGGGGTAAGGGAAGCGGCATTACGATGCGGAAGAATCTGCGCAGTGTTGTGCGCGGCAACGTGTTTTGCGACGCGCAGGAAGTGAGTGAAAAGAAATCTTCTCCTGCGTCATATTACCGGCGAAATCTGTTGAACGAGGAGATCGACGAAGAAAAGCTTGATTGGTCCATTCTTGCGCGCCCGACGCCTTTTATTTTGGATCGAGAGAGGTTCTCCGGCGTTAAGGTTGCGCTCGGCAAGGCGGAGCCGGAGGCGATAGCCGTCACTGTCCGCGGCGGGGCGGAAGCAGCGAAATTCAAGGTTCTGAAAAACGGCGATTGCGATTGGTTTGATGTTCAGCCTTCGCGAGGCGTTGTTGCGGCGGGCGGCGAGGTGAAACTCGCAGTCAAATTCAATCCGAAGAGAATGCGGTCGCGCCGCCATTATCGCGGCATTTTCCTCGTCCGCACGCCTGACGGACTTTCGCGCCCCGTTTCAATCTTCGCCGAGACCGACTTTGTGCCGCCCTATAAGGCGGACAAACCGGGGGATCTCGCAATTTATCATCCGGCGTTCAAGGAAGGCGCGTGGACGGCGCTTTGCAAGGGGAATGAGTGCGGCGAGTTTGTTTTTGACGTGCCGAAAGACGGCCGGTATTATTTTATGGTGCGCTCCAAGGGATGGCTGAGGCCTAAGGCGGCGGTCGATGATGACGAGCCGAAGGTCTGCCGGCTGCAGAACACGAGTTATCCGACCTGGACCATGATAGCTCCCGGGAAGGATTTTGGTGATATGTGCCGCCATTATGACCTCAAGAAAGGCCGTCATACGCTGAAAATCTGGAACCATGCCGGAAATCCTATCGCTGAAGGCCTTGTTTTAACCGACAATCCGCTTTCATTTGAGCCGAAGTAGGTCAACAATGGTGAAGTGTTCAAGCCGTCCTACCGTCCCACCTATCTGCAGGAGCTGATGGGCAAAAGGGTCAGCACCCTTTTTATCCAAGGTGACCATAAAACGATAAAGGAGAACAGTGTTTGTTGTATTTGTGATTGAACGTTTTCGCTATATATGATATAATGTTGGAAAATTCTTGACTGCAAGTGGAAGGGTTCATGTCCGAGATCGAAAAAAATCTGCAAAGTCTGAATGAAGTCATTGTGGGATCGTCAAGTCCTGCTGTGGCAAAGCTTTTGGCTCGCCTCAAACGGGATGGGCGCGTGGTTAGGCTTGCGCCGCGCTTGTATTCGACGAATCAATCTGATTCGCCGGAGAACATAGTCCGCCGCAACATCTGGACGATTGTCGGAAAGCTTTGGCCAGGGGCTCGCCTTAGTTATCGGACTGCGTTTGAATATGCGCCACATGAGGGACACGTCTTTCTCGGATACAAGTACACACGCAAGGTGGCGTTGCCGGGATTGACGATACATTTCATATCGACGCCGGAATCCCTCCAATCCGATTACCCGTTCATGGAGGAACTTGGAGTGTCATCCCATGCGAGGGCGGTCTTGGAGAATCTCGAACCCGACCGGACGCAAGGCGGGGTGGAAAAATGTCTGCCGACGGAGGTGATCGAGGAGCGGCTGGAGGCCGAGTTTGCGGCTGGTGGCGAGGCGGCGCTTAACAAGTTGCGCGACGAGGCGCGGGCAGTTGCAGCGGCGACGGGGATGGAGTACGCTTTTGCGCGTCTGGACAAAATGGTCGGAGCGCTTCTTTCGACCCGTCCGGCGAATGTGCTAAAGTCAAGCGTTGCCTTGGCGCGTGCAGCGGGCGAGCCGTTCGACAGCCATCGAATAGAGCTTTTCGGAAAATTGCTGGAGCATCTTGCCGGCAAGGAGTTCTCGGAATGCCATGACGAAAACGTCTCTGATGATGACTACGCCACGTTCGCCTTCTTCGAGAGCTATTTCTCGAATTACATTGAAGGAACAGTCTTTGAGTTGGACGAGGCGCGGCGCATCGTAGAGACGGGTGTGGCGATTCCAACGCGCGACGCCGACAGCCACGACATACTCGGTACCTACGCCATCGCGTCCAATCGGCGGGAGATGTGCAGGCGGGCGGAGACGGCGGACGAGTTTCTGGAGATTCTGAGATCACGGCACCGCGTTGTAATGTCGGGCCGTCCGTCATGTGCGCCGGGACTGTTCAAGACGCGCGACAATCGCGCCGGGAACACGCATTTCGTGTCGTTCGACAGGGTGCGTGGCACGTTAAAGCGCGGGTTTGATATGTCGCGTTCGATCCGTCATCCTTTCGCACGGGCGGTGTTCATCATGTTTCTTACGAGCGAAGTCCATCCCTTTGCCGACGGCAATGGACGCATTTCGCGCCTGATGATGAACGCCGAACTGACTGCGGCGGGACAGACGAAGATTATTGTCCCCACCGTATTCCGTCCCGACTACATCGGGGCACTGAGGCGGCTTTCTCGCGATGGCGATCCGGAGGTGCTTGTCGCCGCCATGGCGAGGCTCTGGGAGTTCGGCAGATGGCTGTCGTTTGGCGATTTCGAGACAATGAAGAGCCGTCTTGAGAAGAGCGGAGCCTTCTCGGATGACGATGGTGTAATCCTCCGTTTTGGGCGTGAAGGGTCAGCGACATGAATAACATGGTAAAGATTATGGCAGTCGCATTTGCCACAGTTGTATCTGTTGCGGCGCATGCTGATGCGAAGTGGGATGAAGGAGCTCCGCGCATAAAAGGTCCTAAGGTATATGGCGCGACGCCTGGTCGCACATTTCTGTACACTTTCCCCACTTGTGGTAGCCGTAAGGTGCTTGCGTTTTTCAATCTTGATGACGACAAAGAGTGGAATATCTCGCATTCACTTGGAGGGGCGTTTGTAGTGCGCGATGTGCTAGAGAAGGCGGATCTCGGCAAGCGCGACAGTGTCACGGCGACGTTGCCGATTCATGCGGCGAAAGTGTATACTATAGGGAATGTCGAAGTGAAATAAAAGGAGTAGCAATGCATAAGCTGAAATTTCTCGCCGTTACCGTCATCGCCGCAGTCATGCTGGCTTCAGGGTGCTGCTGTACCGACGGGGTCTGCCGGCGTCGTGAGGAACCGAAAATTTCCGTATTCGCCTCGTTCGTCCGCGGCGTGGCGAAGCAGCGCAACGTTTCGCTTGAGAAGGCCGCCGACATGCTCTACGATCTCGGTGTGCGCGGGTTCGACATCGGTCCGGGCGAGAAGGATCTGCCGCGTCTGGCGGCCACGAAGCTCAAACCGATCAACTTCTACTTTTTCGCGAAGTTCCTCGATGCCGACGGCGGAGCGGCGCACTCTAAAGATTGTCTCGACACGGCTGTCAAATTCTCGGTGCCGCGCATCATGGTCGTGCCGCCGAACTTCACGAAGGGCGGTGACGAGAAAGCCGAATTCGCAAGGATTCTCGCTGGGATGAAAAAGTTTGTCGCCGATGCAAAGGCGCTCGGCATCACCGTCACCGTCGAAGATTTCGGCGTAACGAAGAACTGCTGTTCGCACCTGAAATATCTCAAGAGTTTCCTCGACGAGATCCCCGACGTCCGTCTTGCGCTCGACTCCGGCAATCTCTATTATGCCGGCCGCGGAGAGGACATCGTCGAACTTATGAACTACGCTAAGGGCCGTATCGCCCACGTCCATCTCAAGGATCAGACGGCCGAAGACAACCGCAAGTACGCGACGCTCGGCCTCGGCGCCGTGCCCAACGAGCAGATCGTCAAGAGTGTGGCCGCTCAGAAATACGACGGATGGTATACGCTCGAAAATCCCGTCGGCGATACGTACAACGATACGATCCGCCAGGTGGCGCTGGTGAAGAACTGGATTGCCGAACTTCCCGGCGCAGCGCCGTGGTCGGCAACGAAGGCGGAGTGATGGACGAAAAGTCGATCATGCTGGACAGGAGAGGGTTTGTTTCCCTTGGCGCGTGTGCGTCGCTTTCGGCGCTGGTTTCAGGATGCACCAATGGCCGGTGCGGGCAGTCGCTCCGTTCGCCTTGCGTCCGTTTCGGCGTCATCTCCGATACGCACGTCACCGGCGAGGAGAGTGCGGAGCGGCTCAGGCTGGCGCTCGGTTTTTTCGCGCAAGAGAAGGTCGATGCCGTTTTGCATTGCGGAGACGTGACCAATCTCGGATACAGGAGCGAATATGCGGCGTTCCGCAAGGTCTGGGATTCGGTGATGCCGGGCTCGACAGCTCTCGTGGCGGCGCTCGGAAATCGCGATCTGTCCGATACGAACAAGATGCCCGAGGACGTCCGTCGCCGGGATGCCGGGCTGTTGATTGCCTTTTCACCTGCTGGAAGGGCGGCCGGAATCCATCTGCACGAGGTTCGCGGCGTGCCGGTGATCGTCCTCGACTGGGGGTTCGAGGACGGTTTGGAGCGCTTCATGTCTGAGCGTCCTTCGTTGCGGCGTCTGAATCGTCCGCTTCTGGTGGTCCAGCACCGGCACATGGCCGGCACCGTCTACAACGCCTCGCCGGGCGGTTGGATGGCCGACGCCGGCAAGGGCGGGTGCTATCTCAGGATGTTCCCCAACGCGATTTCCTTCTCCGGACATTCGCACGTTTCCTTCCCGGAGCCGAACGGGGTGTGGCACGGGGATTTCACCGCCGCGAGCGCCGGCAGCTGCTACGTTGGGCCGGACGGCGCTCCCGGAGCATACGAGGTTTCGGTGCTTGAGTTGGGCTCGGAGGGGTTTTCGCTGCAGCGCCGGGATCTGAAGACGGGCTATAGCGAGAGCCACGCCTATGCTTGGCCCGCCAGGAAGGAGGCGTTCGCCGGTTGCTCCGCCGGAACGTTCACGTTTGCGCAGTGGAATCTTGGGCATTTCGCCCACGGCAAGGCGACATCGACGTCGATTGCAGCGGCCGACGGAGAGGGTCGCTCCCGCGCATACCGCGCGCTTTTGGAGTGCATCCGGCCCGACGTGCTGGGGCTTTGCGAGTATTCGGCGGTTTTCGACGCCGGTGGAAGGCGTACGCGCACGGAGCTTTTCGGCGATTACGGCGGTTTCGTCGCTGGACCCGCGTGCGGCTTCCAGAGCAATGCGATCGCTTCGCGTGCGCCGATAGCCGATGTCAAGTACGTCGAGTTTTCGAAACGCAAGCAAAAGACGTACTATGCGCTGGCAGTGACGGAGGTGTGCGGCGTGCCGGTGACGGTCGTGGAGACCCATCTCGACCTATCGCGCGAAGAGCGTCAGCAGCAGATAGCGGAACTCGTCGCGGCGGTGGAAGGGCGCGAGAGGGTTATTCTCTCGGGCGATTTCAACGTCGACGACCTTGGCGAATACTCTCCGCTGCGCAAGGCCGGGCTGGCGCCGGCCAACGGCGGGGCGTTCGGGGTTTTCAACACGCACCGCCGTCGCCGCATGGAGATAACCCCGGCGATCGACAATGTCCTGGTGCGGGGGCTGACGATTTGCGCCGTTCAGACGGCCGACGACGAATTTGAGTTCAGCGACCATCGTATGCTGGTCGTGCGCATCGGTCTCGATGAAAAGGCGTCGAAACCTATAGTAAAGTAGTACAGAAGGGTCCCTTTTTGTTATTATGTTCCGATCTGGCTTGAAGATATGCTGTCCAATCTGCAAGCCGCGGAGAAAATGTTAAAATGCTAACAAAAAACAAATACATAGAAAGAGAATAAACGATGAAGATTAAACGGTTTCCCGTTTAAGCGTGAATACCCCCTGCCTCCGATTAAGACGATTGAAGAGTTTGTCGCGGCGATTCCTCAATTGTTCGAAGAAGAGGATATCAAAGGGATGCAAGATATCGACGAATGGGAGAGTGTCGGGTGGCGTGGATATATGTATAAGAATGGGCTTGTCTGGCTTTCG
>JAZSLQ010000222.1:0-12276 GCA_045535455.1 Kiritimatiellia bacterium | reverse complement strand
CCGCTTGGCCTCCGACTTCTCTACAACTTTCCTAATGTGCGCGGGAGTGGTGCCACAGCATCCGCCGACGATTGACGCCCCCGCCTTTACAAGCTCGGCGACACCGGCCGCGAATTCATCAGGCCCCACTGTGAAGATTGTCTTGCCGCCCTCGACCTTCGGAAGCCCGGCGTTCGGCTTCACCGCTATTGGGAGCGAAGTCGCTGCCGCAAGCCGCTTCACGAAAGGAAGCATCTTGTCAGGACCAAACCCGCAATTAAGCCCGAGAGCGTCGACGTGCAGCCCATCTAAGATTGCAGCGACGCATTCCACATCCGCGCCAGTGAGGAGCTTGCCGTCCTCGCCAAGCGCCACGGTCGCGAGAACCGGGAGAGACGAATTCTCCTTCGCTGCGAGAACCGCCGCCTTAAGCTCGTAGGCATCACCCATCGTCTCAACGACGACGAGGTCGGCGCCAGCCGCTGCTCCAAGGCGGACTTCCTCGGCAAACGCGTCATATGCGGCGTCGAACTCGAAATCTCCGGCTGGCTTGAGAAGGCGACCCGTCGGCCCGACGTCAAGTGCCACTAACCGCTTGCCGCCGGCGGCATGCACCGCCTCCCGCGCAAGCGAGACACCTGCGGTGACGACATCCGCAAGAGGCGCGTCTGCATGGTATTTCGCCGCGTTCGCCCCGAACGTGTTCGCGTACACGATGTCGGCACCCGCGGCGAGATACGCCGAATGGACGGCCCTGATATCATCTGGACGAGAGAGATTCCACAGTTCCGGCGTCTCGCCGGGCTTAAGCCCGCGCTCCTGGAGCTGCGTACCCATTCCACCGTCGAGAAAGACTAACTGACCTTTTCCAAAAATTCCGTTGGTCATTGCGAGACCTCCGTCTTGACTCCGATTATTGCGCTTACCGATTTCGACGGCACCATAAGAAGCGAATCCGTTAGCGACACGCCGGCCTTGCGCGGCGCGTCGAGAAGCTCGAAAAGACGACGCTGCGCCTCAAGCGGCCAGTCGCCGTACCCCGGCGAATAGCGGCTGACGAGCGTCTCGCCCTCCTTCAGCTCGCGGCGGATATCGCGCTCGGCCTCGTCCGTCCACTCCTCTATGGCCGCCGCGCCGATGGCCTGCAAAACGAACGCGTCGGCCGGAGAGGTGGCGGCCGTTCGCCGCTGAAGCGTATCGAACTCGGCGCCGATCGTAGTGCACACGAGATATGCAGCATGGCACTCCGCGAGGTGTTTCTTAAGCGTCTCGGATTCCGCCCCGCCGGCGACAAAGGGATCGTCGAACCGCCGCCATATCCTCGCAGGGCGAATCGCCTTGAGCGCGGTCTCGCGCATCACCTTGATGCGCTCTTCAAGGGCCGCGCCGGGGGCGCGTCCTTGGAGACGCAGGTACCGGCATATATCTCTCTCGTCGATTGTCATGCGTGGCAATCGCGTCAAAGGATCCCGCGGAGGTTGGACATGATGCTCGCCGCAACCTCGGGCTTGTTCATCGTATAGACGTGAACGGCATTGACGCCGTTTGCGAAGAGGTCGATGATCTGCTCCGTCGCGTAGGCGACGCCAGCGGCCTGCATCGCAGTCGGGCGGTCGCCGTAGCGGTCGACTATCGCCTTGAAGCGGCTCGGCAGATACGTTCCCGAAAGGCGGCAGATGCGGTCGATCTGGCGGCCGTTCGTGACGGGCATGATGCCGGCGATCACCGGCACCGTCACGCCACGGTCGCGGAGCTTGGAGAGATAGCGGTAGAAGATGTTGTTGTCGAAGAACATCTGCGTCGTCACGAAGTCGAGGCCTGCTCCTGCTTTCTCGCGCAAGTGTTCAATGTCGTCCTCCATGTGGGCACACTCGGGATGGCACTCGGGGTAGCATGCACCGCCGAGGCAGAATCCCTCTGGCTTGAGCGCGCGAACAAGATCCACCGCATGCGCGAACCCGCCGGGCGCGGGCGCCTCGACGCCGTTTGGAATGTCACCGCGCAAGCAGAGGATGTTCTCGATTCCAGCAACACGAAGTGCCGCCGTCTCCCTCGCAATGCTCTCGCGTGTTGCCGTGAGGCAGGTTAGGTGGGCAAGCGCAGGAACGCCGCACTTCTGGACGAAAGACGCGACTTCTGCCGTATTCGCCTGGGCGTTTCCCGAAGCCCCGTATGTCACGGAAATAAACGAAGGCCGCTCCTCGGCAAGTCGCTCGACCGCCGCCTTCACAGGCGCAAAAGGAGCGTCCTTCCTCGGCGGGAAGACCTCAAACGAAACCGAAGGCCGCCCCTCGGCGAGAATGTCGCGAATCTTCATGGCGCCTATTATAGCACAATGCAGGCGCATTATGGTATAATTGCCCGCCAAAAGGCAACGTCTGTGAGAAATTTCGCGAAGAGCGCGATTCTGCTGTTCCTCGCCCTGCGCGTCGGGGACGTGGTGAACCTGGCGGCGGGAATGTGGTTCGTTCCCAAGTACGTCTCTCCCGAGGAGATAGGCGCTGTCCTGCCGCTCACGTCATTTGCAACGTTCCTGTCGCTCCCTCTTTTCGCGTTCGCGATGACGGTGATGAAAGAGTCCGCCGTGCTGCATGCGGCAGGCGAGCGAGCGAAGGTGAAGTCGCTCCTTTCGGGAGTGTTCGCCGCAGTAGGTGCGACGCTTGTCTTTGTCCTCGTCGTCTCGTGCATCGCGATTCCGCATTTCCTGAAGCAAATGCGCGTCTCCGACGCGTCGGCGGGAATCCTCGTCGTGTCAGCGGCGTTCCTCGGCTGCGTCGCGCCAGTCTACACCGACGCACTTCAGTCGATGAAGCGGTTCAAGTCGCTTGCAGCCGTCGAGGTCTGCGGTTCGGTCGTCAGGTTCATCGTTATGCTCGCGACGATGCCGTTCAGGGCGCTCGCCGGCTACTTTGCTGGACAGGCGGCGCTGCCGGCGTTCCGAATCGCGGGCAGCGTAATCGCGCTCCGCCGTGACCTCTCGGTGCCGGCCGAGCCCTACTGGAACCGTGAGATGGTTCGCCGCGTCGCGCTTGCGTTCTTGGCCGTGTGCGCCTACCAAATTGCACCAATGGCCGCCGCGCTCATCGAACAGACAACGCTTCGCACTGGGCTTTCGTCTGCCGATTCGGCAGGGTACTACATGATCTCGCGCTTTTCCGACTTCCTGTACTACCTCACGTTTCCCCTTCTGCTCGTGATGTTCCCCTACACGGCGGATGCCGCGCGAAGGTCGGCTTCGACGAGCCCGTACGTGCTGAAGTGCATGGCGGCGACGCTTGTCGCGGCTACTCTCATGTCCGCAGCGTACTTTTTCTTCGGGAAGGAACTCCTGTCACTGATGCCGCACGGAAGCGAATACGCAGCATACGCGAAATACATGACGTGGCTCGTACCGATAGCGGCGCTGACGACGTGCCAGGTATTCCATACGAACGCGGAGGTGTCGGCGGGGCGCTTTGGCTTTCTCCTGTGGCTCGTGCCGCTGCACGTCGTCTACGCCGTGGCGCTCAAGCTGCGCTTCTCCGGCGGCAACGCGCCGGACATGACGACACTCCTCTGCTGGTTCGGAGCGATGTCGTTCCTGCGCTTCGCCTGCTCCGTGATTTCGCTGATCCGATTGAATCCGACTACCGCTTCTTTTTCGTTGGCTCGGTGGTGCCGGGGCGGTAGAACATGAGCATCGCGTCGGAGGTGCGGTAAAGAAGTTCGCCGAGTTTCATGTAGCCGCCCCTTTGCTCCTTGCGGCCACGGTCGCTGCCGCCTGGGAATACGACGTGGAACGTCTCAGAATCAAAACCAAGCCCGTCGATTATCGCGATGTCCAAGGGCCAGCGCTGGGAGATTTCGTCGTTGAGCGGACGGCTCTGGCGAACGAGCAGGACTGGCTGCGAAAGAAGTATCCAGCGGCGAATCTCGTCCTTCTTCGCAAGCAGCGCCTCCTCGGTCGGGCAGTTGAAAAACACTGTCTCGGGCGACTTGATCTTGAGCGCCGCCGCGCATTTCGCAACCCACTCGGCGTTCTTGCCGTAGTCCGCACCGCCCTTCTTCTTCCCTGCAGTGCGAGACATGGATTTAGACGGCTTCTTCTTGCCCTTGCTGTCGCCTTCCTCCTTCGCCTGCTCGAAGTCGAGGAAGCCAAGCCCCGATTCCCTGATAAGCGCTTCCATCTCCCCGCGCAGTCGATCGACTTCTGCAAGCCGGAACTTCGGGCGTGAGTCGGAGGGGTTCGAGTGGACTCGTGTTATGTCGAAATCTCCCTTGCCAGTCTCGGTGCCAGGGAGCGCACGGTAGTAGTTCGCAATCGCCATCAACGCAAAAAGCGGATTCGCCGAGTTGTACACGTCGTTCTTAAGTCCGAAATACCACTTCTGTATGTACCAGGTGGAAAGAAGATGATCAGTATCGGAGAAAAGCGTCACATCGCCCTTGCCGGTCGCCTCAGCGGGAAGGATGATACCCTTCTGATTGCTGCTGTACCGTATGCCGTTGGCGTTTCGGGCGTAGGCGCGAACAAAGTTCGTGACTCCCGGCTTCAAGTCGATTATGCGCCCTTCATATCGGTCGCGGTGGTAGAGCGGAAAGAGCTTGCCCGTCTTTTCGGTCGGATCTTTCCTAAGCCCATAGCAGAAGCCGTACTCCGTCAGCAGCGGCTCGCCCCTGTATTTTACGTTGAGCTTCGCGCGGAATGACGTAGGCATGGGTGCGTCGAGCGAGATTAGCTCAGTCTGAGGGAGAAGCGAGAAGTCAAGCTCCTGCTTCGTGAACTTATGCTCGGGCATGTCGAGCTTGAAGGTGCAAGTCCCAGTTGAAGCGTCGGTCTTTATGTTAGATATCGCAATTCCCGCCGGGAGGAAATTCGGGAGTATTGCCGCGGGATCGCTCTTCTCGTCGAACTTGTCGCCCGGCCTTAGGTACGCGACGCCATCACCGATTGCCTTGTGATCGGGATCGCCGCTCCTGTATGTGTAGCAGAGGTCGGGCGGCCCGAGCATCGGGGAGGTCATCGTGACGTTTATGACATGGACGAGAAGCCCCTCGGCCGACGAGTCGCCAACAGGCGGCCGTTCGTTGTGGCAGTACTCGATGTAGAAGATGTAGTTGGGATGCGTCGACGGCACAAAGATCCCAAGCGGCGGAAGCCCCTCTGATCCCTTGCCCATCGGGAACCTCGCGGAGCGTGGCCCAAGCGTGTATTCACCCGGCTTCTCGATTTTCGGATAGGCGGCAGCGGGAACAAACGCATGATGGATGTAGCGGCAATAGGCGGGCCCCGTGGGGCCGTAATCCCACGGCAAACACGGCGCACCCTCGAGCCCATCGTGTTCCTCGGAGGCATGGTAGTAGTCGGGCGAGCCGAGGCAGTGCCCAAGCTCGTGGACGAGCGTGCGGCCGTTCCCGGGATACGTCACCTGCGGAATGGAGTTCGGCCAGAGCGGATCGGCCCACATGACCTTGGGGTCGTATCCTTTGAGCTTGTCCACCGCCCCATTCTGCATGGCTTCCGGCGACGGCTTTGGCGGATAGAGCGGGCGGATAACGCGCTCAAGGTGATCCGGATCCTTGTTCACGGTGTTGCAATAGACATAGCACGTATACGCGCCCTTTTTCTTAGGGCGCCCCTTGGACTGCACGAACTTGAGCGCGTCTTCACGAAGCTTGCGGGCGCGTTCGCCGCCGTCGCCGCCATAGCCGATCAGGTTCCCAAACGTATTCCAGCGGCAGTAGTAGCCGAAAGGATGCGGCGCCATATAGGCGGTCGGATATACGTCGAGAACAGGCCACGTGATGCCCTGTGAATAGTCCTTGTAATAGTCGGCTATCGTGGTGGAGCCGCCAAGCGAGTTGAGCGCCGACCTGACGGCCTCGACAGACTGTGGCTGGACGCAGTCGGGGAATGTTATAACGACAAGGTCGACCTGAAACTCGCCTGTCTGCACCGGGGTCGTTCGCTCCGGCTTGAAAGTCGCCGCGGTCGTCTTCGTAACCGTTCCGTTGCGGAACTCGGAAGAGCGGTCGGCGTCGCGGTTCTTGGAGGGCGATTGCTTCTCCTGCTTCTTCGAGGGAGCGGCAAGAACAGTGAACACGGCAAGCATGGCCGCTGCCGAAATAATCGTCGCGCTTTTCATGATGTCTGCCTCGTGTTGACTGTGAAAGTCCTGCCGCACATGTGGCAGGTGATGTCGATTGTCTGTGGAAGCGCAGCGCGTTCCTCGTCCGACAGCGCCGCGAGCATGGCGATCGCGCGGTCGGGCGAGCAGCGGCACGCGAACGAGAGCGGAGTCGTCTTGCGGAGCTCGGCGTTCTTAAGCCCGAGCTTTCCGAGGATGTTGCGGGAAGCGACGGCGAGAGCGCCCGAACGCGATTTCCCGAGAAGATCGACCGAGAGGACGCCTGTGTCCTTTGCGTCGGGCATTTCCTCGACCATCACGCCTCGCGCCTCGAGAATCTCCACGTCGTCGCTCACCGCGGCTTCGAGGAAGATGACGGCCTTGCGCTGGAGAGAGCCCGCGAGATAGCCGTCTAAGGAATTCGAGATGCCCTGCGAGAGTATGCGACCGGGGACAGAGCGCGTAACCTGCAGCTGCTTTTCGCCGACCGCCTTTTTCGGATCGGGAACGCCCATTCCGTCGAAGTCGTCGAGTATCTTCTTTTCCGTGTAGCCGCGCAAGGTTCCCGCCGCCGTGCATTCGACGTTGAAGCCGCCAAGCGGCCCCTTGCACTTCATCTGGAGAATCAAAGTCTCGTCATCCTCGGACATTTCGCTTCCGAGAAGCGCCGCGGCGGCAAGCGCCTTGGAGAGAAAGTAGGCGCTCGTCGGCCCGCAGAGATGTCCACGGGCGAGCGCCTGCGCCGCATCAGTCACGTCGACAATTGTCACCGCGACCTTCGCGTCCTTGTCGTACCATTCCTCTCGGCAGTTTTTCATATTTTTAACGCAGAGGCGATTAGAAGGAATACTGCAAGCCGGCGGAAAGCGTGAACGCCGTCTCGACGTCGGTGTCGAGTCCAAGCGTCGCGTCCGCGTCGAAGCGCAACGCCCAGGAGTCGGTGAGGTAGTAGAATGCACCCACGCCAGCGGATGGGCCAACCTGCCCGTCGTGTATCCAGCCGCGCGCACCGAACGTCAGGAACGGGTCGAAGCGTTCGTAGCCGAAGAGCATGTTGAACTCTTCACAGCCGTGGAGATGCCAAAGCGCGCGAGCGGAAAGCCCTACGACATTCTCGAGCCACGCTGCCTCGGCCTCAAGCGCGAGAGAGCCGGTAAAGTAGTAGCCGACACGCGCCGCGCCTCCGCCAAGCCGATGCATACGCGAACCGCCCTGTGGCAGCATGAGCTGCGCCGCCGCGCCGGAATACCAGCTAGTTTCATCGCTCGCCTCCTCGTCGGCAAACACGGCGGGGAACAGCATCATGGCGAGCGCAACTGCTAAGAACGGCTTTCTCATCCTGCAGCCCTTTCAGTACATCTTCTCGTATTCGCCCTTGTTCACGCGCTTGAGCGTATGGAAGCCCGCGCGCTTGGCGCGATAGTGAAGATCGGTCTTGGAATGCGCGAGACCCGGGGCCTGAATGACACGCAGGACCTTCGCCCCGCAGTCGGGACAAGCCGTCAGCTTGTCGTCCTTTATCGACTGCGAGACCTCGAACCCGCCGCGGCACTTCGCGCAGCCCTTGTCAGGTTCAACGGCCTCGTAGACGTAGAGCGGCATTTACTTCGCGGCGAGCTGCGCCTTCAGTTCCTTGACCTCGCCCTTGAGCTTTTGAATCATCTTCGGGGCGAGCGTTATCGCGGCGAGATCCTTCATGCTCATGGCGGGAGCGCCGATGACATACTTGAGCGAGCCGTCGAGCGACTGCGGAACGCCCGCCTGAGGGCCGACCTGCACGCCGTCGGCGATCTTGATATGGCCGGAGATGCCCGCCTGCGCCCAGATGAGGCAACCGTATCCGATCTCCGTGGAGCCGGCGACGCCGGACTGTGCGATGAGACCAGAATATCCCTTGACCTTGACATTGTGGCCAATCTGCACGAGATTGTCAATCTTCGTCATCGGGCCGATGTAGGTGCGGCCGATACGCGCACGGTCAATCGTCGTGTTGGAGCCGATCTCCACGCCGTCACCGATCTCGACGATGCCGAGCTGGGGAATCTTCTCGATATAGACCGAGCCGTCCTCGCGACGACCGTTGTTGAAACCATAGCCGTCGCCGCCAAGCCGAACACCGCAGTGGATTATGCAGTCGGAACCGACGATCGTCCCCTCGCGAAGCGTGACTTGCGGATAGATGTGCGTCTTCGCACCGACTTTGCAGCCCTCACCGATGAAAACCTGCGCCTCGACAACAGCGCCGTCTCCGATTTCAGCGCCCTTTTCAATTACCGTGAAAGGGCCGACGTACACGTCCTTGCCGAGCTTGACCGACTGGTCAACCACGGCGCTTGTATGGACGCCTGGGGCGCGCACCGGCTCTGGCGGGGCGAACATCTTTGCCGCAGCCATGCAAGCGTGGTTCGGGTCTGGGACACGAATGACTGAACACGGCGCGCCCTTGTCCCATTCCGGCGGGAGCAGAACCGCCGACGCCTTGGTGGACTCGACGAGCTTGACGTGCTTCGGGTCCTTGCAGAAGCTCAAATCGCCTGGACGGGCCTCTTCAAGGCCGCCGCAGGCCGAGAGCTCGACGTCCGCCCCCTCAAGCGTACCGCCGAGGACCTTGGCGAGTTCACTTGCTTTCATCCTTCTCCCTGCCCTTCGCGTACTTGGGGTCGATGCCCATCTCCTTGAGGATGCTATCGGTGACGTCAAGCGACTTCTTTGCGAACGCGGTGACCGTCGACTCGACGATGATATCGTAGCCGTTTTCGTCGGCGAACTTGCTCACGGCGGCGCGGATATCCTCGGTTGTCGCCTTGAGAAGGCGGGCCTCAAACTCCTGGAGCTTCTCCTGCGACTCCATCGCCTTGGCACGGAGCTTCTGCTGCCCTGCGACGTACTTGTTCTGAATGTCAAGGAGCTCCTTTTCGGTCTTGTCCCTCTGGGCCTGTGAAATCATAGGATTTCTCGCCTGATCGGCGACCTTCTTGCCCTCGTCCTGAAGCGCGTCGAGCTCGGCCTTCATATTGTCAAGATCCTTCTGGTAATCCTTCTCGGAATCCTGGAGCATCTTCTTGTTGGTGTCGTAGCTCTTGTGGTTGCGGACAAGCGTCACCATGTTGACCGTACCAATCTTCATGTCTCCGAACGCGGTTGCCGCGCAGAGCGCCAGAATGCCAAGCATCATCTTCTTCATTTTCTTGTCTCCGTTGCTGTGTCTTAGAAATCATAGCCGACCGAGAACGAGAAGACCTCCTCCTCGCAGTGGTCGGGCTTCTCGATGGGCGTCGCGAAGTCGAGGCGAATCGGGAACATCGGGATATCGAGCCGCACGCCAAGGCCGATCGTCCATGCGAAGTTGTCGTTGAAGTCTAAGTCAAAGTCGTCCTCGCCGACGCCGCCGAGGTCAGAGAACGCCGCGAGGCGTAACATCTTCACGATCGGCACCGTGTACTCGAAGTTCAGGCAGAAAAGCGTCTGACCGCCCCACGGGATGTAGTCGCTACTGTTAGCCTTCCTGATGTAGGGCGAGACATAGCGGTACTCGATGCCGCGTATCGACTTCGGGCCGCCGAGGAACATGCGGTTGTAGATCGGCACGTAGTCGTTCGAGCCGAAGCCGTCGATCGTCTCGGCACGGAGACCGACCATGAACACGTGCTCCTTGAGCCAGCTGTCGCCCGATACGACGCCCTTCCACGGCGAGAAGTAGTGGCGGTGGCTAAAACCGAGCTTGTAGTACTCGTTGTCTCCCGTGCCGATGTCGAGGAACACCTGCGAGCGCGAGCCGCGCGTAGCCACGCGGAAGTTGTCGCGGTCGTCGCGGCTCCAGAAAAGCCGGACGGCGCACTCGGCCGCATCGCCATATTTGCTATCCTCCTCCCTGAGCCACCGCTTCGTTACGCCTTTGTACTCGTAGAGAAGATTCTCCACGTCGTCCATTTGGATGAACTCGCCGCCAAGCCGTACGCCAAACTTGCCGAACGAAACATACTTGTCGGCCTCGGAGTCCCAGAAGCTCTTTGGGTTCCAGACCTTTGCAGGATAGGTGAGAGTCGCGCCGCCGCCAGTGCGGATGACGTCGTAGTCGTCATACCACCTGTTGCGGCGATAGACCTCTCCGGTGAGTTCGAGGTAGCGGTCGAGGAAGTGGGGCTCCGTCACGCTCGCCTCGTAGCTCTGGATGCGCGGGCCGGCCTGAACGAAGACGCGGCCCTTCTGCCCGCCGCCGCGGAAGAACTTGCTCGGCGCAAAAAGATCGAAATTGGACTGCTGCACCTCGGCATATACATACACGGAGTCGACCGAGCCCGCGCCGATGCCGACCATGAAATTGCCGGTGTTCTTCTCCTCGACTTCATAGACGAGGTCGCGCCACTCGGCGCCGTTCTCGTCCTTGCCCCTGTCTGTCGGCTTTAGCTCGTAGCGGACGCGTGAGAAATAGTCGAGGTTTTCGAGCTTGCGCTTGCTCTGCTCGGCACGGTCCTCGAGCATGCGGTCGCCGGGCCCGAGGGTGATCTCGCGGCGGATGACCTTGTCCTTCGTGTAGTCGTTGCCGCGGATCTCGACCTTGTTTATCACGACGGGAACGCCCTCGGCAACGTCAAACACTATATTGGCGACAGCCGGATCGGACTCGGAAGGGAAGTGCTTGACAGTCACGTGCGTGTCGGCAAGGCCGGAATCACCCGAGCCGACGGCGACCTCTATGCGGCGCGCCGCGTCTGCAAGGACTTTCGCGCCAGCGACGGCACCCGCCTCGGGAAGGTCGCTCTTCGCGCGCACCGACTCCTCTGGATAGCGCGTGAGCCCGGTAATCTTCGTCTCGCCAACGACATAGCAAACACCCTCGGAAATATCGAAGCGCACATCGACACGGCCGTCCTCACGCTGCACGCGCTCGGGACCGGAGACTGTGACGTCGAGATAGCCGTGGTTGCGGAAGACCTCCTCGATCTTCGGCACGCACTGCGCCTGCTGCTCGGGCGTGACGGGAGAATCGGAGAACCACCCGACCGGATTCCACCATGGAAGCACGTTAATCGCCTCGAGAAGCTCGTCTTCCGAAACACCGGTGGCGCCGGCAAAGACGTAGTCGCCGACTTTCTGGCGCATCCCCTCGTCGATCATGAAAGTGACAGTCGCGCCGTCGCCATCGGGAAGCATTTCGACAATAGGCGAGACCTTCGCGTCGTAGTAGTGCTTCTTCTGGTAGGCGGTTCGGACCTTGCCGGCGGCCTCAGCGAGATCGGCCTCGCCATAGAGATAGCCGTCCTTGAGCTCGGACTCCTTGCTAATCTTCGACTCGCTGAAAAATTCCGCGCCCTTGACGCACAACGGAGCGCGATAGCGCATCTTGCGCTTCACATAGAATGTCACCTCTACGCCGCCTTCCACGCGCTGTGCGTCGACAGAGATGTCCTCAAACTCCGAAGAGTCCTTGAGCGAGCCGACGTCCCTCGTCAGCGTCGAGGGGTCGTATTCCTGCCCCTGCTTCGTCTGGCAACGGCTCGCAATGGAACCAGTGTCGCCGCCAAACCCGTCGAGCGCCTTGAATTTGACGTCGACAACCTGCGCGGACCAAGCGGTCGCGACCGCGAAAAGCGCGAAAAGCGCAATATGTGTTTTCATAGGCTGATATTGTATCAAAAATTCACTCCCCGCGGGAGACGGCAATGAGACCTTCGAGGACTTCTGCATACGCCGCACGGTCGGGGTTTTTCTCCTCGACGGACTTGCCGAGAGCACTCGGGAGCGGGATTGCCTCGGAGCCGTGGACAAGAGACCATGCGTCGATGCCCTTCATCAGGCTCTCGTGATTGTCGAGAAGATAGTGGCTGTGGGAAAGGCCGTCAAGCGCACCGCAGTCGGCAAGCGCCCTGCACACGAGTTCCTGACTGTCCTCGTCCATAAGCCCCTTCTTTACGGCATACGCGCAGTCTATGCAAATCGCGATAGCGACCGCGTAGCCATGGGGAAGCTTGTAGCCGCTCATCGACTCGAGCCGCGCCGCGCACCACTGCGCGAAAGGCGCGAAAGAGGCGCCGCCCCTCGACTTCACGCAATCGGCGACTACTTCGCGCATGACGTCGAAGTCACGCATCTTGATGGCTTCGGCACGTTTTGCGAGACGCTTCATAAGCGCCACGTCGCACACTGCGGCATAGCGCACCGCCTCGCCGAACCCAGCGCACCACACACC
>JAZSLQ010000074.1:0-11844 GCA_045535455.1 Kiritimatiellia bacterium | reverse complement strand
CGATTCCTACGACAAGGTCGCTGAAATGACTGCGCATTAGTGATGCTGAACCCTTGGATATGGGCGAAATCTTCAGGTAAGAGAGTGCGTTTCATCCGCCGGAAGAGGCCGTAGCCAATGCAGAGTCCCGCTCACTGACCGATTACAGAAAATTTTGAAAATGCAACAACCGAGCGAGAAGTTTTGGTATAATTTGTCGCACAAGGGCATAGCAACCATACCCGAACAGCAAGGAGATAAACAATGAAAACCATAATTGCCAATATACTTAGGGGGGGGGGGTAAAACTCCATGTTATCTCCTTGCCGCGTTTTTCGCGCTCGCCGCGACAGGCGCGTGGGCGGCCACCAACATCACCGACAACGTTACGCTGACGGAAGACACCGACTGGAGCGACCAAGGCGTCGTGACAATAGAGGAAGGCGTGACGCTTGACCTCAACGGCTATACGCTCACCGTTGCCGGCATCGACGGCACGGGCAGCATCGTCGATTCTTTTGCCGGCTACGAGAGAATTCAATACCTGCAGGCCACGGGGACACAGTGTATCAACACGGGCTATGTCCATAACGACAACACCAAGGTCGATATACGGGTTTTGTTCGACAGCGTAAGCAAGGAATGGCAATGCATCTACGGCGCGCGCAACGGCAAGGACAACGCAAAGAAGACAAGATTTTCGGCGTGGCTGCACTATGCCAAGTTCCGCCGCGAACTCGGCGCCGCTGGGCAGGACATCGAATCCCCCACAGCCTCGAAAGATGTGATTTACGACATTCATCTTGACAAGACCGGGTATTTCAGCGTCACGCCGGAGAACGGCGAGACGTTCTCCAAAAATGCCAACAGCAGCGACGATACATCGTCGGGCGGCGCGCTCGCCGACGGCCAGACGGACTTTCTGTTCGCCGTCCATGAATTAGAAAGAAACAAGGACTACTGGACGTCAAACCATTGGGCACAGGCGAAACTGTATTCGTGCAAGATATATTCCGGTACGACGCTCGAGTGCGACTTCGTGCCCGTGCGCAGCAAGAGCGGCAACAAGGATGCCGGACTGCTCGACTTGGCGAACAACGGCACGTTCCACGGCAACGCGGGCACCGGGGCGTTCAATGCCGGTGCGACGGTGTCGTCTGGCGGGCTGCGTCTGGCGCCGTCCAGCGGCGAAGAGACGGTTGACTTCTCCGAGTTGACCGTAGGAGACGGCGTCACGCTCGTGTTTACAGGTGAAAAAGCGCTCGACGCCGACCTCGACGCGACCAAGTTCGCTTCCGTCGAAGTCGCCTCCGGCGCTGTCCTCGACCTCGCGGGGCACAACCTGACAGTCAACGCCGTCGAGGGCGACGGCACGATTACCGACACCGTCGGTACCGCGCTCTCCGGCTACGAAAGGCTGCTATATCTGCAAGCCAAGCAGTCCGACGGGAAGCAGTACATAGACACCGGTTACGTTCACAACGACAGCACCAAGGTCGATATGCGGATTTCGTTTGACGAGACGCCCGGCTCCGACTGGCAGAACTTCTACGGCGCGCGGCACTACGAGGACAATGCCGATCATAATAAACGAAGATTCGACGTGTTCTTGAGCAACAAACAAAATGATCCTTGCCGGTTCGGCCCCGAACTTGGCAAGAAAAGAGACGGTTTTATAGATCATACAGTCTCGAGTTCGACAATCTACGACATCCATCTCGAGAAGACGGGCGGGGAAAGCACCGCCACGCCGGAGGGCGGCGCGGCAATATCCCTCGGCACGGGGACGGCGACGGGCGGCTCGTTCGACGAAGGCCACCCTGACTATCTGCTGGCCATGAACCAATACTACAACGACCATGATCCCGTCTGGTACGCGAACTTCCATACGAAAGCGAAGCTCTATTCGTGCAAGATATATTCCGGCGAGACGCTCGAGCGCGACTTCGTGCCCGCGAAGCGCAAGAGCGACAACGTTTTGGGGCTGCTCGATCTGGCGAACGGCAAGTTCTACACCAATGCCGGCACGGGGACGTTCACGGCAGGGCAGGTTGTCGCGACGACGTCCGGCGGCGAACTGCGCATCGAGGTGGCGGAAGGCGAGACGCTTTCGCTCGCAGACATGGCGAAAATCACTGGCACGGTGAAAGTGGTGAAGACCGGCGCTGGAACGCTCGTCATGTCGACGGCGCCGCAGGGCTACGCAGGCGGCACGGAAGTGCAGGGCGGCACGCTGAAGAGCGGCGTGGCTGCGGCGTGCGTGTTCGGCGCGGAGGGGACGACTGTCGCCGTTGGTGCTTCGGGAAGCGTCGATTTCAACGGCAACGCCAACATGCAGAATTACGTGTATGATTTTGACGACGGCGCGAAGGCTTTCAACGGCGGTTCGGCGATTTCGAGTGGCGTGTTCACGTTCACTTCGTTCTACACGCCCGTATCGACGGGGGCGTTTACGGCCTCGCTTGCCAACGGCGCGGCGCTCGACCTTACGGAGTGGAATGGCTCCTGGCCGATCTCCAACGTCACGGCTCCGTCCGGCGCTACAGTGACGGTTAAGGTGGATATGAGCAACTCGACGTTCAAAGAACTTGCCAAGTCGAAGGATGCCGAGACCGGCGAGAGCAACGGCACGCTGTTGTCGTTCGGCGGGGAGCGTCCGGCGAATACCGCATTTGTCCCAGACGCCGCCTCGGCGGGTCGCTGCAAGTTCATCGAGGACGCGAACGGCGACATCATCCTTGCATTAAAGCCGGGCCTCCTGGTCATCATCCTGTAGGACGTCTAAAAAAGCAGAAAGGGAAAATGAATCAAAAGTCGCTGATTGCCGCAGCGGTGCTTGCGGCACTTGTCGGATGCGTCGGAACTGGCGCGAAGAACGAATCTGCGCCGGTTGAGGAAAAGGGTCTCGCGCCGCTGCGCGTGGCGGTCTTTGTCGACAAGGGCGCCCGCAGCATCGGCGCCTTCCGCTGGCTGGAGCTTGCGACGCGGGCGAAAGGCGTTGTCGCGACGCCAATAGACGGCGAGGCGGTGAGGCGCGGCGCGCTTGACGCGACTGACGTCCTCGTCATGCCGGGCGGTTCGTCGGTCGCGGAGTCGAAGTCGCTTGGCCCGGAAGGCCGCGAGAAGGTAAAGTCGTTCGTAAGGAAAGGCGGCGGCTACGTCGGCACGTGCGCGGGGTGCTGCCTTCTCATGGAGTCGGCGAGCCACCATCCCGACATGCTGCACTTGATCCCGTTCAAGTTCGGGCCGTCGGGCGGCAAGGCGGACATTTCGGTTTCATTCAACCGCCGTGCCGCGGAGCTTGCGGGAATCAAGAAGGGCGCTACGAAGATACGCTATGCCGAAGGCCCCGTTCCCCTGCCGTCGATTCCCGTGAAGGATGCGGACGTCGAGGTCGTCGCCACCTACAACGGCGACATAAACACGAGGGGAGAGGCCGCGCGTCCGTCGATGGCGGGCCAGGCCGCCGCAATTGCCGGCACATACGGGAAGGGGCGGCTTTTCGTTTTCTCCGTGCATCCCGAATACGATTCCGACGACCACTACATCCTGAGGGGGGCGTTCCGGTTCCTGACGGGGCGAGAGATAACCTGGGACTATCCGCAGAGGAAGCGAGGGCAGCTCGCCGTCGGCTTCATGTGCGACGATTCGTTTGGCCTGGATACTGCGCGTCTCGTGCAGCGTCTCGTCACGGACGGCGAGTTCGACATCGTACCGCTCAACAAGAAGCAGGTCGAGGCGGGATTCCTGCACCGCGTCGACGCCGTTCTCGCGCCGGCGGGCGCCGGTTCCGCGAAGCCGGAGGTCGGGCTTTACGCGGGCAACGCCGGGCGGACGAAGGAATTCCTTGCGCGTGGCGGGCGCATCTTCGCGTGGGGAAGCGCGGCGGAGGCCGCGAAGGAGCGCGAGGGCGGCGTCACGTGCGTAGCGGACGCCGAGGCCGCGATCGCGGCCTTGAGATCGCTCGCCGCAGAGCCGGTTCCCGCCACTCAGGCGCTTCCGGCGAAGGTCGAGAAGCCAATTCGCGCGGGAATCTACCAGGACGAGAGCAACTCGAACATCTCGATTGCGAGGATGCTTGACTTGTCGCCTGAATACGAGCTCAAGATACTTGGCCCCGAGGACTACGCGAACGGCGGCCTTGACGGGCTCGACCTCGTGATCCAGCCAGGCGGCGGATGCAAAAGGCAGTACAATGCGCTTGGGGACAAGGGCGTGGAGGCGCTTAGGCGGTTTGTCCTCGACGGCGGAAAATACTATGGCGTCTGCGCGGGTGCGTTTCTCGCCCTCCAGCAGTCGCGCCCGGGCTACCCGCGTCTTGGTCTCGTTCCGTTCAAAGGCGACGACCCTTCGCACTATCGCGGCATTTCGCCAGTCAGGATCGAGCTCACCGACGAAGGGAAGAAGGTGTTTCCGCACTCCGCCACAAACCGCACGGTCTATTACGCCGGAGGTCCGGCGGCAGTTCCGGGCGAGAGCGTTCCGGATGCCGAGATCGAAGTCCTTGCGAGATACACGGGGAGGGTAATCAACACGAACCAGCCCGAGCCGGTCGAGGAAATGGCGGGCAAGGCGGCTTTTCTCGGCGGCAGGGTCGGCAAGGGCAAGGTGTTCGTTTCCTGTCCACACCCCGAAAAGGAGGAACCCACCTTCGACCTCGTGATGAACGGCATCAAGTATCTTACCGGCGTCGCGCCGACGCCAGTCTATCTTGAAAGGGCGCGCGGCGCCGTGGCGGTAAGGTACTGTTCGTCGGACAAGGCGTCCGCTGAATTTCTCTTCGGCACGCTCTATCGCGACGGCAGGTTTTATGTATGGTCCGGCAAGGAACTGGAAGACCTTTTGCATGTCGATGCCGTCGTCATTACCGGAAAAGCCGGAAAGTCCGACGTCGGGCGGCTCGAGAAATTCATGCGGCGCGGCGGAAGGGTCGTCATCGTCGCGGACACTTCCGGGAAGCGCAAGGCCGCAAAGTGGCTCAAAGGCGCCGTCGTCGTCGATTCCTACGACAAGGTAGTGGACGCCTTGCTTAGACAATAGCCATCATTCCGCGGCGGTTGCGCCGCGGAGCTTTTTTTTATATAATGTCCGCAACAAGGAGGTTCCACATGGCCGAAGAAAAAGATGAAGTTCTCGAGACGCAGAGCGCCGACGGCGCGGAAATCCGCGACACCGACATCGTGTTCGACTGTCCGCACTGCAGCAAGACGCTCGTAATCGACTACCGCGGAGCGGGGCTCCAGATAAGCTGCTCCGAGTGCGGCAAGGACGTGCTTGTCCCGATTCCGGACGGCATGGAGCTTACCGACCTCGACATGGACCCCGGCGAAATCCTCAAGCAGCTTTTCGCGACCCGCCGCAACTACCAGAAGGCCGAGACGCGCGTGCAGGGACTCAAGGCGCGCCTCGTGTCGCTGCAGGAGACGCTTGCCGTCATGCAGCAGGTGATTGCCGAAGGGCTGGCCGACGAGTGAGCAAAAGGGCCCTTTTCGTAAACGCGCTCACTTTCGCGCGCGTTCCGCTGATCTTCCTCTGGGCGGCGTTCGCCATCTGGCAGGAGCTTGACGCCTCTTGCGGTGGGCGGCATGAGCCGAGCGTGACTCTCGCCGTGCTTGCGTCGCTCGGGATGCTGCTTTCTGGGCTCACCGACCTCTGGGACGGACTGCTCGCGCGTCGCTGGAACGTCGTCTCGACCCTTGGCAAGATGGCCGACCCGCTGATGGACAAGGTGTTCTACCTTGTTGCGTTTCCCGTTCTTGTCTGGCATTCTTCTCACTCCGGCGCGGGGGAGCTGCAGACGCTTTCGCTCCTCGGGCTGACCGTCCTCTATCTTCTGCGCGACACGTGGGTCACGTTCCTCAGGTCCGTCGGCACGATGTACGGGGCCGATGTCGGCGCGATGTGGCTTGGCAAGGTGCGCACGGCTCTCTCCTTCCCTGGCGCGGGCTGGATATACGCCTACCTTTGCTTCCGCTGGCTCGGGCCGTTTCGCGCCGACAACGCCTTAGTGAACGTGATATGGCCGGCGAGCGTGCTGTTTGTAGAGGCGTTCCTTGCGGTGCTGACTTTCGTGAGTCTCGTCACCTACACGAGGTCCTACATGCCCTACCTTAAGAGGGCACTTGAAAGAAAAGAGAATTTGTGAGATAATATTACCACACCACGGAATAATACTGAAAGGCAAAAACAATGAAAAACACAAGCAAAGGCTTTACACTTGTCGAGCTGCTCGTCGTTATCGGCATTCTCGGCATTCTCATGAGCGCACTCTACCCGGCGATTACGACCGCAATGCTCACCGCGCAGTCGAATGCGCTCGCCATGCACGGCCGCAACCTCTTCATCGGCATCACGCAGGCGAATGTCGACCGCGAGAGCCATGGCCGCGCAAATGTCTGGCCTAAGAGCAGCGACACCGTCGAAGAGGGCGAAGGCGACGACATTGCCTTCAAGACATTCGAATCCAGTGCCGACGACTATTTCGACGAGCTGTTCGACATGAGGCGATATGGCTCGACCGACTGGCAGCCCTATGTCGACGTTGACATCAAGTTCCTCTCCGGCGCGGGCGTCAGCGCCTACAGCGGCGGTTCCTCTCTCAAGGGCAGCATCGCCTGGAAGATCGTCACCGGTCTCACCGATGACATGCCGGATGTCGTTCCGGTTCTTGTCTCGCGCAACTTGATGACTGACACGTTTGCAAAGTCGGGCAACACGGAAACCAAGAGCAGCACGACGCTGATCAAGTCCGACAGCAACTTCCCGCAGCCGTTCGGCAGCAAGGCGACCGTCATCATCCACAAGGGCGGTGCGGCGAGCGTCTACAAGGGCCGCTACCAGACGCTGTACGACATCTACGACAAGCAGACCGTCACGTTCGCTGACGGCGCGAAGATCGACTACCTCACGCCTTCGAAGTCGAGATAGTTAGGTCGTCTTTTGTTCGCAAGAGTCGCCATCGACCTGGCGCTCGACCGGCTCTTCACTTACGAAGTGCCGAAAGAGCTTGAGAAGAAGCTGGCCGTCGGCCAGCTTCTTTCCGTTCCGTTTGGCCACCGCACCGCGCGTGGCTTTGTAATGGAGTTGGAGAGAGGTAACGGGACTACCGAGACCACCGGGACAGACGGGACGGATGAAGACTCTCGCGCGACTTCGAGAGACTCTAATCTGTCCCTAAAAGACCCTAAACGACCCTACTCTCTAAAGCCGATTGACGCTATTGTTGACGAGGAGCCGTTTTTCTCGACGCGGCTCCTTGAGCTTGTGCGCGCTCTCGCCGCCTACACTGCCGCACCTGTCGAGTCTGTCTTGAAGGCCGCCGTTCCCGCCGCAGTCGTGAAGCCCAACGCACGGGCGAAGGAACTCTACTTCATTTCTCCTGCCCTCGCGCCTATGGCTGTTCCAATGACGGCTCGCCGCCAGTGGCTCTATGACCAGATCGTCCGTCTCGGCGGCGGCTGGATGCAGCAGCTCTGCCGCGAGCTCAAGACGACGTCTGCGTCTCTCAAGGAGATGGGGCGGCTCGGCCTCGTCACCATCGCTCCGCGGCAAAAGCGCCGCGATCCGCTTGGCAACATGCGGCGCATACTTCCGACGAAGCCGCTCCCGCTGAACGACGAGCAGACGGCGGCGCTAGGCGTAATTTCCGCCGCGACGAAGCCAGTCCTTCTCTTTGGCGTTACGGGGTCGGGCAAGACCGAGGTGTATCTCCAGGCGATTGCGAAGGAACTTGCTGCTGGCCGCGGCGCAATCGTGATGGTTCCCGAAATTTCCCTCACGCCCCAGACCGTCCGCAGGTTCGCGTCGCGCTTCGGCGACAAGGTGGCGGTCCTGCACTCTGCGCTTTCCGACGGTGAGCGCTACGACGAGTGGCACCGAATCCGCTCGGGCGCGGCTCGCGTCGTCGTTGGCCCGAGAAGCGCCGTCTTCGCACCTGTCCGCGACCTCGGGCTCGTCGTTGTCGACGAAGAGCACGATCCGAGCTACAAGCAGGGCGACAACCCGCGCTACAACGCTCGCGACGCGGCTGTTTTGCGCGGACGGCTCGAAGGCGCGCGCGTCGTGCTCGGCTCCGCGACACCGTCCCTCGAGACCTGGCGCAATGTTGCCGTCGGTAAGTACGATCTCGCGGAGATGAAGTGCCGCGCTGGCGCGGGGACTCTCCCGGCCGTCCGGCTCGTCGACATGTCCGCGCCGCAGCGCGGCGATTCCTCTGGCGCGATCTTCTCGCGGGATCTTCTCGATGCAGTGAAGCTCCGTCTTGACCGCCACGAGCAGACGATACTTTTCTTGAACCGCCGCGGCTATTCGCGCAGCGTGACGTGCGCCGTATGCGGCGCGACGGTCGATTGCCCGGAATGTTCTCTTCCCTATACGTATCACCGCGCCGATAACTGTTGCCGTTGTCATATCTGTGGTGGATGGATTCTCACTCCGAAGGTCTGCCCTGCGTGCGGCGCGCCGGCGCTCCAGTACAAGGGCATCGGCACCCAGCGCGCGGAGGCAGCGCTTGCGAAGTGCTTCCCAAATGCGAAGATTCTCCGCATGGACGCAGACTCAACGTCGCGCAAGAACTCGCACGACGACATCCTTTCCGCGTTCAGGCGCGGCGAGGCGGACGTCCTTCTCGGCACGCAGATGATTGCGAAGGGGCTCGACTTCCCGAATGTCACGCTCGTGGGCGTCCTCAATGCCGATAGTTCGCTCAACATGCCTGATTTCCGCGCGGCGGAACGGACGTTCCAGCTGCTCGCGCAGGTGTCGGGGCGCGCGGGAAGGGCGGAGCTTCCAGGAGAGGTGATCATTCAGTCGTACGATCCTTCGGCGCCTGCGATCGTCGCTGCGGCGCGCGGCGATTTCGCCGCGTTTGCGAAGGATGAGCTTTCGGTTAGGGAGGAGTGTTTCTTTCCGCCGTTCTGTCATCTCGCGGCGGTCAACTTGCGCTCGAAGGACTTGAAGCTCGTTTCGTCGTGGGCCGACATGTATGCGAAATCGCTAATGAAGGTGAAGGGGCTTACGGTGTCCGAGGCGGTGCCGAGCGCGCTTGAGAAGGCGGACGGGTGGTATCGCTGGCAGGTCGTCGTTCGCTCGCCCTCGGTTTCGACGATTGTCAAGGCGTGGCGGTGGCTTCTCGCCCAGCGCCCTCCGCCCGCCGCTCTCCGCGCCGCAATCGACGTCGACGCCTTTAGTTTGATTTAATTCTGCGCTTTGTTGCGCCATAACATCCCCAAAACCACTGAAAATATGGAAAAGACATTTTGGAGAAAGTCGGTCGGCGTTGTCTACGATACGTGGTGGGGGGCTTTTGCGCTCTTTGTCGCGACAGGAGTGGTGCTGTTTGCCTTGCAGATGCTTAACGGAATGCTTTCTGACCTTGTTGCATGGCCGAAAAACATCCATCTCGGACTGTTGTTTGCACTTTGGGTGAATGTTGGCGTGGCGATGGTTGTATCGATCTTCCGACGCAGGTTTGGACGGGCGGCCGGACAGTTGGCGCTTGTGGTAGTCGGCTTTTTCGTCTATGTGTTTGCCGCATTATTCTCCTATTGCGTCCCGACTCGCATGACGAGCGCTCCCTGCGAGGAGTGGATACAAGAACGCATTTGCAAGCCCACGCACATCGAGCGGTCACAGCTCGTCTTCCTCGGCGGTATAGATATGCGCGAGGAGGTGGTTGTGTTCGAGCTCATCGGCGAGCTTCAGGATCCAGAATGTTTTGTCCCTGGTTATGCGTGGGGTGGTGGCAGCAGTGACATGACCAAAATAGGCGACCACTTCCGGCGCCTGATGAAAATGGGCCGAGTGGCTGTTGAATTGCCGGAGGAATTTGATGTTTCATACTTTCGCCGCGATGGTTACTATTCAATCCTGCACAAGATTTCCGCAGGAGGAAAGACCTATCTTGTCTTTGAGCGCCTATGAGCAGTCGGCGCACGCGTAACCGTTGTAAAAGGCCTGTTTGCGCGGCGGATTTGCCGCGCGTTGAGTTGTGGGGATTTGTGATATAATACGACACATGAGGAAACTGCGCGAGAACTTGTGGAATCGGGCTCATTACATTTTGGGTTTGATGGCTGTTTGCGCCATACCGTTTTTCATTGTCGGCCTTCTGTTTGCAGATGATCTGTCGTTTTGGAGAGTGGCGTTGGCTTATGCGATAGCGGTGTGTTCGCGGCAGGGGTTCAAGCTGGCGTTCAATGGACGAAGGAAGGTGTTGCCTATAGTTGCCGCATGTCTGTTACTGGCCGTTGCCATCATCTGTGCGGCATTTGTTGCGTGGCGTCCAGAGCATTGGGCGATTTGCGGGTGTGGTCAGCCGTTGGATTACATTGTTCCGGCGCAGTTCTATCCTGGTCCTATTGTCTCGGCGGGAATATTGATTGTCGCGTCGCTATGGTGCGAGCATGACGGACTTCGCGGAATTGGGGCAAAGATTCTTTTCTACGCGGCTTGTGTGGTAATGGCGTGGTTTGCGTTGAATTTCGCCGAGCAATAGAAAGGAGCCAACGACATGAATACGCGGGTGATGTTTGGGCGTTGTTGCAGCTCTGGAGAACAACGATCCAATCGGGTTTCATGCGTGACCGCCCGCAAACGCCTGAGATTTTGGTATAATACACAACAGTGATGAATTTGAAAGAGTTTATCTGCAAACTTTTCAAGAGGAGAGACGATGCCAAGCGAAATGCAGAATCTGCAGATGTCGGACAGCACTATGTCCGTGGCGGAATTCATCGGTTCGCGTCCGCAAGAGGCAAGGCCATATCTGATTGCCGCCGTGTCAGACTGCTTGCGGCGGCGTTGTCGTCTCAACGAGGCCGAACTCCAGATAGCAGCGCGGGCGATAAGATACGCCGACTAACTGATGCTGCCAAAGTGTCTGACCCTGCGGAACAGTTGTAAAAGCCATGTTTGCGCGCTCGTGGATCTTCTGCTCAACACGCGACCACGAAATTATGGTAAAATACATGCAGATGAAAGCGAAATCGGATAGCGTAGCTCGGTTGAGCAGCAAGGCGGACTACACCATATTCTCATATGGCGGAAAGTCCATTCGTTTCGCAGCGCCCTACAGTTTGCGCCGGTATTTGCGTGTTACGAAATGGCATGACGGCTACATGGAGGTTGAGGCCGATTATGGCGCTGGCGCGGAAGAGGATTATATTGATTTGCGCCCAGTGCTTCGAAATCTAATGATAGACCCCAAAAGGTTTCTTAAGTCAGTTAAGAAGGTGGAGGTGTCTTATGCCTAAGAAAAAAGCCAAGGCCATTGCCGATGCGGCGGACATGGTTGTCGACGGGTTTGCCGTGTCGAGGCATGAGCTGGGCTACAAGATCGTCAATCTCAATTCTGGGAATGTTGTTGTCGTGTCGGGCAAGTTTAAGGTGCTTGAATCGAGCATGGATGAAATCGAGGAAGCGATTGCCGTCCGCAACCTGACAGAGAACATGGAATTCCTCGCTGCGTGATATGCCCAAGTATTCTGACTATAAGGTCTTCAATCACTACCTCTACTTCACTTCGCATTGCATAGTCGAGGCCATGCATGTCCATATCAAGAAGCATTATATGTCTATGTATGCCAAATGGGCGCGCATGTCCAAGCAGGGCTTTTTTGTCGGCAAGTGACGATAGAGAATAGCATTTTCTCTATCCCCAATTGAGAATGTCTTGCGCGCGGCGGATTTGCCGCGCAGGAGAACAACGATCCAATAGGGTTTTATGCGTGCGTGAATTGCAAGTCAGGTGAGTCAATTTTCTGAAGATGGATCCGAGGGGTCTCGGCAGCAGTTCGAACATTTTCATTTGAGTTGTCTCCTTTATGCAGCCCTTGCGTAGGCGGTGTCGTATTGGTAGGCCGTAAG
>JAZSLQ010000191.1:0-4264 GCA_045535455.1 Kiritimatiellia bacterium | reverse complement strand
AAATTTTGTCTTCCTAAGACCGCTTGGCCTCCGACTTTGTTGACCGCGGCGACGCGCGACGAGAAGAACGCGCGGTTTTTGAAGTTTGTCTGTATTTGGTTCCACTGCGAGGAATCCAGATTGGAGCCGACGAGCGCCTTCTGAAGTATGAGTTCCGCTTCGGTCATAGTATCGCCTCCATTGCAGACATGCCCGCCGACTCCAGCTCGGCGTCGGTCGGGAGGACGGTCTTGTCTTCCTTGATCTTCGCCTTGGAGACGAGCAGGTAGACGACCTCGTCAGTTTCCTTGTCGCGCAGCGTGCCGGTCGTCTCTCCCTTGGGCCATACGAGCGCAAACTTCGTGTGGTCGGGGTCGGCCTCTGCAGGGCGCTTCCCGGCCGTCGCGGGCGACTTGGGGATCGCGAGCGCCTTTGCGTCCGTCGGATAGACCACGCCGCCGTAGTAGTGAAGCGCGACGCCCTCCTTGTGGATTGTGACGACCGCGCGGCTGCCGCTCACCTCCGTCGTGACGCCGCTTGCCGCGTCGCCGTAGTAGCCGGTGCGCGGAAGCCCGTCGTTGCGACCGCGCGAGTCGCGCTCCACCAGATGCCTCTTGACCGTGTTGGATACGCCGCGGCCCGCGGCCTGGGCGAGCTCGTGGTCGCTCGCCAGGATGTCGGCCGGCATGGTTATCTTCAGGTCGAAGTGCATCAGGGGAAGAGTTTAAAGTTTAAAGTGTAAAGTGGAAAGTGGGTGTCATTCTCCCTCCGGCGTGAGTATCTCGATCAGGAGATCGTAAAGCGCGACCTCGTCCTCGTCGCTCGCCTTCTTCTTCGCCTGTTCGATGGTCTTCAGAATCTTGTCGATGTTCTTCTGCGCGCGCTTCGCCGCCTTGCGGATCTCCCGCGTGGTCTTGGCGTCGGCCTGGAGCGGATTAGACTGTTCCCTGCCGACGATCTTCTTCAGCTCGTTCGTGACCACCGCCGGGCCTTTCGTGTCCGGCTTGCCGTTTCGATGCCAGGTAGTGATGACGTAGCCGGGCAGCGTCGTCGTGTCGCGGCCGACGCAGATGCGCCGGTTCTGGAAGTAGGACTGCTGCGCCTTGGTGAGAGCGGGCGCGGCGTTAACATTCGCCAGACCTCCCGCCTTGGCCTTGGTTGCCTTGCGCGGAGGGACGAGCCCGGCGGCGGCGGCCTTGGCCATCTCGTTGGTCCAAGCGATGCGCGCGGCTTTCCACTGCTCTTGTGCGGTCTGCCAGTCGTTTGTGGTGTACTCGGCGTGGATCGTCGGCACAAGCGCCGCGAATAAGAGCGTAAAGTGTAAAACGAAAAACGTAAAACGGCGGAGGTCGCGGCGAAGCCGCTCCATAACTTTACACTTTACACTTTCAACTTTTAACTCTTTCATTCCGGTGTTCCTTTGTTGAAGCCATTGTCGAAGTAGAGGACGTCCCCGTTCACGCCGTTCGTGACAAATCCGGTGTAGAGCGGCGCATCGCCCATCGTCAGGAGAAGGTCGCCGAAGTCAAACCCTCCCGGGCCGCCGAATCTCTCGTTCGGCAGGTCGAGGCACGATTTCCCCTGCGCCCACGCCGGACGCCGCACGGTGCAGACGTGGCAGCCTTCCCAGGTGCGCCCGTTGTGCACGACGGTCACGGTGTTCGTCCAGTCCGTCCACGTCACCTTGTTCGTCGTGCAGCGATCGTGCGTCTCGTAAACGACGAAGCGGTTTGGCGAGAGGTCGATCTGGCGGTTGAACCACACCCACTGCGTATCGGTCGTGCCGTCCGTCTCGGTCTTCACGACGTAGGCGGTCAGGTTCGTGCGCGAAGTCTCCGGCATGATGACGAGCGAAAGGCCGATCGCGTTGGTCGCCGCGTTCGCGCTCGTGTCGGTCAGGACGCGGATGGCGTTCGTCATGGCGGCATTGGCCGCGTCCGAGATCTCGGCAGCATGTTCCGCCGCCGTGCCCGCCGCTGCAGATTCCGCCGCGCTGCCGACCGTGCCGCCGTCGTTGAAGATATCGCCCTCGCCGTCCTGCATCACGACCTGCCGCTTCCAGGCGGGCTCCTCGATAATCTCGGAGACGATCACGACATTGGTACCGGCTGCGCGATCCTGGGCAAAGCACATGCACGTCGCGAGCGACATGCATACGAAACCGGCAAACCGCATACACATTTTCATTGATTGCCCTCCGTGTAGGTGGATGTGATGCGCCACTTCGTCGTCTTGCCGACCGTGAAGCCTCCGAAGGTGATGCTGTTGGCGGTGGTGGTGGTGACGGTTTCGAACTGTGCTTCGCCCTCTAGCTGTCGCTGGAGCGCGAAGACGGTGGCCTTCGGGTTTTCGCAGGTCCAGTCGATGTGAACGAACTTCGACGTCGCGACGAAGTTTGTGATTGTGATGCCCGCATCCTCGATGACGACCGGCGGAGTGTCGACGCCTACCCACCAGTAGCGGTTCGTCGCAGCGTTCCCGGCGACGGCGAACGCGAGCACGTTCGTCTGGCCGGTCGTCACGGTCGCGTCGATCTTCTCGAGAGCGCGCCATTGCTCGCTCTCGGCGTTGCGCACCGACACCGGCGTCGATACCGTGACGTCGCCCGTCGTGAACTTCACATTGACGGCCGTGACGTCGTTCGTCGAGTCGTATTCGGCCGAGATGCCGACGAGCGCGATGCCGTCGTCTGCGCCCGCGTTCGGGACGTCGTGCGACTTCGATCCGCCGTAGGCGATGGCAATGCCGACGGCGACAAGCGAGACGACCTTGTCGAGCTTGCCGCGCTTGCGCCATTTTGTCCACGCCTCCTTCATGACCGGCGCGGCGGCGAACGCCACGAGCGCGACGATCATGATCGCGAAGAGGAAAAGGGCCGAGGCCGTCAGCCCGGCTTGTATTGCCTCAATCATTGTCAGTCACTCCCTTCAGGATGCCGCCCTTGAAGTGCAGCACCTTGTCGCCCCATACGTAGTCGCCTGTCACGCCGCCCGTGACGCCGTTCGGAAGGTCGAGCGTCGTGCCGTCGCCGCTCGGCGTGTCGGCCTCTGCCTTGATCCACAGGAAGTAGGAGGTCGTGCCGGACGGGTTAGGGATCGTCGCGGAGATGGTGTAGTAGCCCGCGAACGTCTGGCCGTCGTAGGTGCGCTGCTCGGCATGATAGACCGGCTGCGAGACATTCGCGTCATCCAGCTCGGCGAAGTCGGTGCGGGCGCTTAGGGTGTTGCGGTGAAGGACGATCGGCTTGACGGTGCCAAGGTCAGCGGTAGAGACGTAATCGACCTCGACGACGATGCGCGCGGACGTCTTCTCGATCCACCGCGCCTCGACCATCGCCAGAACATCATCGTCGGTGATGATGACAAGCGCGGAGAAGCTGTCGGAGAAGCCGGAGCGATAGATCACTACGTTGTTGCTCATGATGTTCTCGGTGACGGCCTGGAGCGCGTTGGTGACGCCCTGCGCCGTATGCTGCGCGGCGGCGGCCTTCTGCTCGGCTATAGTCGCCTTCACCGCGTTCGTGGCGACATCCTCGACGGACGCGACGCCCTCGACGTTCAGGTGGCCGCGCTGATCGACCATCATCACCGTGTTGGTGACGTTTGCGGCCATCAGGTCTAAGCCGCAAAGGACGCAAAGGATCGCAAAGAGGTTTTTCATCGTTTCACGCCTTTCTTCAGTTCACCGCATTGAGGTTGACATTCGTGGTGGCCTCGTAGGTGAGATTGCCGTTTCGCATCCTGGGCGTCCACCAGACTTCGAGCTCGGCGTCCCAGATGCCGCCAAGAGACTGCTCGCGGATCGCGGCGGTCACGTCTGCAGGCGTCGTCGCGCCGACTTCGGCTGCGGTGTAGGTCGGCTTGCTTGCAGCCTTCGCCCATGAGCTGATCGTCGGGTCGGTTTCGGTGTAGGACTGCAGCGCGTTCATCGCCTTGTTCGAGACATTCGAGTAGTTGGGCGGCAGAGGTTGCGTCTCGGCTTTCGCCCATGCCGGCACTGTCGGATCTGTCTCGGTGTAGCTCTGCAGCGCGGTCATGGCTGCATTCGACACCGCGGCGTAGTCGCCGGGCGCGGGTGCGGTGGCCTCGATGGTCTCGACAAGCGCGGTGTTGTTCGTCGAGTAGTCTGGCGCGGGGGCGAGCTCGACGATCTTCGCCTCGGTCTCGGCCTTGTCGTAGTAGGGCGCGTTCGCGACTTCGATGTTCGCGAAGTCGAGGGATATCAGCCTTGGCGCTAACTTCGCAAAGGTTGTTTCATGGTATGACAACGAGTGGGGTTACTCAAA
>JAZSLQ010000268.1:0-5085 GCA_045535455.1 Kiritimatiellia bacterium | reverse complement strand
AAGCTGAGGCTCCTCGACGAGAACGCCTTCGACACGAGCTTCGTCCCGGCGGTGGCGGTCGGCGGAATATACAAGTACACCGACTCGCGCACCGTTGACGCGCTCGGACTCGACAACGACGGATTCGACGCATACGTCGTCGCGTCCAAGCTGATCACCCAGACTCCGTGGCCGGTTCTTCTCTCGGCGGGCCTTCTCTACACCGACGAGGTGGTGAACGGCGTTGTCGGACACAACGACTACGATCTTGTCGCCTTCGGCAACATCGACGTGCTGCCGGCGTCCAATGTCGCGATCGGCCTCGAGTACAAGCAGGGTGCGCGCGTCGGAGACGGAATCCGCAACCACGACTACTACGACAGCCATGTCGCATGGTTCGTCACCGACAGCCTGACGCTCGTCGCGGCGTATGTCCAGACTGGAGACAAGGACAAGTTCTACCGCCATGGCTCTGCGAAGGACCTCGGCGTCGGTTCGGGACTCGTCTTCAGCGTCCAGTATCAGTTCTAATTACAAACTCACTCAGGCACAAAACCCTGCGCACTCAGCGCCTCTGCGCCTCTGCGTTAAAACAATCAACTGTACAACTAGGCAATCTAAAAATGCTATAATATAACGAAAGGAAGACTATCATGAGCAACACAGTTAAAAACATTCTGGCGAAGGTCGGCGGGACTCCACTCGTCGAGATCTCCAACAAGCTCAACAAGGGCGGAGCCAAGGTGCTCGCGAAGGTCGAGTACTTCAACCCCGGAGGCAGCGTCAAGGACCGTATCGCGCTTTCGATGGTGGAAGCGGCCGAGAAGTCTGGTGTCCTTAAAGCCGGCGCGACGATCATCGAGCCCACGAGCGGCAACACCGGCGTCGGCCTCGCTCTCGTCAGCGCGGTGAAGGGATATCACCTCATTCTCACCATGCCCGAGACGATGTCGATCGAGCGTCGCAAGCTCGCGGCAGCCTACGGCGCGGAAATCGTCCTCACGCCAGGCGCGGCCGGCATGAAGGGCGCGATCGCCAAGGCAAACGAGCTTCGCGACTCCACGCCCGGCGCCGTGATTCTGCAGCAGTTCGAGAACCCGGCGAACCCCGACTTCCACTACCGCACGACCGGTCCGGAAGTCTGGGAGGACACGAATGGCGAAGTCGCCGCTTTCGTCGGCGGCGTCGGCACGGGCGGCACGATCACGGGAACTGGAAAGTACCTCAAGGAGAAGAATCCCGACGTCAAGCTCTTCGCGGTCGAGCCGGACACTTCGCCCGTCCTCTCCGGCGGACAGCCCGGTCCCCACAAGATCCAGGGCATCGGCGCGGGCTTCGTCCCGAAGGTGCTCGACACCTCGCTTCTCACAGAAGTCATCAAGGCCAGCGCCGATGACGCTGGCAAGACGGCTCGCGCAGCTGCGGCGCAGGAAGGGCTCCTCGTCGGCATCTCGTCCGGTGCTGCCCTCTGGGCGGCCCTCGAGCTCTCGAAGCGTCCTGAGTTTGCCGGCAAGACAATCGTCGCGCTCCTTCCCGACACGGGCGAGCGTTACCTCTCGACCTGGCTCTTCGAGTAAGGGCTCGTTATGATATAATGTATCCATGGCTTTACGCCAACAGGAACACACACAAGCGCTCGCGAAGCTGGAACGGCTCCGCGAGCGCTTACGTGTCATCGGAGGTGCGGTCGTGGCGTTCTCGTCTGGTGTGGATTCGACCTTCCTTCTGCGCGTGGCGCACGAGGAGCTGGGGGATCGCGTGGTGGCAGCCACGGCTCGTTCGCATTCCTTCCCCAAACGCGAGCTGGACGAGGCGACGGCGTTCTGCCGCGCAGAGGGCGTTTGCCATGTGGTCATCGATTCCGAAGAGTTGGACATCCCGGGATTTGCGGAAAACCCTCCTGATAGATGTTACCACTGCAAGAGGGAGTTGTTCGGCAAACTCCTTGCCTTTGCGCGTGACAACGGTTTGGCGGCGGTGCTTGAAGGTTCGAACATCGACGATGACGGCGACTACCGTCCAGGACGCCGCGCGATCCGCGAACTCGGTATCTTAAGCCCGCTCCACGAGGCGGGCTTGACGAAGGCCGAAATCCGCGTGCTCTCGCGAGAAATGGGGCTCCCCACCTTCGACAAGCCGTCGTTCGCCTGCCTCGCCTCGCGTTTTCCCTACGGCGAACGCATCACGGTCCGTGGGCTCGAGCGGGTGGAAAAAGCGGAACAGTGGCTTCTTGATGCGGGATGGGGACTCACGCAGCTGCGCGTACGCTCGCATGGCGATCTCGCGCGGATCGAGGTGCCGCCCGCCGACATTCCGCGTCTCGCCGCGCGCGCGTCGGAAATAGCCGCCGCATTCAAAGACCTTGGCTTTGCGTATGTCACGCTCGATCTTCTCGGCTACCGCACCGGCAGCATGAATGAGATTCTGCCTGGAAACCATTGACAGAGAAGCCGAACGACTGCAGGATGCTGTACGTCGACTTCGCCCGGCTTTAGCCAAGCGCGGATAGTCATAGGTAGCGCCTATTGCTCGGCGATGGGTTTTCCAATTACCCGATTGCGCGGGGGATTCGCTATACTGTTACAATCCAATGCGACAGGAGGAAAACACAATGAGCGACAGACAGGAACTTAACAGGAATCTCGCGCAGATGCTCAAGGGCGGGGTTATCATGGACGTGACGACGCCTGAGCAGGCGAAGATCGCCGAGTCAGCGGGCGCGTGCGCCGTGATGGCGCTTGAGCGCATTCCGGCCGACATCAGGGCCGCCGGGGGCGTGTCGCGCATGAGCGACCCCGCGATGATCAAGGGGATTCAAAACGCAGTTTCCATCCCGGTGATGGCGAAGTGCCGCATCGGGCACATCGCCGAGGCGCGAATTCTCGAGGCAATAGAGATCGACTACATCGACGAGTCCGAGGTGCTTTCTCCCGCCGACGACGTGAGGCACATCGACAAGACGAAGTTCAACGTGCCTTTTGTCTGCGGTGCGCGCGATCTTGGCGAGGCGCTTCGCAGGATCGGCGAGGGCGCGACGATGATCCGCACGAAGGGCGAGCCCGGCACGGGCGACGTCGTGCAGGCGGTCCGCCACATGCGGAAGATGCAGAGCGAGATACGCAAGATCGTGTCGCTCCGCGAAGACGAGCTCTACGAGGCGGCGAAGGAACTTGCTGCGCCGCTCGATCTCGTGAAGTACGTGCACGAGAACGGGAAGCTCCCTGTCGTGAACTTCGCGGCTGGCGGCGTCGCGACGCCTGCGGACGCGGCGCTCATGATGGAGCTTGGCGCAGAGGGCGTTTTCGTGGGCTCCGGCATCTTCAAGTCGGGCGATCCCGCGAAGCGCGCCGCCGCGATTGTGCAGGCAGTCACGAACTGGCAGGACTCGAAGCTCCTCGCGAAGATCTCCGAAAACCTTGGTCCCGCGATGGTGGGCATCAATGCGGACGAGATCGAGACGATCATGGAAGAGCGAGGGAAATGAGAGTTGGTGTATTAGCAGTTCAGGGCGCGTTTGCCGAGATGGCGGCGTATTGGCGCAAGAAAGACGCCGATACGTTCGAGGTCCGCCAGCTCGCCGACCTTGGCCGCGGCATGGACCTTTTGGCGCTGCCGGGAGGAGAGTCGACCGTGCAGGGCAAGCTCCTCAAGGACCTCGGGCTTTTTGATCCGATCAAGAAGCTTATCGAGGGCGGACTTCCCGTTTTCGCGACGTGCGCGGGGCTGATTCTGCTCGCTGAGAGGATCGACGATCCCGGACGGCGTGACGACACGAGGCCCGAGAAGTGGTTTGGTGTTCTCCCTGTTGCGGTGAAGCGCAACGCCTACGGGCGGCAGCTCGGCAGCTTCACGACAATCGGCAAGTGGGACGGGATTCCAGACACGACGATGACATTCATACGTGCGCCCTCGATCACCGCCGTCTCTGACGGAGTCGAAGTCCTCTCGACGTTCGACGGACAGCCGACGTCCGTCCGCTGGCGCAACATCACCGCCTTCACCTGGCACCCTGAGCTGAGCGCGACGGCATAGCCGCAAAAAAGCGGAGTTCGCGCTGACGAACTTGCTTTTTTAGAGGCAGAGTCGGTAGATGGCAGCGACATCGTCCTCGGCGAGCGGCCTGAATGCGCCGAGGGTGTTGCCGCTCAGGTTGAGCGTCTTGACGAGAAGGGGGATGTCCTCTTCGCGCGCGCCTAGTTCCGCGAATGTGAGTGGCATGCCGAGCGACTTGAGCCAGTTGCGGAACGCCGCAATGCCGTCAAGCGCTGCCTTGGCGTCACTCTCACCCAGCCCCACGCCAAACACATTCCGAGCGAAGCGCGCGAATCTTGCATCGTCAGCGCCGTGCACAAACGTCATCCACGCCGGCATGACGACGGCGAGGCCAGCGCCATGAGCGCAGTCGTAGAGTGCGGACAGCTCGTGCTCGATGCCGTGGCTCGCCCAGTCCTGGACGCGGCCGGCGCCGCAGATGTCGTTGTGCGCAAGGGTTCCGGCCCACATGATGTTCGCCCGCGCCTGGTAGTCAGACGGATTCGCCATCACCTTCAATCCCTCTTCGACAACGGTCCGCATCACCGCCTCGCAGAGATTGTCCGAGAGCGTGACGTCCTTTGTCGGCGAAAAATACCTTTCGCAGAGGTGTGCAAACATGTCCGTTATGCCACACGCGGTCTGGTAGGCAGGAAGACTCATGGTGAGTTCGGGATTCATTACCGCGAACTTCGGCCGCAGGATGTCGCCGCCCGCCGCTCGCTTGAGGTTCTCCGGCTCGAGGTTCACGACGCTGTTCGTCGAGGCCTCGCTTCCCGCGGCAGCGATTGTCAGCACCACGCCGACGGGCAGTGCCGCCGGGATTGCGGGTCGAACCTTCACTTCGCGCCCTACGTAGAACTTGCGCCACTCGCCGCCGTTTGCCGCGCCAATGGCGATGGCTTTTGCGGAATCGATCACGCTGCCGCCGCCGACGGCGAGCATGAAGTCCACGCCCTCGGCGATTGCCAGAGCAATGCCTTTTTCGACAAGAGAGCTGCGCGGATTCGGCTTTACGCCGCCAAGTTCCACGAAGTCAACGCCAGCATCCACGAGCGACGCCTTTACGCGATC
>JAZSLQ010000153.1:0-15688 GCA_045535455.1 Kiritimatiellia bacterium | reverse complement strand
TGAGCCAAGGAGTGGAATACAAATTTTGTCTTCCTAAGACCGCTTGGCCCTCCGACTTGCATAGGCGAGGCGAGCGCTCGCAAGTATTGGGAGAAACTCGCTCGTTCGTTTGACCCGAAGCGCCGCGAGGACTGCGACGCGCTTGGCGGGATGCTTGGCGCAAAGGCGAAGCCGCTTTGGCCTGCGCTTGCGAAGTGCTTCTCGTTTGCGGAGGAACATCTCAAGGATGACGAAATAGGCGAGCTCATCGAGGATTTCGTAGATTTCTTCTATGAAGATCACCTTCATCTCGAATGGGAGGATCAGGAAGCAAACGACCGTCTCGACGACATCAAGGAACTCGCGGCGCAGATCGCGGGCGGGGACTATGGCGACGACGAAGACGAGGAGAACCAGGGTCGTCATCGGCTTGAGTCGTTCCTCGCGGATGTCGCGCTCTTGACGAATCTCGACGCGCGGAGAAACGAGCCAGACTCCGACAAGATGACGCTTTCGACGATTCACCAGGCGAAGGGCATGGAGTGGCCAGTCGTGTTCGTGCCGTGGTGTTCAGAGGGAATGTTCCCAAGCCCGAAGGCGAGCGAGGAGGGACGGCTTTCAGAGGAGCGACGTCTTTTCTATGTCGTGGTGACGCGGGCGAAGGACCGCCTGTGGCTTGGCTCGCCGATGATGCGAAAGATGCCCGACGGCGGTATGTTCCCTGTTGAACCGAGTTTGTTTATCAAGGAGATTCCGACCGACCTTGTTGAGGTGCGTCGCCTGATGAGTTACGACTATGGCGGTGGCTATGGCTCGTCGGGCCGTGGCGGATATGGCGGCTACGGTTCCTCCGGCCGCGGCGGATATGGTGGTGGCTACGGTGGCGGTGGTGGCTATCGTTCTCGCCCAACGCAGACTTGGAAGACGACTTGGAGAAGATGAGGAGTGGAAGTTTTTCATGATGAGATTTTTAACGCAGAGGCGCAGAGACGCAGAGTACGCAGAGTAGGTTGGGAGGAGGCTCCGCATTAAGAACCGGTTTCAGAATGATACATGTGCAGGTATTTATAGCTGGGGGCTAGCCCCCAGACCCCTGGGGCGGTATGCACTGCCGCGCAGCGGCCCTAAAAACACTCTGCGTACTCTGCGTCTCTGCGACTCTGCGTTAAAACAAAAAAACAAGAGATATGAAACTTACAAAGATTCTTGATTGGATCGATGGCTTGCTTCGTCCAGGAGATTTCGACGACGTGAGCAACAACGGGCTTCAGATCGCGCGTGAGGGCGACGACGTGCGCCTTGTCGCGTTTGCTGTCGACGGGTCGCTCAAGAGCGTCAAGGCGGCGGCCGCCGCGGGTGCGCAGCTTCTCGTCGTCCACCACGGCATAAGCTGGGGAGGTGGAATCCGTCGGCTCGTCGGCGGCGAATACGCCGTCGTAAAGGCGGCGATGGACGCGAACCTCGCGCTTGCCGGATATCATCTGCCGCTTGATGCGAACAAGAAGGTTGGCAACAACTGGGAGATTGCGCGGCATCTGAAGCTCGTCAAAGTGAAGCCGGCGTTCCCGTACCACGGCAACATCATCGGGCTTGTCGGCTGCGCGTCGCGCAGCGGGAAGTTCACGATTGGCGATACGGAGATTTTGCTTCGTCGTGGCGAGAAGGTCGGTGTCTGCTCGGGCGGCGCGGGCGAGTTTGCCGTCGAGGCGAAGACGCTTGGATGTGATGTCTTTGTGGCTGGCGAGGCGAACTGGGGCGAGCAGATTGCCGCTGAGAACGTCGGCATGAAGATGGTTTGCGCAGGGCACTACGCAACCGAGACTTTCGGCGTCCAGGCGCTCGCCCGCGAGCTTGGCAGTGCCCTTGGCGTCAAGACCATATTCGTCTGACTCTGCGTCGAACCATTTTCATGTTCCCTTCCGAATCGGCAGTTGCCGAGAGGCGGGGCATAATGGTATAATATCAAACAAATGGCAAAAAAGACTAAAGATCCGCGTCCGAGCTGGGACGAGTACTTTATGGAGATCGCGGAAGTCGTCTCCAAGCGCAGCAATTGCCTGCGCCGTTCGGTTGGTGCCGTCATTATGAAGGATAACCACATCCTTTCCACCGGCTACAACGGCACTCCGCGCGGCGTCAAGAACTGCTTTGCGGGCGGTTGCCCACGCTGCGCCGGAACGACGAAGAGCGGTACGCACCTCGAGGAGTGTCTCTGCACCCACGCCGAGCAGAACGCGATTTGCCAGGCCGCCTACTACGGCAACTCCATTGCCGGCAGCACGATCTACGTCACGATTTCCCCTTGCCTCACTTGCGCGAAGCTGATCATCAACTCCGGCATAAAGGAGGTCGTCTATGGCGGCGACTATGCCTTCATCGACAAGGTGAAGGATATGTTCAAGGCGTCCGGGGTGAAGCATAGAAAGTTTAAAGTGTAAAGTTTAAAGTGTAAAGTGAAACGGAGAATGTAAAGTTCAATGTCCAAAATTTCATAACAGGAGTAACAGATACAATGAGAAAGAAAATCATAGCCGGTAACTGGAAGATGAACATCAAGCCGTCCGAGACCGCCGCCCTCGTCAAGGGTGTCGTCGAGGCGACGAAGGATTTCACGAACGTCGAGGTCGTGTGCTGCACGCCTGCGATCGACGTGCCTGCCGCAGTCGCGGCGGCCGCCGGAACGCATGTCGGCGTAGGTGCTGAGAACTGCCACTGGAAGGAGTCCGGCGCGTACACTGGCGAGATTTCGACTGGTATGCTGCTCGACGCGGGCGCGAAGTACGTCATCATCGGCCATAGCGAGCGCCGCCAGTACTTCGGCGAGACGGACGAGACGGTCAATCTGCGCGCCAGGGCCGCGATCGCGGCTGGCCTCACGGCCATCGTCTGCGTCGGCGAGACGCTCGAGGAGCGCGATGCCGGCAAGCTCGAGGAAGTCATCGTTCGCCAAATGAACGTCGGCCTCAAGGACGTTACGGCTGCCGACTGCGCGAAGCTCGTCATCGCTTACGAGCCAGTGTGGGCCATTGGCACCGGCCGCACGGCTACGCCTGATCAGGCGCAGGAAGTCCATGCGCTCATCCGCGCCACGCTCGCGAAGCTCGTCGGCGCCGAGACCGCCGAGACCGTCCGCATCCAGTACGGCGGCTCGATGAAGCCCGGCAACGCGGCGGAACTTCTCGCGAAGAAGGATATCGACGGCGGTCTCATCGGCGGCGCAGCCCTCAAGGCGGCCGACTTCGCCGGCATCGTCGCCGCTGCGAACTGAGGCAAGTGAAAAACGTAAAGTGTAAAGTGTAGAACTGGTGAAGACCTTTAAGTGCTGGACTGACAAGATGAAATTCAGAACTTCTTCCTTCAAGGCGTTTTACGTTTTACACTTTTCACTTTGCACTTTCCTCCTCGCGGGCTGCTTCGACGAGCCAGAGCCCGCGTACAAGTCTGTTCCGGAAGGTGCGCGCGTATACCTCAAGGACCAGGGTCTTGCCGACTTGAAAGGGCAGTCGTTCGACGCCTCGAAGATCGACTACCTTAACCTCGACCGCAACGCGCTCACGAACGTCGACGAAGTGGCGTCGCTCGCGGGGCTCAAGTGGCTTCGGCTCAACTCGAACCAGCTTTCGGCGCTTCCGTCGCTTGGCGAGTTGAAGTCGCTTCGCCGCATCTACCTCATGGACAACAAGTTCAGCGAGGTGCCCGAGACGCTGAAGGACCTTCCCGCGCTTACGGACATCGATCTTTCGGGAAACCCCGTTTCGGAAATTCCCGAGTGGCTTGCGAAGAAGGAAGGACTTGAATTCCTCTCCTTCTCGCGCACGAAGATAACAAAGCTGCCTGACGATATCTCGTCCTGGCGACGCCTTAAGGCGCTCCAGCTCGGAGATCTCCAGATGGCGCCGGACGAAATGGCGCGGATACGAAAGGCGCTTCCAGATGTCGCTGTCGTATTCTGAGGTTAAAGAGTTGGCGTCCGGTAAGATCGGGCGCCTTCTTTTCAGATACTCGTGGCCCGCGCTGGTCGCGATGGCGCTCAACTCGCTCTACACCGTCGTCGACCGCGCGTTTATAGGCCACGGCTGCGGCGTCGACGCGATGGCGGGACTTCAGCTCGCAATGCCGGTCGTGATGTTCCTGACGGCGTTCGGCCCGCTCATAGGCGTTGGACACGCGTCGGTGCTGTCGATCAAGCTCGGGGCCGGAGATCGCATAGCCTGTGAAAAGCTCGTGGGCGAGACGGTTGCGCTCAAGATCGCGTTCTATGCCGTCCTCATTCCGCTTCTCTACGTCTTCATCGATCCTCTGCTCGCCCTCTGCGGCGCGGGCGAGGTGACGCCGGGGGCGGCGGCGGCCGCGAAGTCGTATCTCCAGATCGTCCTCTTTTCGCATATCTTCTCGCATCTCGCGTTCGGCCTTTCCGCTCTGCACCGCGCTGAGGGAGGGGCGATCCGCTCGATGATGTGCATGATCGTCGGCTTCGGCGCGAACATCGTGCTCGATCCGATTCTCATCTTCGGCTTCGGCCTCGGCGTTGCGGGCGCGGCATGGGCGACGAACGTCGCGATGCTGCTTTCTTGCCTCTGGGCGTTTTCGTACTACTGGACTGGCCGGAGCGTCGTCAGGCTCAGGCTGCGCCGCATATGGATCTATCCGCAGCTTCTCGCGCGGACGCTTTCCATCGGCCTTGCGCCGTTTCTCCAACAGCTGATGAGCGCGGTCATCATCGCCTCGCTCCAGATCGCATTCACGAAGTGGATGCCAGACGAGGATGCGCGAACGGCGGAGATCGCTTCTCTCGGCGTCTTCAGCAGCGCGCTAATCCTCGTCATCATGCCGATACTCGGCTGCCAGCAGGGGCTTCAGCCGATCTTCGGGTACAACTGGGGGGCGAGGAACTTCCGCCGCGTACTCGAGACCCTCAAGACCGGTTTTCTCGTCACGACCGTTCTCTGCGTACTGGCGTTCGTCGTTCAGGTAGTGCCGCCTTTCCCGACGTGGCTTGCGAGACTCTTCGTCGACAACACCAACGAAGACCTTGTCGCCCTGTGTGCGCACGACCTTGCGCTTTCGAACTGCATGATCTGGACGATTTCGATCAATGTCGTGGCGACTACGTACTTCCAGTCGATCGGCAAGCCGGTTGTCGCCATCGTGCTTTCCCTTCTCCGGCAGGGGCTCGTGCTTCTCCCCATCATCTGGTTCCTTCCTCATTTTCTCGACGACAAGCCTTTCGCGATATGGCTTTCAATGCCGGTTTCCGACGTTCTCTGCCAGCTTGCGACGCTTCTGCCGCTTTTCCTGCACGCGCGTTTTCTCTCCCGCGTCAGGTCACGCTGAGAAAAAATTCGATTCCGTAATCAATGGATACGAATGTGTCTGTCAAGTAGTGATATAATGTGCGGCAAATGAGCAAGATCCTTACCAGCAACTTTTGGTGGTGGCACTTCGTCCGCAAGGCGTGGTGATCGGGGTCTTTGTTCAATCCCCCCTGAAGGCGGCCTTGCTTCTTTGTAAGTAAGGTCGCTTTCTTTTATCTTCAAAACTGAAATCAATCACATCATAGGAGAATGCAAATGCTGAAGCAACTGACAAAAGAGGAATTCGAGCGGCGATGCGCCGGCGGAAGGCGCACGCCTGTCTTCCGCGAATATCTCGCCGACCGCGAGACGCCCGTCTCCGTGCTTACCCGCATAGTCGACGAGCCGAAGGACGTCTTTCTCCTCGAAAGCGTCTACAACGGCGAGCGCAAAGGGCGCTACTCGTACCTCGGCATCGACCCGGTCGAGACGCCCGATGCAAGGCCGTTCGCCGCCGCGCCCGAGCTCCCTTCGTTCCAGGGCGGTCGCGTCGGCTACTTTGCATACGAATCCGTCTCCGACTTCGAGCCGCGCGTGCCGCGCCGCAGCGAGAAGGGGACGCCGTTCGAGGCGTTCATGACGGTCGACTCGTTTGTCGTGTTCGATGCGGTGCGCGACACGGCGGTGATCGCGAAAGTCGCGGCGAACGACGCGCCAGACGCCTACGAGCGGACGATGCGCGAGATCGAGGAACTGCGCAACCGTCTTCTTTCCGCCGAGTCCATCGCGCACTATGTCGAAGGGCATACGCCAGCCGCCGCGTCGCGCGAGCCGTCGCTTTCCGAGTTTGTGCCTGAGATGACGGAAGACGAGTTCTGCGCCATTGTCGGTCGCTGCAAGGATGCGATTCGCGCGGGCGAGGTGATTCAGATCGTCCCGTCGCAAAAGTTCACCGCAAAGACGGACATCCCGCCACTCGCGCTCTATCGCGCCTTGCGGCTTGTGAACCCGTCGCCATACAACTTCTTTCTTCGAGTCGGATCGAAGACGCTGATCGGCTCGTCACCCGAGGAGCTGGTGCGATTGGAGAAGGGCGTCTGCTCCATCGCGCCAATCGCGGGAACACGCCCGCGCGGCACGACGCCGGAACTCGACCGTGCGCTCGAGGCGGAGCTCCTCGCCGACCCGAAGGAGCGCGCCGAGCACATGATGCTCGTCGATCTCGCGCGAAACGACCTTGGCCGCGTTTCGAAGACCGGCACTGTCGCTGTGCGCGACCTTGCGCACGTCGAGCGCTATTCGCACGTGATGCACATCGTCTCGAACGTTTACGGAGAGCTTGACCCCGACAAGGCCGACGCGCAGGGGCTTTTCAAGGCGGCGTTCCCGGCGGGCACGCTCACTGGTGCACCGAAGATCCGCGCGATGGAACTTCTCGCCGAATTCGAGAAGTCGCCGCGCGGCGTCTACGGTGGCGCGGCGGGATACTTTAGCTACACTGGCGACATGGACTTTGCCATCGTCATACGCACGATGGTCCTCGAGAACAGCACGCTTACGATGCGCGCCGGCGCCGGTATCGTCGCGGACTCCGACCCTGCGAAGGAGTATCAGGAGACGATAAACAAGTCAAAGGCAATCTTCCAGGCGGCGCAGTTTGCAAAGGAGCTCGCATGACTATTCTAATAGACAACTACGATTCGTTCACCTACAACCTCGTCCAGGCGATAGCAGGCCTCGGCATCGACATCAGGGTGTTCAGGAACGACAAGATCGACGTCGACGGAATAGCGGCGCTGAAGCCAGACTCTCTCGTCATATCCCCCGGTCCCGGCAATCCCGACTCTGCCGGAATCTCGCTCGCGGCGGTAAAGGCGTTCGCTGGGAAGATACCGATTCTCGGCGTCTGCCTTGGGCACCAGACGATTGCGCAGGCATTCGGCGGGCGTATCGTCCACGCGAAGTCGCTTATGCACGGCAAGACGAGCCGCATACGCCACGACGGGAAGGGCATCTTCGAGGGGCTCCCGCAGGGCTTCGAGGCAATGCGCTACCATTCGCTCGCCGTGGATCGCGCGACTCTACCCGACTGCTTTGAGATTTCCGCCGAGACAGACGACGGCGAGATAATGGCGCTTCGCCACAAGACGATGCCGATAGAGTCGGTTCAGTACCATCCCGAGTCTATAGGCACGCCCGAGGGAATTGGCCAGCTCAGGAACTTCTTCGGCCTCAAATCGAGGAATGTGTCTCCCGCCGAAACTGTCGCCTACCACGAATTCCATGGCATACTCCGTGGCGACTACTCGGAACGCGAGCTTTTCGCGCTGCTCACCGACAGCCGCGAGCGTCCCGTGACGACTGCGCGTCTCGTGGGCGCGGCGAGGGCCATGCGCGACGCGATGGGCCGCGTCGATCTCGGATGCGACGACGCCGTCGATCTCGTGGGAACCGGCGGCGACGGGCGGCACACGATCAACATCTCCACCACTGCGGCGTTTGTCGCGGCTGGCGCGGGCGTGAAGATCGCCAAGCACGGCAATGTCGCAGCCACTTCCAAGTGCGGTGCGGCGGATGTGCTGCGCGAGCTCGGCGTCGACTTGACGCTCAAGCCCGACGGCGTTCGCAGGTGCTTCGAAGAGACTGGGATGGCGTTTCTTTTCGCGCAGCGCTACCATCCCGGCATGCGGTTTGCGGCGAATGTGCGTCGCCAGCTCGGCTTCAAGACACTTTTCAACCTGCTCGGGCCGATCACCAACCCGGCGGGCGTGACGCGCCAGGCGATAGGCGTCTACGACCCGAAGCTCGTGCCGACGGTCGCAGAGGCGCTTAAGGAGCTTGGCAGTGTCCACGCGCTTGTGTTCTCCGGAACCGAGGGTATGGACGAAATCGCGCCGACTGGATTTACGATTTTGTCGGAGCTAAACGACGGCAAGATATCGACGGGGCTATTTAGCGCTGATTCGGTGCTTCCTAAGGCCGAGCGCGACCTGGCGGGGCTTGCCGGCGGAGATGCCGCGGAGAACGCCGCGGTCCTTCGCGGGATTCTCTCCGGCGAGATAGGCGGCGTCAGGCGCGATGCCGTTCTCGTCAACGCGGCCGCTGCGATCGTCGCAGGCGGCAAGGCGACGACGATGGAAGACGGTTACAAGCTTGCCTGCGAGTCGATCGACTCGGGGCGTGCGTCGGAAAAACTAAAGGAGTTCGTGAAATGCACTTCAAAGATGCACTGAGTAGGGAAGGCGTCAACATTATCGCTGAATTCAAGCGTGCATCGCCGTCGCTTGGAGACATAGACGTCGCGGCCGATCCGGTTGCAAAGGCGAAGATATACGAGGCGGGAGGGGCGGCAGCGATGTCGGTCCTCTGCGACGCTGCGCGATTCAAGGGCAGCGTCGAGGACTTGCGGCGCGTCGCCGCGTCAGGCGCGAAGATCCCGCTTCTCGCGAAAGACTTCATCTCGGAGAAGGAGCGCCTTCACGAGGTGAAGGCCGCGGGCGCGAGCGCTGCCTTGCTGATCGTCCGCTACCTCGACGACGAGAAGCTTTCCGAGCTTCTTGCCGAGGCGCGTGGTCTCGGGCTTGACGCGCTTGTCGAGACGCACAGCGAGGAGGAGATAAAGAGGGCTGTCGCAGTCGGCGCTGACATCATCGGCGTCAATTGCCGCGATCTTTCCAACTTCACGGTGGACGTCTCGATATCCGAGCGGCTTCTCAAGGCGATTCCTGACGGCATCGTCAAGGTCGCTGAGAGCGGCATCAAGACGAGCGCTGACATCACGCGGCTTCGTGCCGCTGGCGCAAATGCGTTCCTTATAGGAACTGCGCTTATGAAATCTGCCGACCCCAAAAAAGCGCTATTGGATCTTCAAAGCAATGGTTAATTTTAACACATAGACACGGAGACACAGAGACTCAGAGGCTGGCTTCGCCAGTTTTCAGGATTCCTCTCCTCTCTGCGTCTCTGCGCCTCTGCGTTAAATAAAAACAAAACATCCAACTGCGAATCTACGATAAATACATCGATCACAATTATGAACACGACAAAACATTACGGACCATACGGCGGACAGTACGTCGCCGAAACGCTGATGGGACCACTTAACGAACTTGCGGCGGCCTATCTCGAAGCGAAGAAAGACCCGGAATTCCAGCGCGAATTCGCGGCTCTTCTCAAGGACTATGTCGGGCGCGAGTCTCCGATCACCGTCTGCAATCGCCTCTCCGCGAAGCTCGGCGGCGCGACGATAGTCCTTAAGCGCGAGGACCTAAACCACACTGGCGCCCACAAGGTCAACAACACCATCGGCCAGGCGCTCTTAGCTAAGCGCATGGGCAAGAGGCGCCTGATCGCAGAAACCGGCGCTGGGATGCACGGCGTCGCGACGGCGACAGTCGCCGCTCTTCTCGGTATGCCCTGCGAAGTCTACATGGGCGCAATCGACGTGAAACGCCAGGCGCCAAATGTCGAGCGCATGAAGATGCTTGGCGCGACCGTCCATTCAATTGAGGAGGGCAGCGCGACTTTGAAGGACGCGATGAACGAAGCTCTCCGCGACTGGGTCACGAACTGCGACGACACTTTCTACGTGATCGGGACGGCTGCCGGCCCCTATCCGTATCCGGAGATGGTGAAGGACTTCCAGTCCGTAATCGGACGCGAGGCGCGCCGCCAGTGCCTTGAGAAGTTCGGGCGTCTCCCCGACCAGGCGATCGCGTGCGTCGGCGGCGGGTCCAATGCCATCGGGCTCTTCGCCGGGTTCTTGGACGACGCGGGCGTAAAGCTCGTCGGCGTCGAGGCGGCTGGCAGGGGAATCGCGACGGGCGAGCACGCGGCGTCGATCAACGGCGGTCGGTTCGGCGTCCTGCACGGCGCGAAGACGATGCTGCTCCAGACAGCAGACGGCAACGTGATCGACACGTATTCCGTATCGGCCGGGCTTGACTACCCAGGCGTCGGGCCGGAGCATTGCCATCTCCACGATACGGGTCGTGCCGAATACTCGTCGATTACTGACGACGAGGCGATAGCCGCGTTCGACGACTTGTGCCGCTACGAGGGCATCATCCCCGCGCTCGAGTCGAGCCACGCGCTCGCCGAGGCCATCAAGCGCGCGCCGTCGCTTCCCAAGGATACGATCCTTCTCGTGTGCCTTTCGGGGCGTGGCGACAAGGATCTCGAAAACATACTCGCATACAAGAAGAGCCGCTCTGCCGGCCAGGACATGTAAAACGCCTGCACGTTTCTGCACATTCTACACGGCTAATGACATACAGGACGAAAACCATGAAACACAGAATCACAGAATGCTTTGCAAAGGCCAAGTCCGAAGGACGCGGCGCATTTGTCGCGTACATGACGATTGGCTATCCAACGCTCGAGAAGAGCGAGGCCGCCGTCGAGACGCTGATCTCCGAGGGCGCAGACATAATCGAGCTCGGCGTGCCGTTCTCCGACCCGTTTGCCGACGGCGCGGTGATACGCGCCGCCGCCTACGAGGCGCTTCGCCAGGGAGTGACGCTCCACGACGTAATCGCGCTCGCGAAGCGCGTCCGTTCGCGTCATCCCGAGACGGGGCTCGTCCTCTTCTCGTACTACAATCTTCTCTTCGCCAACGGTCTTGAGAAGTTCGCGGACGAAGCGGCCGACGCAGGGATCGACGCAGTCCTCGCAGTGGACCTTCCGCTTGAGGAGCGAGACGAGCTCTTGGCGGTCCTTAAGCCGCGCGGTATGTCCTATGTTCCTCTGATCGCTCCCAACACGCCGATCGAGCGCGTGAAGGCGAGCGCGGAAGGGCTTGAGAACACGTTCCTCTATGTCATTACCGTGAAGGGCATCACGGGCGCAAGGAAGGAACTTCCGAAGGAGCTTTCCTCGCGGCTTGAGGCAGTTCGCGCTGCGGTGAAACTTCCGATTGCAGCGGGCTTTGGCATTTCCTCGAAAGAGCAGGCCGACGAGATATGCCGCCATGCGGACGGCTACATCATCGGCTCTGCTCTCGTCAAGCGGTTTGGAGCGAAAGAGTAGCCGTGTAGAACGTGCAGAACATGTAGAGACTCTACACGATCTACATGTTCTACATGGTTAAATAACAAACTCTGTTCACTATGAAAATTAAAGTATGCGGAACGAACGACGCCGTGTTCGCGGCGGAGGCGGTGCGTCTTGGAGTCGACTACCTCGGCTTCATCTTCGAGCCATCATCGCCACGATACGTGACGGTCGAGAAGACGGCGGAGATTGTCTCGTCGCTCGGTAGGTCGCTTAGGCGGCGTGTCCGGCTTGTAGGCGTGTTCGTCCGCGAGACCCCTGCCGAAATCATCGCGACGATGCGTCGCGCAGGGCTCGATGTCGTTCAGTTGCACCGCCGTGCAACCGAAGAGGACGTCGCCGCTCTCAAGACCGCTGGCTACGAGGTGTGGACGCTCGCCGGCGGCGCGGAGGGCGACGGCGTTCTTTTCGATTCGTCGCATGGTGACGGAGATACGGCATTCAGGAAGGGCGATTTCAAGTCGATAATTGCGGGGCGCATCGGTGTCGAAAACGTCGCAGACGCGCTTGCGCTCAAGCCGGACATCATAGACGTGAACAGCTCCATAGAAACTGCGCCAGGAGTCAAGAGCACAATCCTCCTCGCTGCGTTTCTTGCGACGCTTCATTAACGTATGATTGTTTCAGACAGGATTAAGTGATTATGTTTAAAGAAAGGTTAAAAATGAAAAACCTCGAACAGACCAGAAGAGAAATCGACAGAATAGACGAAGGGCTCGTGAAGCTCTTCATAGAGCGGCTTGCCGTGTCGCGCGATGTCGCGATGGCGAAGCTCGAGACCGGCGGCCCGGTGTCGGACCCTGCGCGCGAACGCGAAATACTCACCCGCGTATCAGAGGCCGCAGGCCCGGAGAACGAGAACGCGGCGCGTCTTTTCTTCACGACGCTTTTCTCGATATCAAAGGCGCGGCAGCGCGGCATACTGAAGGGCGACTCTCCGCTCGTGCGCGAGATAAGGGGCTCGATCGCCGCGCACGCCAACCCTTTCCCGTCGCGTGCGTTCGTCGCGTGCTGCGGCACCGAGGGCTCCTACGCGCAGCAGGCGGCGACGCGGCTCGTGAAGGTGCCGACGATCATGTACTTCAACTCGTTCGAGAAGGTCTTCGAGGCGGTGGAGAAGGGTCTTTGCGCCTATGGCGTCCTTCCTGTCGAGAATTCTGCGGCGGGCTCTGTCACGGCTGTCTATGACCTGATGCAGAAGCACAGCTTCCACATTGTGCGTGCCGTGCGGCTAAGAGTGGACCATGTTCTCCTGGCACCGCCCGGAGTCCAGCTCTCTGACGTGCGCGAAGTCGCGAGCCACCCACATGCGCTTGCGCAGTGCACGGCGTTCTTTAAGGCGCATCCCGAGATCAAGGCGGTTCCCGCCGCAAACACGGCGGTGGCGGCGAAGGAAATAGCGGCTTCTGGCAGGCGCGATGTCGCGGTGATCGCCTCTCGGCTCTGCGCTGAGCTGTACGGTCTTCAGGTCGTGGCGGAGAAGATACAGGACACCGTAAGCAACTATACGCGGTTCATCTGCATTTCGAAGGGGCTTGAGATATATCCAGACGCGAGCAAGATTTCGATAATGCTCTCGCTTCCACATAGGCCCGGCTCGCTTGCGGAGATAATCTCTAAGTTTGCCGCGATAGACGTGAACCTGACGAAGCTCGAGTCGCGGCCTGTTCCTGGCGTCGATTTCGAGTTTCGCTTCATCTTCGATTTCGAGGCATCACCGTCCGACGCTTCGGTGATGTCGCTCCTTTCCGAGCTTTCCCTCGATCCAGAGATTGAGCACTTCGCCTTCCTCGGCGCATACGGCGAGAGGTAGGGTGGAAAATCGTGCAAATGGCAAATAGCGCTTCTTGGCAAATTTCTCGCTTGCGCGAGATTGCGGAACAAGGGGTTGTTGTGGTATAATGTCCCTCAATGAAAAAAATTTTTATCCTATCTGCGGCTGCTGCACCCGTGGTGGCGTTTGCCGGACTGTACGGCGATACGCCTGATGCGAAGCACGCCTGGGCCGTGCACGACATGAACCGGCCGAAGCCCGTCAAGGTTGAAGTCGGTGCAAACGGAATACCTTCCGACGCGGTTGTCCTCTTCGACGGCACCAAGGCGTCGTTCGAGAAGAACTGGCGCGACGACAAGGGCAATCCCTCGAAGTGGAGCTACTCCGACGAGGGGTATTTCTACACCGTTCCCGATTGGAAGAACGGCGGCGCGATATTCTCGCGCGACGAGTTCGGCGACTGCCAGCTCCATCTCGAGTACCGCCACGACCCCGAACGGCTCTTCAAGAACAAGGGCCCGCAGATGCGCGGCAACAGCGGCGTCTTCCTGATGAACAACTACGAGATACAGGTCCTCGAGTCGTACTGGACGAGCCGCGAGCTTGAGGGCAAGCCGGGATTCGTCGACAACTACGCCGACGGCCAGGCGGGCTCTGTCTATGCCGAGAATCCGCCGATGGTCAATCCCGCGAGGAAGCCCGGCGAATGGCAGGTTTACGACATCGTCTTCCACCAGCCCGTATGGAAGGACGGCAAGCTTCTTCATCCGGGCAGCGTGACGGTTTTCTTCAACGGCGTTCTCGTCCAGGACCACTGGGAGATGGAAGGGCTCACCACCCACTGCCGCCGCCGTCCGCTCGCGCCCCACGCGACGAAGGGGCCGCTGCAGCTCCAGGACCACGGCTGTGTCGTGCAGTTCCGCAACATCTGGTACCGTCCGCTTCCCTCGCGCTGGGACAACCTTACACATTCAACCCTGTCGGCGTGTCCCGACGCGGTAATGGCGCTCCGCCGCGAGACGGCGGCGAAGCTTTTCGCGAAGATCGCCGACCCGAAGGCGGCGACGGCAGACAACGTAAAGGCGCTCGCGGAGGTGATTTCCTACGCGAACGAGGGCGAGTTCAAGGCGGCGTTCGACGCCGCGCTCGAGGCCTATCGCGCGAAGCATGGCGACAAGAACGAGGTCAAGGGCGTCAACAATGCGCTTGACGTTCTCGTTCGCAACAAGGTCATCCCTGAGTCGTCGAAAATCAAGTAGTACACGAAAACAAACTTCAACCAACAACCAAAAAGGAAAACAAAGATGATTAGTTCCAGCAGAAGAGGGTTCCTCCGCGGTCTCGCGGGCGTTTCTTTGCTTAGCGCGGGCGGTTGCTTCACGCCGCATCCCCGCAAGCCCGGCCAGAAGGTCCGCCTCGCGGCCGTCGGCATCATGGGCAAGGGCTACAGCGACTGGACGCCGATGCTCAAGACCGGTCTCGTCGAGATGGTCGCGTTCTGCGACGCCGATGCCAACATGCTGACCCAGGCGCTTGGAAAGGCGAAGAAGGACTTCCCCGATCTCGACCTCTCGAAGGTTCCTTTCTACACCGACTACCGCAAGCTCCTCGACGTCGCCGACAAGCTCGGCATCGACGCGATGACGATCTCGACGCCTGACCACGTCCACGCTCCTGTCGCGATCCAGGCGATGAAGAAGGGCATCCACGTCTACGTCCAGAAGCCCCTCGTCCGCACTCTCTGGGAACTCGAGTACTTCGAGAAGACCGCCCGCGAGAACGGCGTAGTCGTCCAGATGGGCAACCAGGGCTCGTCGCTCAACTCGATGCGCCGCTGCACCGAAGTCCTCCAGAGCGGCATTCTCGGCGACGTCAGGGAAGTCCATGTCTGGACGAACCGTCCCGTGTGGCCGCAGGGCAAGGGCGTCGCAGACTGGGTCAAGAGCCACCCGAAGGGCGATCCTATCCGCAAGGGCCTCAACTGGGACGCTTGGCTCGCGACGGCCGCCGACCGTCCGTTCCTCGACCAGTATCCGAAGGACGCCGACGTCTACGATCCTTGGAACCTCGGCAAGAACGTCTATCACACGTTCACGTGGCGCGGCTTCTTCGACTTCGGCGCCGGCGCGTTCGGCGACATGGCCTGCCACACGATGAACCTCGCGTTCCGCGGCCTTGAGCTCGGCGGCGTCTCCGACGCGGAGTGCACGATGATCGAGTCCCAGAACGACGTCGCGTATCCTCTCAAGTCGATCGTCAAGCTCACCTACAGGGAGCGCGATTCGAAGGTTCGTCCCGGCGTCAAGCTCCCGGCCGTCACGCTCTACTGGTACGATGGCAACGAGAAGCCGAAAGCCGAGCTCATGCCAAAGTGGGCTGCCAAGAACGGCGGCAAGGTCCCGAACACGGGCTGCCTCATGATCGGCAGCAAGGGCCAGGTCCTCATGCAGGACGACTACGGCGCAAAGTGCGCGATCGCGCTCGAGGCCGACAAGGAGTTCAAGGACGTGTTCGAGCACGAGGCGGCGAAGGCCGTCCCGCAGTCGATCCCGCTCTGCGGCTCTACTTCCTAAGTCGGAGGCCAAGCGGT
>JAZSLQ010000150.1:0-3450 GCA_045535455.1 Kiritimatiellia bacterium | reverse complement strand
GACAAGGCGTCCGTGCAGTATCTGTTCGACACGCTCATCCCCGACCGGCGCATCGATGTGTGGCCGGGCAAGGATTGTGGCGACATGGCACACGTTGACGTGTACGTGACGACGGACGAGGTGAAGAAGTCTTCTGTCGCAACGCTCGAGCAGTACATCGCGCGCGGCGGCAGGGTGGTGATTGTGGCGGACACGCCCGCCGAGCGAAAGGCCGCGAAGAGCGTGAAGGACGCCATCGTCGTCGACTCCTACGGCAAGGTCGTGGACGCGCTGCTTAAGTAATCATGAAATTCAGCACAATGTTATTGTCGCTCGTCGTGGCTTCGACCGCTTTCACCGGATGCATGGGACCGAATGCCGGGACCGCTTCCGACGCGGAGAAGCCGCTTAGGGTCGCCGTGTTCGTTGGCGGGGGTGCGCGCAACATCGGGGCGTACCGCTGGCTCGAGATCGCGACGACGGCGGAAGACGTGATCGCCACGCCGGACGACGGCGCGGCGGTGCGCGCGGGTGCGCTCGACGCGGCGGACGTTCTCGTCATGCCGGGCGGAAGGGCGCATCTGGAGGCGAAGTCGCTTGGAGAGGAGGGGCGCGAGCGCGTAAAGTCCTTCGTGCGCGGCGGCGGCGGCTATATCGGCACCTGCGCGGGTTTCTACCTCGTGACCCGGCCGAGAAAGGGCATCCGAAAGGGCTACCTCGGTCTGATTCCGTTCGTCGACACGCCGGCCGGCGGCAACGGACGGGCGGAACTCAACTTCGCCTTCAACGAAAAGGCCGAGGAGCTTGCCGGAATCAAGAAGGGGAACTACATGATCCTGTACAGCCGGGGCCCCGTTCCTGTCCGCACAGCCGAAGAGGTCGAGGGGACGCGCGCGGAGGTTCTGGCTACATATCACAGCGACTACAATCCGATGAGCGCCCCCTGTCCCCCGAAGACGGGACACCCCGCTGTCGTCGCGGCCGAATGCGGCAAGGGCCGGCTGTTCGTGTTCACCTGCCATCCGGAAAACGATGCCGAAGACGCGGCGCTCATCCGCGGCGCGTTCCGCTACGTGACGGGGCGGGACGTCCGCTGGCGCTGTCCGCAGCGCAAGCGCGGACAGCTCGCGGTCGGCTTCATGTGCGACGATTCGTTAGGCGCCGAGACTGCGCGGCTCGTCCAGCGGCTCGTCACGGAAGATGAGTTCGACGTCATTCCGCTGAATGCGGATCTTGTCGCGGAAGGGATGCTGCACAATCTGGATGCCGTTCTTGCGCCGGACGGCGAGATTCCGGCGAATACCGAAGGGGGTCTGTACGCAGGGAACGCGGAGCGCACAAAGGCGTTTCTTGCGCGCGGCGGCCGCGTCTTCGCATGGGGCCGTGCGGCGGAGACGGCGCGGCGTTTAGAGAGCGGTGTCACATGCGTCGCGGACGCGGAGGCGGCGCTTGCGGCGCTCAGGACATTCGCGGCAGAGCCGGTTCCGCCTCGGCAGGGCTTTCCGGCGAAGGTCGCGAAGCCAATTCGCGTAGGAATGTTGCAGAATCCGGTGAACTCGTGCCTTCCGATTGCAAGGCTTCTCGCCTTCTCGCCTGAATACGAGCTGAAGTTCATCGCGCCGGAGGAGTATGCCAAGGGTGCGCTCGACGGACTCGACCTCGTGATCCAGCCCGGCGGCGGCGCTACGCGGCAGTACAAGGCGATCGGCGACGACGGCGCGGAGGCGCTCAAACGCTTCGTCCGCGAGGGTGGGAAGTACTACGGCGTCTGCGCAGGCGCGTTTCTCGCGATGCAGCAGTCGATAGAGGGCTTCTCGCGACTCGACATGGTTCCCTTCAAGGATGACGATCCCGCCTACTACCGCGGCGACGCGCCGGTAAAGATCGCGCTAACGGACGACGGCGTCGAGGCTCTGGAGACGACGAACAGGACGCACACCGTGATATACTTCGGCGGGCCCGCGGCCATTCCCGGCGATCCCCTCGCGGACACGGACGTGAAGGTGCTCGCCAGATACGAAAGTCGGCTCGTCAACACACGGCAGCCGAAGCCTGTCGCGGAACTGGCGGGGAAGGGGGCGATCCTCGGCGGACGCGTCGGCAGGGGCAAGGTCTTCCTCTCGGGTCCGCATCCCGAAAAGCGGGAAGAGACTATGGATCTCGCGTGCAGGGGTTTGAAGTATCTGACCGGCGTAATGCCGACGCCGGTGCAGCTCGACCGGACGCGCGGCGCGATTTCGGTAAGGTTCCAGTTTTCCGACAAGGCTTCCGCCGACTACCTCTTCGGAACCCTTTACCGCGACAGCCGCTTCCACGTGTGGGCCGTCAAGCCGCCGTTCGTCGAACTTCCGCACGCCGATGCCGTTGTTCTTACGGGCCCAGTTACTGAGAAGGGCGTGAAGACGCTGGCGCCGTTCATCGCGCACGGCGGGCGGGTCGTCGCCGTGTGCGACACGCCGGAGAAGCAGAAGGCGGCGGAGTCCCTGAAGGGCGCGGTCGCGGTCAAGTCCTACGACGACGTTGCGGACGCGCTTCTGAGGTAAAACGCAAAGAGCCGGAGGTTTTATGGAATCGCTGCGCGAACTTTACCGGATTGGCCTGGGCCCGTCGTCCAGCCATACGATGGGGCCGGCGAAGGCCGCCGAAATCTACCTTGGCCGACATCCCTGCGCAAGAGCGTTCGAGGTGACGCTGTATGGTTCGCTTGCAGCGACGGGAATCGGACATTTCACCGACCGTGCGCTGGCGCAGGTTCTGGGAGAGGACCGCACGACCATTCGCTGGAACGGGCAGGAAACGCTCGGTGACCATCCGAACGGCATGAAGTTCACCGCCGACGGCGCAGATGAATGGATCGTGTTCTCCGTCGGCGGTGGTGCGCTGCGCGAGAAGGGCGGGCGTCGGATGGTCCGCGACATCTACCCTTACACCAGCATGGCGGACATCCTTGCCAGATGCGAGGCGACAGGTCTTCCCATGTGGCAGCTCGTGGAAGAGTCGGAGGGCGAGAAGATCGCCGCCTACATGGAGGAGGTTCTGAAGACCATGTACGCCGCCATTGACGCCGGACTGAAACGCGACGGCGTTCTCCCGGGCGGAATGCGCCTTCAGCGCCGCGCCCGCTCCATCTACCAGAAGTCGCGTTTCCTCCAGCCCGAATTCCGCCGCACGGGGCTGGTCGCGGCGTACGCCACCGCCGTCAGCGAGGAGAACGCCGCGCTCGGCACGGTCGTCACGGCTCCGACATGCGGGAGCGCCGGCGTTCTGCCGGGTGTTCTCAGGTATCTTTCCGAGACGCTGGGCTGTGATGTCCGCGAGCAGGTGCATGCGTTGGAAACCGCCGGGCTGGTCGGCAACGTGGTCAAGCGCAACGGCTCGATATCCGGCGCGGAGGTCGGCTGCCAGGGCGAGGTTGGCGTGGCGTGCGCCATGGCCGCCGCCGCCGCTGCGTATCTTTACGGCGGAACAGCC
>JAZSLQ010000252.1:0-55516 GCA_045535455.1 Kiritimatiellia bacterium | reverse complement strand
CTTGATCACAAGACTGGCCTTCTTGAAGTCTGCAACATCATCAGCTTCATAGCCTGTCGCGCAGATAGGCGTGTATGTCGTGCAGGTCACGTTGTTGTCGTCAAGCACGACGGTTCCGCGGCCTTCGCCGTCTGCTGCAGTCTCGATGTAGATCGAACCGCATGAACCGACACTGCCAGATCCCAGCGTGGCGCAGTTGACAGCTCCATCGAAATCATCAAGCGTTGCACCGACACCCGTCAGATGGATTGCAATGCGGCCTCCGGGCTGACCGTTCCTGACTGCACCAGCCGTGATTGTGCCGCCACCGACAAGACGTCCCGCCGTTATGTCAATAGAGCCGCCGCCGATCTGAGACGCAATGCCGTCGGTTGAAGTGTAGCCGGTAGACTCAATGGAGCCTCCGATTGACAACGTCCCCGTTACGACAAGCTCGACGGCACCGCCGGGAACTTGGTGCCCGTAGCTGTTCGACTGTCCGTGAGGCAGGGTCTGGGGATGAAACACCGAGCCGATCGTCTTCATCGTGTTCGAGCGGCGGCCGCCGTGCGCCCCCTGCGGGTAGTCAGCGGGCACGCCGTGGCTGTCCTGCATGGCGCCGGACTGGTTGACGTTCACCGAGCAGCCGGCTGGAACGGTCATGTTGCCATCAACCGTGCAATGAATCCGATCAACAGCGACTGGATAGGTATTGTTCGCAAGCCTCTGCGGATACTTGCCGCCAAAGCCGATTGACGCGCCTTCCGCGAGCGCGACGTTCGCGGCGAACACGTAGTTCGAGATTGGGGCGAAGTACCACTTCCCAGACAACGTGGCCTCACTCAAAGAGCCGAAGTCAAGTGATCCGCCCAAATAGTATATGCCCGAAGGCGTTCCCGAACCGTTGTAAGGTGCCGACACGCAGTTCCAGCCAGGAAGCGTCAGTGTTGTCCCGAAAGGAACGGCAAACTGCACATCACCGCCCAGTTCGACACGATCAAATTTCCAGACACCGTCGGAGGACACGTCCGTCCTTCGACCTTGAGCGGGATTAGAGTAGGTTCGCCCTGTGTTCCGCACAATGAGAACGCCATCTGTCATCGAGGCATCCTTGAGATAGACCGTTCCGCTCGCCGCCGCAATATCCGAAGCCGCACCGGCCGAGACGGTCAGCGAAGTCGTGTCCACAGGATCAACCGTAATAAGCGCGATACGTCCGCCGACGCCGTTAGCATAGCTGTTGTTTCCGCACCACACCGCACGGGCGAATATCGAGCCCGTTCCGGAAACGGAAGCAGCTTCAATGAGAACCGACCCAGCTGCGCCAGCAGCAACGTTGCCGGACGAACGCTCGCCATCCACGGTAATGACACCGTTAACTACACATGCGCCCGTCACGGCGATTTTCACTGCGCCACCGCCTGCCGCACACTTGCCAAGTCCGTCCGTACCCATGTTGCTGGCATAGCCGATGTCTTCGGGATACTTCGGATTTCCGTAGCAGGCGACAGTAGAATCGCCGCTCTTGCCGCCATGAGCGGGGTTTAGTCGAGCAACATTCGCTGACACGCGCTTCTGACTGAGGCCCTTGCCGATCGCGTCGATGCGCGCGCCCGAGCCAATCGTGAACGAGCCGGCAGCGACGGACAAGCGATAGGTATAGGCGTCTCGCAACTGTCCAACTGTTAACGCCGTTCCGTTGTTTGGTCTGTCAACAGATACCGGATGCGTCCAGACGCCGCCGTCCACAACGCACGCGCCTGTCACGGTGAAGGTCTGGAACGCATCTCCCGTCACGGGATACTTCGTATCAAACGTCACAGTGCCTGCGTAGTCCGCAGCCTGCGTCCAGGTGGCTACTGTGTGCGTTGCGGCGGCATCCCATTCGCAGTTCGCCGTAGAGAAGCGACCGTCGAAGAGAACATTGTCGGAAGCGGTCGGCGCTATGCCCGTAGACCAGTTGGATCCCACGGACGCAAGCCCGTCTTCCGTGGCAATCCACGTATTGTAGCCAGAAGGAACTACAAGATTAGCAATCGACAGAGTGGCGCTGTTAGCAGAAGGAATCTCATAGTTGCCTGTCGCAAGCGTTACGGTCACCGTGATGTCTTCGGTGACATCAGGATCTAGAAGCGGTGTCACGAGCATATAACCCGTCGTTTCACCTGCGGGGATGACGACGGCAGACGGCGTAGACCAGGTCGTTCCTTCCGCTGCTCCGGCAGCGGACGAAGAAATCGTGTAGTTAACCGCAAGGTCCCACGGATCGTCCGCAGCGCGCGAGACAGCGACCGTCCCTGCTGCAAGGTCGTTCTCGTTCGCGTCCGTCGTCGCGCCAAGCGTCAACTCGCCCGTATAAAGCGTGCCAGCGACTTTTTCGTTTGCGCCGAGACTGTTTGTCGCGAGAACCGATACCTGATAGGTCTTGCCCGCAGCGAGACCGGAGATTGAGCCAACCTTTGTCACACCTTCTGCAACAGTTGTCGCGAAAACATTGGTCGTCACCGTGATACCGTCGGACACTATGTACGCCATGGTGTCGGCAGCGTTCAAAAGCTCCGTAGCGGATACGGAATAGGAACACGCATCTGTACGCGAAACGGAGACATCGCCAATCTGTGGCGTTCCCGGATTGTAGTGGAAGAACTCCAGTTCCCGGATCTGCAGACAATCCGCCGAAGCGCCGTTGAGCGCCGTGCAGTTGAACTTGTAGTACGAGTAAGGCGTCTGGTTGATGAACTGATAATACCGGTCCTCGCCATCACTTGCCCAGCCAGTTTCCTCCGTCTGCGCGTCGAGGACCGTCCAGCTACCGTCTTCTCCCGTCTGCGATCCCGAGAAAGTCCACGCCTTCGGCGCGCGGTTGGAGCTGTCGGCGCCACCGAGATAGTCGCTTCCGCCATAGACGCTGATCGCATTTATAGCCGTAGCCTCGTTGAACTTGTAGACGACGAACATGCTATCGGCGAGGGACGCGAGCCAACGGCTGTTGGCCGTAGTCTTGTCCTCATCAAAGGCCTTTGCGCCAGTGTAGCTGTCAGATGAAAATTTCGACCATGATGTTGCGGAACCAGATGTTGCAGTCGTGAGATCTGCGAGCGTGGCAGATTGGTTTACGGCAACTCCGAATTCAATTTCATAAAGTTGCAAATAGGTGCCATCGCCGTTGTTGGCCGTGCAGTTGAACTTGTAGTACTTGTATGCCGTGTCGTTCGCGAAGCGGTAGGTACGGACTTCGCCCGAAGCCCATTGGGTTTCGCCAGAGCGGGAATCAAGCTCCGTCCAACTGCCGTCTTCGCCCGTCAGGGAACCCGAAACCGTCCATGTGTTGGGCGCGCGTTTGACAAATTCGTTGGCTGTCGCGTTATAAAGCCGATAGCCGGACACCTTGGTAGCATCGTTGAATTCATAGACAAAATACCACGCCCCGCCTGTCTGTTTCGCAAGCCAGCGAGTCGTCTTAACGCCGTCAAAGGCGTATGAGGCGGACGCGCCAGAATTGAATGCAGTGGACTGCGCCGATATGCTGCCCGCAGAGGACGACGTATCAACGAGGGTGATTCCGTCGGGACGTGGGATGGCGTTGCCGCGTGCCGCCGGCGCGGCGAGCGCGCACGCGAGAAGTGCCGCCATCAGCGGGAACAATCCGCGCGCGAAACGCGATTTAAAAATCGGACCTGGACCTTCGGTATGAGTATGTTTCATTGCCTTCGCTCCTTGATACATCGTTTCTGGCGATATTTTACCACTTCGCGCAATTATCGTCAATGCTCTGAACTATCGTTACCTTGCCGCGAGCTCGTAGACCATCGTCGGGGCGTTCGCACCTTCGCCCGCGGCGACCTTGGCTGTGAAGCGGTAGGCGCCTTCCGAGTAGGTCGCGGGGACCTGGCGGAGACGCGTGCCGTCCGACGCGACCGCCCAGAGCTTGAGGCCCTTGTTTGCGTTTTTGAGCGCAATCTTCGCCTCACCCACGGCGGCGAGATAGGGAAGCTCTCCCCAGTTCGTCATCTCCGTCCTGCCAGCGCTCTTGAACTCCGCGCCCGAGTTGAGGACGTCCGTGAGATGGAAGATGACGATGCGCTTCGATGACGCGAGCGGCGCGCCATCCATCGAAGATGCGGAGACGGAGCAGAACGCAGTCGCGCCGGAGACGGCGAGCGGACCCGCCGCGAGGTCGCCCTTCCCGATCGCGCACACGCCCGCCGTGCGCGGCGTGGAGACCTTGAGCGTCCCCTTGTTGTAGTCGATCGAAAGCTCGCGCGTTTCCGAGACGCCCGCCTTCTTGAATGCGGGTATCTCGCCCTTGTTCGCTACGGTGTAAATCTTGTCCACGTGCAGCGCGGGCTTCTTTCCTCCATCCGCCACGAACGAGCCGATGCGGCAGACGTGCCCGAGCTCGGTGAACGGCAGCGGGAAGAGTCCCCTCGACCACATGTCGCCGAGGCCGCCGCCGAACGCCTCCGCCGCGGTGACGCCGTAGGCCGCCGTCCCCTTCGCGGGCGCGGCGTCGCGGCGTCCGAAGAGTAGGACGGCCTGGCGCTCGGTGAGCTGGGAGAGCGGATCGGTCACCATATCAAAGCCCTTCGACGGACTCGGCTTAAACATGTTGCCCTTGTCGTGACTCCACGCAAAGCGGTAGATGCCGTCCCAGTCCTGGAGCGAGGCGTAGGCGCCCATCATGAGTCCGCCTTCCGCGCGCCACTGGTTGGGGTTGCAGAAGTTCCACTCCGAGACGGTGAACGGCTTTCCGAATACGCGCGTACACGCCATCATGATCGGCAGCGAGTACGCGGCGCTTCCGTTCTTGAGGTTCGCCTGGTTGTTGAATCGCATCACCACGTTGCCGGAGTTGCCGTGGTAGATGTCGGCGTACTGATGGTTGTCTACGACCTCAAGCGCCTCGCGCTCGTACGTCTGGCCCATGTTCTCCCACCAGTTGCCGCCGGAAATGAGCGTCTTCACCCCTGCGTCCTTCAGGCGCTTCGACATGCGGCGGTTCGCGTTCGCCTTAACCTCGTAAAGAAACTCGGCGAACTCCTTGCGCTTCCCGATGTCCTTCTTCTCGTACTGCGGATAGCCCTTCTCCTTCGCCCACTCGTTGTACTTCTTGACGTAGACGTCTTCCGCACCCGTCCAGACGGACGCGATGGAGTCCTCGTTGAGGAGCGTGACGAAAAGGACAGCCGGATCGTCCTTCCATTTTATCCCCGTGTATGGGTTCACGTGGTCGAAGAGTTCCATCGAGCGCTTGAACCACAGGTCCTCGGCGGGCTTGTGGATCGGGACGATCGCCTTGATGGTGCCGCAGTGGAGCGGCTTGTCGAAGCCCTCGCAACTTCCGTAGCTGCCCATCGCGTAGAGATCGAAGGTTATGTAGACGCCCGCCTTCTTGCATGCCGCGACGAGGTAGTCGAGCTGATCGAGACGCTGCGGAGAGATGGTCGGCCATGTACGACGGTTCCAAATGTCGTTCCATTCCTCCTTCGTGATCGTAACGTCGAGGTGGTGGAGGCGTATCGTGTTCCATCCGCGCATCACGAAGTCGCGCACCGCATGGTCCGCTTCCTCCTTCGAGAGGAAGTTCGCGCTGAAGCAGAGGTTGCCGCCGACGAAGCGTCGCGGCGTCCTCTTCGCGTCCTTCTCGAAGACGAAATGCCCCTCCGGCGACACGCGCGCGAAGCCGTACGCGCCCGCGGGCTCGTCGTGGCGCGTGACCTTCGAGAAGTCGAGGATCGTGCCGGGCTTGACGTCGTTTGTCCACGGGAACTTCACCCACTTGTCGCCCGCGGCGAGCTTCAGGGGCGGAGGCGGAAGCCCGAGCTTCACACTGCCGTTGTCCTTTCCGAGCGAATCGGCGAAGACGCCCTGCACCTCGAACTCGACGGTCGAGCGCGCGGCGTTCTTCGCGTCCGGGAACTCAATGCGCAGCTCGAAGAGCTCCTTCTTGTCCTTTCGCGCATCGGCGAGGACGGCGTTTCCGGAGACGACGGACACCCTCAGCTTCTTCTTCCCGCCCTTCGAGGCGATCTCTATGCGGCTTTTGTCGCCGAGCCCCATGAACTCCTTGCCGTAGGCCGCCGGAAGCTTCGCGCCGCCGGCCGTTCCATCCGCGAAGTCGTTCACGGGCAGCGGAAAGCACAGGTACGCGCGCTCGAGCTTCAGCGGCGCGCCGTCCGTGGAGGAGAGCGTCCAGCGGACATGCACCTTGGCAGCGCCGTCCTTCGTGACGTCAAAGAACTCCTCGCGGATTCCGATGCCGCGTCCGCCCGGCCACATCTTCGCCGTGTGGAGAAGGCCCTTCCCGAACTTCGGGTCGTCGACGGTGGACTTCTTATGCTCCTTCGCGGCGTAGTCCTGCGCGGCGAACTGCCAGCCCGGGCCGAACACGATGAAGTTGACGAATCCCCATTCGACCTTCGGGTCGTTCCGGACGATCCCCTCGACCTGGGGAAGCCCGCGCCCCTCAACTCCGATCGTCGCGTACGTGTCTGCGAAAACCGCCGTAGCAACGGACAGAGTGGCGGCCGCAACAGCCGAAACAATCATGCGCCTCATCTTCATTTCTCCCTCCGTTATCAAAGCCGATTAATTCACGCTGCGGCGCTGAGAGTTCAACCACTCTGCACGCAATTATCTGACAATCAACTGAAAACCGCCACCCGTCACGACAAGCGCACCACCCGTCGCCGAGTCGTCGAGATAGTCGCCGAGCGTCCCCTCGCCGATTGCGACAGTCGATTCCGCGTCGTATGTGCCGGGCGAGAGCTTAACACCGTTGACCCGTGCAGACTTGACGGTGAGCGTCTTGCCGTTGAGGTCGAGAACCGTACCTGCATCCATCTCAAGCTTTGCCATCCTAAGGTCGCCGAACAGCTTGACACGCGCGGCCGCCTCGGTCTTGAGCGACGCCTTGCGGAAGTCGTCCTCCTCGCCGCCGGCCTTGGCGGAAGGAATCGGCGTAAAGGCGATGTTGTTCGCCGTGTTGCCGGTGTTGCGGACGACGATCGTGCCCGCGCCTTCTGCCTGATCCGCCGTCTGAAGGTAGACCGAGCCGGCGGACGAGGAGCGGCTGGCGGAATACTTGGACGTGTAATAGCCCTTGGCGTTGATCTTCGACACCCAGGCATCGGAGAAAGTTTCACCCGCACCGGTAAGGTGCACGGCAACGCGACCGCCACCACTTGAATTGCCCGAATCATCGTCAGAGTAGTTGCGCGAATTGCCATTCGCCTCAATTCGCCCAGCACCTTCGAGGCGCGCGGCGGTGATGTCGATCGAGCCAGGCGCGCCGGAGCGGGCATCCGCAACGCTCGGCGTCGCGATCGCAACGCCGTCCAGCGTCAGCACTCCGCCTACCTCGAGGCGGATCGCACCACCACCGACGTTAGCACGGCCGACGTCCACGCCGAACGTGCCGGGATGGCGCGGATGGAAGAACGAGTCGTAGGCGACGTTCGCCGTCGACTTGCCGCACTGCCCGCCGTGGCAGGAAGTGCTCCATCCGCCCACAGTATCAGTGCCAGTCGCGATGTAGCCGCCGCGAACAGCGCGCAGGTAGGCGCCGGACGCGACATGCATATTGCCGCTAACCGTAAGTCCGCACGTGCGGACCTCGTTCGAGGTCGTGGAGTAGAGCAGCAGCGTGCCAACGCCCGCGCCGTTCGTGACGACGAGGTTGCCGGCGAGCGCGAAATCCTGCGGCTCGAAGATCCACTTGCCGGAGATCGTGTGCGTCTCGGCAGCAGGCAGAAGAAGCGTTCCGCCGTCCACAATCAGTCCCGACTCGTCGAGCGTGTTGCCGGTCGAGGAGACAGACGCGAGGCCACCGCGCAGGTCGAGCGTCGTTCCGGTCGGAACCTCGAGAATGGCGTTCGCGCCGAAGACGATTTCGTCGAGGACCCACGTCTGACCCGCCGGGATGCGCGTGAGCTGGTTGGGCTTCGGGCGGTAGCCGTACATGCTATATTTGTCCGTGCGGTCGCGCAAGTATAGGACGCCGTTGGGCTTCTGCGGCGTCCGAACGAGGACCGTGCCGACTCCGCCGACGTTGCCATAGGACGTGTTTCCGGCGACAGCCGTGATGTTCGCGTAGGGGAACGAAGAAAGCTCGCCATTCGTCAGCAGGATCGAGACGCGTCCGCCGGCGGCAGACTTTGTATTGGAACTCCGGTCCGTGTTTTCACAGTCGGCGGAAATCTTGCCCGATCCGGAGAGCGACCCAGACTTGAGGAAGACCGCACCACCGGAACCGGCATGGGTGTCGTTTGCTCCCCTGGCGGCAATACCGTTCGCGTTAATAGAGCCGTCAAGCGTCGTTGCGCCCGCGACCTCAATCCAAATCGCGCCGCCGGCCCAGCACGTGTAGGTTCCGTAGTCATTCGCGCTCGATCCGATGCCGTAGGGTTCAATTAGGCTGCCCCATGAGGATACGCCATTGTAGCTGCCGCCGTAGGCTGCCTGACCTTCAGAACGCTGTCCGTAGGAACCCTTCGCACGGGCGGTGATCTTCGCACCGGACGCGACCGTCAGGTTGCCGCCAACGTCAATGCGCAAACGATATTGGTCGACTTTGTATGTCGAGGTGTGGGCCTTATGCGTAATCGAGCCGGATGCGATCGCCATGTCGCCGGTAACCGTGAGGACGGTGAACGCGCCCTTCTCCGGGAAGACGGTGTCGACAGTGACCGTGCCCGTGTAGCCGTTCGTCTGCGTCCAGGAAGCGACCGTCGCGGACGCGTCGGCGTCCCACTCGCAGTCCGCCGTCGAGAATCGCCCGTCGAAAAGAATGTTGTCGGACGCGGCAGGTGCGACGCCCTTGGACCAGTTGGAGCCTTCCGACGCGAGGCCGTCCGCCGTCGCAATCCACGTGTTGTAGCCCGTCGGCGCGACAAGATTGATGATTTGCAGCGTCTTCGCGAATGTAGTCGGCATCTCGTAGTTGCCGGCAGCGAGCGTCACGGTAACCTCAATGTTTTCAGTCACCGATGAATCGAGAAGCGGCGTCACAAGAAGATATCCCGTCGTCTCGCCCGCAGGGATTATGACAGTGGTCGGCTCTGCCCAGGTCGTTCCCGCGGCAGCCCCTGTAGCGGAGGAGGAAATCGTGTAGTTCACGATAAGTGGAAACGGGTCCCTCGAATTCCTCGAAACGGCGACCGTACCGGCAACAAGTCCATTTTCGCTCGCGTCCGTCGTCGCGCCGAGCACAAGTTCGCCAGTATAGAGCGTTCCCGCGACCTTCTCGTCTGTGCCGCTATTGTTTGCAGCAAGTACGGAGACTTGATACGTCTTGTTCGCCGTAAACCCGGCAATGGTCCATGTTTCCGTGTCGCCCTCGGCAACGGATCGAGTTCCGTTCGTCGAGACGGTCTCGCCATCCGACAGAATGTATGAGATGTCTGCCGCGTTAACGTCCTCGGTCGCCGAGAGCGAATACTCTGCCGCGCCGGTGCGGGTCAGGTCGATGGTTCCGAGCACGGGGGCATCGGTATTGATGTAGTAGAATTCGAGTTCCCAGAGCTGGAGATAGTCCGTGCCTCCGTTCAACGCCGTGCAGTCATACTTGTAATATGAGTAGGCCGTGTTGTTGGCGAACTGATAGTAGCGCGATTCACCATTGGCCGCCCAACCGGTCTCGGACGTCTGCGTGTCGAGCGTCGTCCAGGTTTCGCCATCGTTTGAGCCGGAGAACGTCCAGGTCTTCGGGGCGCGGCCCGTGCTGTTCCAGCCGCCGGCGGAGTCGCTGCCGTTCCAGACGCGGATTGCGTTCACCGCCGTCGCGTCGTTGAACCGGTAGACGAGGTACATGTGGTCGTCGATGGACGACAGCCAGCGGCCGTTCGTGTTCGCTCGGTTCCCGTCGAAGGCCTTGGAGGCCGGGTAGCTGCCGTGCGTCGCGGAAGCGGATGAGACGCTGCCGGAGGTCGACGTGGTGAGGTCAGTGAGCACGATGCCGGCGTCGTAGAGGAACTGGATCTCCCAAAGCATCATGTAGTCGTTCGTGCCGGATATCTCCGTACAATTGAACTTGTAGTAGGCGTACTTCGTGTCATTCTCGAAGGAGAAGTCCTTGACCTCGCCGGCCGTCCAGGTCACGCCAGAGCGCGCGTCGAGCTGCGTCCAGGTGGAGCCATCGTTCGAACCGAGGAACGTCCAGGCCTTCGGGGCGCGCTGGTCCCAAGTCCAGTCGTTCGGGATGCGGAGGCGCAGGACGTTGACCTTCGTCGGAGCATTAAACCGGTAGATCACATAGGCCGGAGTTTCGCCGGTCTTGCCGCCCGTGTAGTCGCTCTTGCTCGGGTTGATGTAGGCAAGCCAGCGGTGTTCCGACGCACTCCAGAGCCCATCAAAGGCGTTCGCGGGCGGAAATGCGTCCGCCGAAGAAGAAGACGCGACAACGCTTCCGGCGGAAGACGACGTGTCGATCAGCACCGGCTTATCAGGCGGCGTGACAGCGGCCGCTCGCGCCTCCGGCGCGGCGAGCGCAAACGCGAGGAGAGCCGCTACAAGCGGGAACAATCCGCGCGCGAAACGCGATTTAAGAATCGGACCTGGACCTTCGGTATGAGTATGTTTCATTGCCTTCGCTCCTTGATGCATTGCTTCGTTTCTGGCGACATTCTACCACTTCGGACAAATATCGTCAATGACCTGAACCATCGTCAGATGACATTCTAACAAAACGAGGCAGGGATTAGGAATATACAAAAGTATATTCACTTCCCAAGCCGAAACTTGGCGGAAAGAAGCGAGAAAATTCGGTCGGGGTGCGACTCCCAAAGTGGCGGCTGCCCGTTTAGTCCGTAAATGCAGTCGTCTGAAAGTTTTTCCCACTTCTCGTTCAGCTCCGGGCCAAGAATCTTTGCGATGGATTCGATCTTGGCGACCATCGCCACCGCGTAGGCAAGGTCGCCAGCGGCAGAAAGCCAAGGCCCGTCCGCGCCCTTTTCCTCTACAAAGCGCCGCGCCGCGAGAAGCGCGACTTCCTTCATCACCGCCTCGGCCTTGCTGGCGCGCGAAGGATCCGCAAGCCGAATCACCTCGAGCGAGGCGTTCATCTGCAGAAACGAATACCCGGGCATCTGCCACTTCCGCTCCTGCTCGGAAAGCTTCGACACGCCCCACGACTGCTCTATTGCCTCGTCGACGAATTTCTCGTACGCCTCGCGGTAGCGTTCGTTGCCAGTCATCTTCCACGCCGCGGCATACACCATCGGTAGCCGCGCCGCCTCGTGAGGATGTACATTCCACATCTTGAGGACTCCCTTCGCGTCCTGCCTACCGTCCGCGTCAAGCGCGTTCCATCCGTTCGTCTCTGTGACGTTTGCAATCATCCTGTCGGCAAGCGCAGCAAATGCGCCGCGTATCGCGTCCTTCTCATCGCGTGACGCCATCCCGCTCTCGTAGTAGCGGTATAGTCCGTGGACGAAGTGTGTGATCTGGTCGCGCGAGGAGCCCCTGTTCACCGTTGCGCCGTCGCGCGACACGCCACGGCATACATAGCCGGGGATCTTCGTGCCAAGCGAGAGAAGCGCCCTTGCGACGCCCTTCGCGCGCTCCGCGTCGTATTTGTCGACGAGCGCTGAAAGCGCGAGCCCAGCGATAATCGCGCAATCCTCTGTATCGTCCTCGCCAGCGCCGAGGAAAAGCCCCGTCGCCTCGGAGCGGAACGTCGATGCGTGCGCCCAGGTCGCGGCGAAAGTGTCGAACTGGTACGTGATGCGGCAACGGACGACCTCGTTGCCGTCGAACACGTTGTATTTCGGCAGGCGCGGCTCGTCATCCATTATCTTCGCGAGCTTCGGATACCTTCCCGCCCACGGCTCGGAGCGGTAGCCGAGATCATCGGCCTTCTTCACGAGGTTCCAGCTCGGATCGTCCGGATTGTTCCAGTGCTGCGTCCAGGTGACCCCGCGGTCGTCGAGGTGGATCGCGATGTCGCAGTCGATCATCTTGTTCCCGACGACGACGTTCTCTCGTCCGCCGCCGAGCATCACGGCGCAGCCCGCGCGCTCGAAGACGTTGCTTGCTACCGTATCGCCGCAGTCGCAGTCGTCAAGATACACGCCCATCGTGAAGACGTCGCGGCTCTTGCCGTTCGAGACCGTGCGCCCGAGGTCGTGGATGCGGTTTCCGACGACCTTGTTGCCCTGGCTAGTCCAGTCGCGCCCAGTGTAAAGCGCACCCGCGTCGCCCGTCTCCTTCACGACGTCGAAGATGTCGTTCCCTTCGATCAGATGCTCGTTGCCGCCGTAGATGATCGCCGAATGGGGCGCGTCGTGGATGCGACAGCCGACGACCTCGTTGCCGCAGCCGTGCATCGCGACGCCAGGCGCGTATACGCGCTGCAGGAGGGCGAAGCGCGAGATGTCGCACCCGACGACGCGGTTGCCGCCCTTCGCGAGAGTGCGCCTGTTGCCGCCGCTCAGCGCGACGCCCCTCCGCCCGACGTTGCGTATGACGCAGTTTGAGATGACGACGCCTTCGCAGTCCCCGGCGATGTCGATGCCGTCTCCGGCAACGCATTCAATCGTGCAATCCGCCACGAGAACGTCGCGGCAGTCGCGGAGCACGAGTCCCGCGCCGCCGCCAAACGCGATCGTCTTCCCTCGCACGACCTCGCCGCGCCGGTGCTCGAGAAGCAAGACCGGCTCGTCGCCCCAGGCAATCGTAACAGGCCTGGCCGCGATATCGCCCCTGGGCGGGATGAAGAAAAGCGTGCTTCCCTCGACAAGCCATTCGCCCTCGGTGTCGAGGAAGCTTTTGTGCCCTACGGCGTAGAACCGGCGCTTCTTCTGGCCCCAGCTCGTCTTGCCGATGCCAAACACGTGCTTGTCCTTGAACCGCGCGACGCCGTTAGAGACGGACGCGACGCGCAGTATCTCGAAAGCCCAGTCGTGCGTCCAGTAGCCTGCGAGCGAATAGCCGGAATCTGGCAGGCCCGTGACAGTCACGTTGTCCTCTCCTTCGAAAGTGAACCACGAGCCCTCCTCGGGTTCGCGTGCAAGCGTCATCGGGGAGTTGCCGAAGTAGAGCGAAGGATGGCGAGGGACATTCGTCCAACCGCCGCTATGGTATTCACCGGGAGTGACGCTCAGGCCGATCCCAGAAAGGTCGCACGACCAGACGCCATCCTCTCCTTTGACAAACGAATCGGCGGGGAGAATCGCGGAAGCCGCCAGAAGAAATGTTGCTATCATGGTTCCATTATACCAAAACCGCGCGGCGGCAATCTATACAATAGTATAGGGACTGCGACGCGCCTCTTTGATATAATAAGGTCGACACAAGGAGACTACAATGAACAACAAGCTTGCCAACCTCGCGCCATTCCTGTTCCTTGCCTTCGCCACGCGCGCCGCCGTTCCCTACGGCGCCGCGCCGCAGCAGACCGGCGATCTTCTACTGCCGTCCGGCGAAATCACCGCCGCGACACCGAAAATCCTCTTGATACACGGCGGCGGGTGGACTTCCGAAAAATACCTTCGCGGCACACTCACCGACGAAGCCGCGCTTTTCCGCGACGCTGGCTTCGCAGTCTATAACATCGACTACCGTCTCGCCCCTGCAGCCGCCTGGCCGCTGATCGGAGACGACTGCATTGCAGCAGCGAGGAAGCTCGTCTCGTGCGAGGGGATGCCGGAACTTGCCTCCGCCGCGGGAAAGCCAATCGCCGTGCTCGGCGTCTCGGCTGGCGGGCATCTCGCGCTCATGACGGGGCTCAGGCTCCCGCGCAAAGACGTGCTTGGCGTAATCTCCATTTCAGGCATCGCAGACCCAGAGCAAGATTCAAAAGACCATCCTGCCCGCTATGAGGCGCTCTTCGCGGGTGGACCCATAGACCCAAAGGCGTTTCCCGAAGCTCACCTCTCGCCCGACGCGCCACCGATCCTCTTCACCCACTGTTGGAACGACACTGTAGTTCCAATTGCCTCGCCTATCAAGCTCGCTCGCGCGATGACCGACCGCAAGCTCCACGCCGAGACATACTTCTACGACTTCGAGCGGACGAACCAAGGGCACGCGATCTGGAATATGGCGAACAGGTCAAAGCATGTCCTCTATCCCGACATCCACGAACGATGCCTCAAGTTCCTGCGCGACATGCGTGGACTACCGCAGCCGCTTCCATCCTCCGCAAGCCTCAAGTTCCTCGGCAAGCTCCGCGACATATCCGCCGCGGAAGTAAAAGACAGCGGCGTCTCGATTGGCTTTGAATGTCTCGACCGCGACCTCTTCGACCCCGAGCCATGCTACGACCGCATCGCCTCGATCGGCGTGAAAAACGCCCGAGTCCAGACCGGCTGGTGGAAATGCGAAAAGGAGAAAGGCATCTACGACTGGACATGGCTCGACGGCATAGTCGGCAACCTCGAGAAGCGCGGAATCAAGGTGTGGTTCAACGTCGGCTTCGGCAACAAGCTCTACATGACAAACACCTTCGGCGAGGCGTCGGTCGGCTTTGTGCCGATACACTACGGGCCCGAGTGCGAACAGGCGTGGAAGAACTACTGCCGTGCGCTCGCCGAGCACTACAAGGGGCGAGTGGACCGCTTCGAAATCTGGAATGAGGTGAACGGCAAGGCGTTCTGGCGGCCAAAGGACCCGAACGCGACGGAGTACGCGCGGCTCGTCGCGATCACGGCCACCGCGATCCGCGAGGCGCAGCCAGACGCGAAGTGCGGCGGATGCGTGATGAGCTTCCCGACGCCTTTCCTCGAAGAGTTCAAGCGCGCAGGCGGGCTCGCCCATCTGGACTTCTTCTCGTTCCACCCCTACGACCCGCGTCCCGAGTCGGGCTGGCCGGATCGCGTAAAGTGGCTGCGACCCTTCTTCCGCGGCGCAGGCCGCGGCGGAAAAGACGTCGAGCTCTGGCAGGGAGAGAGCGGCTTCGCCTCGTGGACGCCGAAGAAATACTGGCAACCGCGCATCATCCGCGAAAGCGAGCGTGCGCAGGCCGTATGGCTCCTGCGCCGCTATGTGCTGGACTTCTCGTTCGGTATCCCGCTCTCCTCGTATTTCCAGACTGCAGACATGATGAAAAAGGGATACCAGATGGGGAACTCAGAGCAGAACGCGTTCAAGGTCGCACGACAAGGCGTGCTTAACGGGCTTACCTACACGCCCAAGCCCTCTTACCGCGCCCTCGCAAGCATCGCCGCGGTATTCCGCGACGGAGTTAGGCCCGACGCCAGAGCCGTCTTCTCCGCGACACGCGAAACCGGCCCCTCTGACAAGGCACCGCCGGACGGCGCGACGATTCGCTGCCTCGCCTTCACGCGCGGCCCAGAGCCGTTCAGCGTCACGCCGCTCTACGTCTACTACATGACGACAGACCCGCAACGAGCGTGGAGCGACAAGACCGCGCGCACGACGCTTCGAATCGAGGCAAACGACTACACGTCCGCCATCCGCTCGCCGATCCTCGTGAACCTGCTCACAGGAGACGTCTTCGAGATTTCACTCCGCACCGATCCCGCCGTGCCAGGCGCGATCTTCGTCGACAACCTTCCGCTCTCCGACGCGCCGATGCTCGTCTGCGACCGCTCTGCGATAGAGCTCGGCCGCTGACCCGTCAGAACGCGAAGTCGATCTGCCAGCGGAAGAAGTAGCCGGGCTTGTCGGTGTCGTAGTAGTCGCCCGGATTGAAGAGCTCGGCTATGACATGCCCGTAGACCTCAAAGCGCTCGCCCCTGTCTCTGGCTGGCGTCCAAAGAGGGAATGCGTAGTGGGCGCGCGAGAAAAGCCCCTTGAAACGCCCGTTGCCGCCGCCGACCCCGTCGCGATCGGCCGCAAACACCGGCCCAGTGGAGAGAATAAACTTATGTCGAGGCGCAAACTCAACGCCGCCCCAGAACTTGAGGTAGTGCTGGTTAGACCACCAGCCGACGCCGTTGTGAGTGCCGTAGAGGTACATCTCCGACTCGCGCGCGTCGCGACCCCACATCGGGTCCCACTTGCCGCTCATGTAGCGATAGTCGGCGCCGCAGGTGGGTTTCCAGCCATCGCGCGCGCTCTTCCAGTTGATTCCGGCAAAGCCGCTCCACTCGCCGCACCTCTGGTACATAAAGTCGAAGTCTGTCTTGACCGTATCAGAAAGCCGCGGCTGGACGCGCACTCCGAAGAGATCGGTGCGCCGACTTGTCTGTGGCCGCTGCGCCTCGCGCAAGCGCTTGGTAATGGCGAAAACCTGATATTCAAGCCATTCCGTCGGGGTCTGTCCCCACACGATGCCCGCGCCCCAGTCATCCTGGTTGCCGGAGCCGTCGGGGAATCGAGAAGAGAGCGAAGAGAGGCGATGTTTGTCGTCGCCAATCCTAACGTCGCTCGCCGAGTCGAAGTTATATAGCCCGAAGAGATCGAGCGTCGATGTCTCGGTAACGTGGAACCGGACAGACGCCATGTCGGTGTAGAGCGTGCGCGACCCGTCACCCGGCGTGCCGTCGACAAAGACACGGTAAAGCCCGCATAGCCCGCATAGATCCTGACGGCCGACCTTCAAGTCGAGAAAGCCGTCGAATATATCCTTTCCTTCAAGATAGAGATTGTCGAGGACGACTTCGCCTGGCCATGTGGTCGTGTGGTTCGAGGGACGGCTGTTCCAGCGGAACTCGTCTGCAACGCGTCCGTAGAGCGTCCAGAGCCCGGCCGAACCCGCGTCACCATTCAGCTCTGCCCAGACGCGCGGACGGAAGCGCATGTGGTTGCGGTAGCCCGACTCGCGGAAGCGGAATGCGCGAAAGCCGCCATTTGGATTCCCAGGGACATGGTCCACTATCTCCTGGCGGATGCGCAGGTCCGCGCCCGCGTTGAAACTAAGCCCCGACTCGTCGGATTCCTGGACAACGGCTTCAGGTGCAGTCGCTGCCGGGATGGCGACTTCCGAAGCAGTAGGTTCAGAAGCAGTGGCTTTCGGGGCTGCTGACTCTTGTTCAGCCGCCGCGCAGCGAGAGAAAAGCGCGAGCGCGGCGCTCGCAACGCAAATGCCGCGGAAGGGAATCGACATCGGGATGTTCCTTTCTTACTTGACTGGTTCGAGGCGTTCCTTGCCGCCCATGTAGGGGCGAAGCACCTCGGGAATCGTCACCGAGCCATCGGCGTTGAGGTGCTGCTCGAGGAGCGCGACAACAAGGCGCGGCAGAGCGACACCAGAGCCGTTCAGCGTGTGGACGAGCTTCGTCTTGCCGTCGGAGTCCTTGAAGCGGCAGTTGAGGCGACGCGCCTGGTAGTCGGTGAAGCACGAGCACGAACTGACCTCAAGCCACTGCTGCTCGCCTGGAGCCCAAAGCTCGAGGTCGTAGCACTTCGCGGCGGAGAAGCCCATGTCGCCCGACGAGAGCATGATCACGCGGAACGCAAGGCCGAGCCCCGTGAGGACTTCTTCCGCTTCCTTCACGAGCGTTTCGAGCTGCTGGAACGAGACGGAAGGATGCACGAAGTTCACCATCTCCACCTTGTCGAACTGGTGGACGCGCAGCATGCCGCGCGTCATCTTGCCCGCAGACCCCGCCTCGCGGCGGAAGCACGGCGTGTAGGCCGTGAGCTTGACAGGCGTCTCAGGAGTGATCTTGGGGAGATTCACGCCGTCGAAGATGTCGTCGCGGTAGTAGTTGGTGACTGGCACCTCGGCCGTCGGAATCAGCCAAAAGTCGTCGATCTGGCAGTGATAAAGGTCTTCCGCAAACTTCGGGAGCTGGCCAGTGCCGGTCATCGAGTCGCTGTTCACGACGAAAGGCGGCAGCATCTCGGTGTATCCCTGCTTCTGGCAGTGGAGGTCGAGCATGTACTGGATGAGCGCACGCTGGAGCTTCGCGCCCTGGCCGAGAATCACGGGGAAGCCAGTGCCCGTCAGCTTGACGCCGCGCGGAAAATCGAAGATGCCGAGTTTCTCGCCGATCTCGATGTGCGTAGGAATCTTGAAGTCGGGGTCCTTCCACTCGCCGACCATCCTGACGACCTTGTTCGTCGAGCTGTCGGGGCCAGTAGGAATCTCGGCTGCGGGGATGTTCGGGATCATCAGAAGCGTCTCGCGAAGATCGACATCGACTTGCGCGAGCTCACGGTCGATCTCGGCGATGCGGTCGCCGACCTTGCGCATCTCGTCCTTCGCTGCGGCGATGTCACCGCCCTCCTTCGCGATCTTGCCGATTTCCTTCGAGGCGGCGTTGCGCTTCGCCTTCAGCGTCTCTGTCTCGGCGATGAGTGCACGGCGCTTCGCGTCGAGGTCCTTCGCCTTTTGCAGTTTCTCGATCTCGACCCCACGGCGGCCAAGCTCGGCCGCAGTCGCATCGAATTCATCCCTCAGCTTCTTGATATCGATCATTTTTTCGTTCCTTCGGCGGCCTCCCGCCGCTTTGAGTGGAAATTATACCATAATTTTAGCCCTTGGGCCTTTCGGTAAGGGCCACTGTGGGCGACAGAGGGGCGCTATGGCTACTTTACGTCCGAGGAAGCGCTCTGGGACTTCGACTCGCCGCCCGTGGGATCGAAGTCGCCGGCGCGATAGGTCTGGTTCGGCTGCGGCGGGACGAGACCATGTTGCGAGCCCTGAACCCAAAGTATCGACTTCGGAGTCTTAATTGCGTTGAAAAGCGCGGCCTGCCCAGACGGCGGGCAGACGTAGTCGCCGAGGCCTGCGCGCGGAATTTCGACCGGGCACTTGGCGCGGGCGATGTGCGAGACAGCCTCGAAATACTCGAGCCCAGGCGCGTACTTGACGAACCAGTTGCCATGGAGACGTCCGCCCGGCTCCGTCGCGGAGAAGTTGCACCCCCAGGAGATCGACGGACGCGCAAGCGACACGTCGGGATCGAGCCCCGCGGCCCAAACCGTCTGGAGACCGCCCTGGCTACCGCCTTCGGCGATGAGATCCTTGCCGTTCCACTCGGGCAAGGACTTCACGTACTCAAGCGCACGCATGACTCGAAACGCCATGTAGCGGAAATAGGCGGTCTCGGGCTTTGCGTTCTCATCGGGCGAGAAGGCGTACGAGTAGCCCTCGGGGTGGATGCCCTTGCCGAACTCGTCGTAGTATGCCTGCTCGCGGCCCAACTCATAGCCATGGGCGTTGATCTCGAGGAATATCTCGTTGCGCGCCTTGCAAGTCCAGGCCGCCCACTCGGGGCACCCCTGCTTGTAGAACCCGTAACCCTGGAAACCGCAGCGAGCCCTGCAGCTCTTTGGCTTGGCACCATCGGGGATGAAAAGGTAGCCCGAGACGGGGCGCGGCCCGTAGCAGTCGACGTAGAGCTCGTAGATCTTTACACCCTGGAAGGTCTTCACTTCCTTGCGCGTCGCCTTGAGGGGAACAGACGCGAGAAGCTGTTTCTGCTTGCTCCACCACGCGTCGAAGTCCTTCGGCTCGGGCGTGAACCTGCCGATCTTGTCGATATCCACGCCAGCACCGCCGTCGAAGAACACGTCCTTCAGAAATGGCTGCCAGTTAGGCGCCCCGGGGGCTGGCTTGTCACGCACAACCTTTTTGCCGTTGGCATCGACGACATACGCCTCAAGCCGCACAAAGCCGGGGATGCTGAGCTTCGTCGCCACCTTGCAGACTTCGCCCGACTTGAACGGCACCTTGCCTGACTCGACCTTGCCGTCGTCGCCGGTACGCTTCCAGTCGACCATGTAGCCGGCGTTCTCGAGCTCAGCAGGGACCTCGGAAGCGACAAGCGTGAAGACGATCCGCTCGCCAGACTTATACCCCACTGGATTGTCCTTGTCGGTGCGCCCCTTTATGAGCACTCCGTCCCAGGCGTTTGCGAAGACTACGGACGCGGCAAGCGCCGCAGACAGCATTACGGCAATTTTCTTCATGCCATGAATTATACCACAATCGATGCGGCGAAGCAAATCCGCGCAAGCACCGTAACGATGTGGTCTATCCCCTGTCGTCAAAATCCGCCGTTTAAAATCGGCAGCACGGGAAAGAAGCCGTTACGCGCGATGACGTTGACTATTCCGATCTGGATTCCAGTCGTCATCTCCCCGGCATAGTTCGCTATGCCGATCTGGCCTCCGCCAACCTTGCCTACAGCAACATTCACGCCAAAGACGATAAGCGAGCCGCACTGGACTCCCGTCACGTCGCAGGCACAGTTCAGAAATCCGTACTGAAGCCCCGACATATTCCCGCTCGACGCGTTTATCCAGCCATCTTGAAGACCAAAGAAGGAATCGACGTAGTTTACGAAACCATACTGAATGCCCAGCGAGCGATGAGCCGAGGACTCATCACCATTCGAGTTCCAGTTGACGAGCCCCACCTGAATGCCGAAGAGCCGGTCCGAGACGATGTTCGCGCCGCCTATCGAAAGCCCAGTGAAGTCGCCTGTCGCGCGGCCGATAAGTCCGATGTCGAGCCCTGCGAAGTCGTCGCATTGCCCGTAGAGAAGCGACAGCCGGAATCCGCTTACGTCGCTCTGCGACGACGGCCACTGCACAGGGTTCAGTAACGACAGCATCACAGGATGGCTTTCCTCCGCGCGAACGCATGGCGAAGCGACAACTGCGAGAACAAGCGCAGCGACAACGCCATAGTCAACTGGAAAAAGACCCCGTGCCATTTGTAGATATTATACCGAAAGAGCACGAACCCTTCAATCGCCTATCTGTTGTGCGCAAGCCCATTCTTGCGCTTACACCCAGTTAAGAACTCCCATCCGCCTTTTCTGACAACCCAATTTCGCTACCCTGTTCTCGTCGACGGAACAATGCGTTTTATGGCTATCGTCGCGCCGCCCGATGGCGAGGCCTGCGCCCGACATGCTCGCCCGACCCGCAGTTTGCGGGCACCCCACCAGCATGATTTTGACGCGCGCGCCTTCACGCGCGCCCTTTACGCCGGCGGTCAAAATCACGCCGGGCCCGCAAACGTGCTCTCGGGCGCCAGTCGGCTCTCCGGCCTCTGCGCTACGCTTCGACCATCGGCTCGGCGCTCCTCAACCCTTCGGCATAACAGCCGCGGTATAACTTTTATAGTTTTGCTTGCCAGTCGCTTGGCGCATACACGAAACGGCGTACTTCCATTACCTTCCCAATGAATTTTGTTTCCTTCGCCCAGCATTTGCAATCTCCCGCGCGTGGCCAAACACTTTGGAATGAGTCAAACGTTCATGATGCTCACGGCAATAGGCATCCGTCTCGTCCATTATCTCCTCTAGTCTATTTGCCGCAGAAGAGCGGCGGCGGAGTTGAAACGGAATGCCCTGATACATCACGACCTCGTTTATGAATACGTTTATCGCCCCCGAGAGAGTCATGCCAATGTCGCTGAAGATCGCTTCCGCTTCGCGCTTCTTCTCGGAATCAACCCGCGCCGTTATAGTCGTTGTCATGCGTTTAACCTCCTATTGTGTTCTAACCGCACACATTATACCACAATTCATTGCGAATATGCGACAATGGCAGTTAATTTTTAACGCAGAGACGCAAAGACGCGTAACCGCCCCCTGCGGGCGCCGACGACCCATGGGGAAGTCGGCAGGCCGAGAGAACGCGAGTGCCGAGAGGCGCAGAGATTTTCGGGGTGAATTTTAGCCGTGTAGAACGTGTAGATCGTGCAGAAACGAGACGCTCAAGCCGCCAACAACGCGCAAATAGGCCTTTTACAAGGGTTCCGCGGGGACTGTCCCCAATTGATTCACAACCATTGTACCAAACGAATCTTAAATCTAATCTTAAATCGTAAAAAAGTTTTGCGCCGGATAATCAGAAATAGCTCTTCACATTCTCCCACCAGGTGCGCTCAGGCCAAAGATTCTCTCGCAGGCGCTTATAGCCGTGCGGCGACTGCCAGTTCCGAGGTGCGTACCTGTTCACGGCGATTTCCTGACGGTAGACAATTACCAACACGATAGCCGCCAACAAAACTGCCGCGGAGGCAACAACGTACCTCTTGTGCTTTCGCCATACTTCTCGGAACCACCGCACTATACGCGGCGCAACAACAAGCGCGTAGGAGAAGAAGCACCAGAAAATCAAGTTTATCGCCGATCTTCCTGGCTTGCCGTCAAACATTACCGACAATCCCGCCGAACATTCATTAACTCTATGCGCCGGAAGCGGCAGCCCGATGTAGCGCGTATACCCACAAACATCATTATACAATGGATCGGTATATATATGCACCCCCATTGTGGCAACCCAAAGAACAACTCCTATCACGACGGCAACCCAGAAACGCCAATGGCGAACCCTGAGCATGAAGAACGCAAACGCACTGAGGCATAGGCAACCTATTTCGGAAGCCACCACGTCAGTCATCAACGGCAAAAGCCACATAAGACAGAAGAATCCTACATGTCCGATTGCCGATGCCGATACGATTCGCACCAGCGTCCAGACCACTCGCCTTGCCTTTTCGTTCATTTCACAGTCCTTTCATTTGCACCAACCAAAGTTTGCCAGCCACATTGTGCCGCAGTCTTACCTATTCCCCTTCGCGTGATTGTGCGGCACGCAAAGCATTTGGCAGTTATCTTCGCTAGTGTCGCCACCGTTCGACCATGCCGTAACGTGGTCGGCTTCCATTTCCCTGAAGTCGTAGATGCGCCTTGCGTTCGCCGGATGTCCGCTCGCGCATATCGGACAGTTCGAGACGCCATTGGCCTTTGCCTCGGCTGTCTGCTTTGCATAGATGTAGTTTCGCTGATACTCTGGCTGGATGACGAGCTTGCCGCTCCACCCTCTCACGCCTTTTCCTTCGAGCGTGTTGTAGTAGAAGCCCTTGCAAATATCACCTACTGTGATGTCGGTGCGAAGTTCGGTTTTCATTGTGGATTACCTTCCTTAAATTGCTTTAGCCGTGTAGATCTTTAGCCACAAAGAACAGGAGATACAGAAGGTGAGACGGCCTCAAGACCCATTCTTCCTCTCTCCTGTTTTCTCCTGCTCTTTGTGGCAAAATCATTTCCCCCTCCTGCGGATGAGAATGCGAAAATATGGACATTCTCCACCAACGCACAAATCCTTGTCATCATTACCCTTGCGAAACTGGACAATCTCAAACTGCTCTGGACAATACTTGTCGAGAAACGAGATTGGGACTCCCATGATCCCGTCGTAGTCATTTGGGATAGCATCAGTAAACGGAACTTCTATCGCATCGTAATTGTCGTACTTCTGGTAGCCAACCCCCTTCACTTCCTTGTGCCGGGAATACTTCACATTGTCTGCCATTGTCATGAGCTGCAACGGCTGGTGGCGGCGGCCATGCTCAAGGTTGGTAAACCATCTTACGCCTGGAACGCGAATGTATCCTTCCTTGTAGTCATGCGAATTGTAGTAACTGAGCGATTTGTCAACTTCCATGGACGACTTGAAATATCCAGCGCCACGAACGAACGGATTGTCGAGCCATATCTTATTTTCCTTGATGAGAGGGAACACCTCCTTGTAGGTTATGGCATTGCGATTACCTATGATGGAAAACTTCTTGTCCGCTTCCATTATCCACGCAAGAAACTCCCGGAACAGAGAAAACGGCGGATTGGTGATTATGACATCGGCCTCGTCGCGCAACTTCCTGACTTCATCACTCCTGAAATCACCGTCGCCCTTGAGATATGTCCACTTGATGTCTTCGAAATTCACCTTGCCGTCGCCTGTCACGTCATGGTCGAGAACGAATATCTTGCCTCTCTCGTTCTTCGGAGTTGCATCGTTTTGCGAAGCGGCATACTCAAAAAGCGAGCCATACTTTGCGGTCTTCGACGTGGGAGCATAACTTGTCGAAATTAGCTTCTTCAATCCGAGAGCGGCGAAGTTCTCGGCAAAGTAGCGCGTAAAGTTGCTCCATTCAGGATCGTCGCAAGGAAGAAGAATCGTCGCCCCCTTGAACACGGCTGGATCGTATTCAAGGTACGCGTTCATCTCCGTCTGGATGTCGGCGTACTGCGTATAGAACTCGTCCTGCTTCGCCTTCTTTGCCGACGTCAGTGTCGCATTGTCGCCCATTTCATGCCCTCTCCGCGCCTTCGCAACTCCGTGTGAGATTACGGTGCGGACGAAATCTTTTCCGCGCTAAATCCGCCGCAAACACCGTATTTATGCACGAAAAAGAGCGCATTTTCTCTCATGCACTCCTGCAAAGCCCGACCAAGGGCCCGGATAGAATACACGAAAAGAAAATGCGCCCAACTGAGCGCATCTCCACTTACATGCCGTTCTATCCTAAATATTGGTCGTATTTTGCAGGAACGACGTGTAGCGTTGATGCTACATTGACAAGCGCCCGGTGGAATCAGATTCGTTTTCCGGACTATGACCCCGCGCCGCGTGGAAGAGTTTAAAGTTGAAAGTGAAAAGTTGAAAGTTATGGAGCGGCTAAGCCGCGACCTCCACAACTTTACACTTTACGTTTTACACTTTACACTCGTTTCCCCGCCTCACGGGATGTGGGTATTATAGCGAAAACGACGCGCGAAAATCAAGCACGGCGAAATGAGATTATGGTGCGGACGAAATCGCGACGGATTTGCCGCGCGGGAGCGGAGGGGGTGTTTCGGCGGCATGTGTTTTTCTGCGACAAGGCTATCGCCAAGCCGAGCCGATGGTCGCGGGTGAGGCAGGCGGAAGGTCGCAGGCGTAAGGGTGACTTGCGTACGCAACCAGGGATAGGCGCCGAGGCACGGCAGGCTAAACTCGGCTATTTGTCTGATGTGCGAAAGCCGTCGCGAGCCTGGAGCCGAACGAGAGCCCCGCGAGCCATCGGGCGGCGCGGCGATTCTCAAAAATGGCACTTTGCGGATAAAAAAATCGACCGCGGCAGATGTGCCGCGGCCTGTTTTTCATCCGTGGGGAAGGCCGTTAGTCGGCCATCGGACGGACCTTGCCTTCCTTGATGCGCTTCTCGACGACCTCGGAGGCGATGTTCTTCGGGACAGGCTCATACTGCTTGAAGATCATCGTGAACGAGCCGCGGCCCTGGGTGACCGTACGGATCGCGTTCGAGTAGCCGAACATCTCGCCGAGCGGAACCGTCGCCTTGAGGAGCTTGACTCCAGCGCGGTCCTCCATGCCCTCGATGCGGCCACGACGCTGGTTGATCGAGCCGTTCGCCGCGCCCATGTACTGCTCGGGAACGACAACCTCGACGTCCATCATCGGCTCGAGAAGCTGGGGCTTCGCCTTCATGAACGCCTGCTTGAAGCACTGCATCGCGCAGGTGATGAACGCGAATTCGTTCGAGTCAACTTCGTGGTAGGAACCGAAGTAAACCGTCGCCTTGACGTCCACGACAGGGAAGCCAGCGAGCGGGCCGGACTCGAGCGCCTTCTTGACGCCCTTCTCGACCGCTGGGATGTACTCCGTCGGAATGACGCCGCCCTTGACTTCGTTGACGAACTCGAAGCCCTTGCCGGGCTCCTGCGGGGCGAGCTTGAGGCAGACGTGCGCGTACTGGCCGCGACCACCGGACTGCTTGACGTGCTTGTACTCGTTGTCGACGGGAACGGTGATCGTCTCGCGGTAAGCGACCTGAGGAGCGCCAACGTCGCACTCGACGTTGAACTCGCGTTTCAGACGGTCGACGATGACCTCGAGGTAGAGCTCGCCCATGCCGGCGATGATTGTCTCGGAGGTTTCCTGATCGAAGCTGACGACGAAGGTCGGGTCTTCCATCGCGAGCGCGTGGAGCGCGACGCCGAGCTTCTCGTTGTCGCCGCGGCTCTTGGGCTTCACGGCAACCGAGATAACGGGCGCGGGGAAGTCGATCGACTCGAGCGTGATCGGGTGCTCGGGGTCGCAGAGCGTGTCGCCCGTGCGCGTCTCGGTGAGGCCGACGCACGCGACGATGTCGCCGGCGTGGGCCTCGTCAAGAGGCTCCTGCTTGGCGGCATGCATGCGGAAGAGGCGGGAAATGCGCTGCTCCTTGTTGATCGTGGAGTCGAGCATCTCGGCGCCGAGCTTCATAGTGCCCGAGTAAACGCGGACGAACGTGATCTTGCCGCCGGAGCGGGGGTCGTTCATGATCTTGAACGCAAGACCGCAGAAAGGCTCGTCGTCGCTGACCTCGCGCTTCTCGTCGGGGTTGTCCTGGCTGACAGCCGCACCCGTGTCGAGCGGGGATGGGAGATACTTGCAGACGCCGTCGAGGAGAGGCTGAATGCCCTTGTCCTTGAACGCGGTGCCGCAGAAAGCGGGGGTGATGGCGCGCGTGAGGCAGCCCTTGCGGAGCGCACCCTCGATCTCGGCCTCGGTGAGTTCCTCGCCCGCGAAGAACTTCTCCATGAGAGCGTCGTCCTGCTCAGCCGCGGACTCGACCATCTTCTGGCGCCACTCCTTGGCCTTCTCGACATACTCCTCGGGAATGTCCTTCTCGATGACCGTCTTGCCGAGCGACTTCATGTCGAAGTAGAGCGCTTTCATCTTGATGAGGTCGATAACGCCCTCAAAGGTCTCCGCCGCGCCAATCGGAATGACGACCGGAACGGGGTTCGCGCCGAGCTGCTTCTTCATCTGCTCCATGACGCTGTAGAAGTTCGCGCCGACGCGGTCCATCTTGTTGACGAACGCGATCTTCGGCACTTTGTACTTCTCGGACTGGCGCCAAACCTGCTCGGACTGGGGCTGAACGCCGCCGACCGCGCAGTAGAGAGCGACAGCGCCGTCAAGGACGCGAAGCGAGCGTTCGACTTCGGCCGTGAAGTCCACGTGTCCGGGAGTGTCGATCAGCGAGAGGCGGTAGTCGCCCCACTGAACGCACGTAGCGGCGGACTGGATCGTGATGCCGCGCTCCTGCTCCTGGACCATGAAGTCCATCGTCGCGGCGCCATCGTGCACCTCGCCGATCTTGTAGTTCTTGCCGGAATAGTAGAGGATGCGCTCCGACGTAGTGGTCTTGCCACCGTCAATGTGCGCCATGATGCCGAAGTTCCTCACGTGATCGAGCGGAATGTCGCGCTTAGCCATTTCTTTCTTTACCTTTCATTTGCAAAATGAGCGTATATTATAGCGAAAATGTGCCTCCGCTTTCAAGTGCGAAGTTTACGTAAAATTTACGACGGCCGCCTTGCCTCTTTTTGTCCAGTTTTGCCGCATTTTGTCCATTTTTCCGCTATTCTACGGTAGCCATGTGGCAAGAGCCGCCCCAAGATGGGTGAGGGCCTTCGCAAGGTTGTCCTTGTACTGCCCCGTCATAGCGCCCTTGCCGTGGACGTCGCTTAGGCACTTGAGCATGCGGCAGGGAACGCCATTCAGCTCGCAGACGTGCGCAATCGCCGCGCCCTCCATGTCCTTGACGGTCGCGCCAAGCGCAAGAGGGTTCTCGACATCGCGCTCGTCGTTAGTGAAGCGGTCGCCGGTCGCGAGGATGCGCGCGGGGAACTTCCCTGTCGTGCGGCAGTCGAAATACGGCGTCGTGCGCTCGTTGTGAGTGCCAAGCTTAGTGCCGTTGATGATCGTTAGGTCGAAATCGTACTCGACCGCCTGCGATATCTCGTATGGCTCGCCCACCTCCATCGCGGGATCAAGCCCTCCCGCAACACCGCAGTTGACGATTTCGTCCGCGCCTGCATCGATCGCCTTCTGCGTCGCCGCCGCCGCGTTTACCTTGCCGACGCCCGCGACGTAGAGCCGGTCGCCGTCCTTGAGGAACGGCCTAACCACGGCCGCCTCGTTTTCCATCGCAATTACAAACGCCCTCATATTGACACCATTTCCCTTCAAGTTTGATTGACTGTCATGCCATACCTCAACGACGCCTACTTCTCTTTCTTGTGCGAACGACGGTAGATGGCGCAGGACTGGCGAATGATCTCGTTAAGGAACGCAAGGTCCTCCTTCTTCTTCGAGACGACGCGTCCGATGTGCGCCCAGTAGACGGCGGAGAACATTGGATCTGCAACGTCGGAAAGACCATAGGCCTTCGTCACCTCGTCCACCACGCGACTGTCCATCCTCAGCTCTTCCCAGGCGTTGCGCCGCGCGACATCCTCGACGATTTCGCGCCACTTCGCGCGATAGACGGGGGATGCCGCATCGAGATTCGTGCCGAGCTTCAGTTCGAAGAGCCACGCGAGCTCGCGGTAGAGCTCGCTCTCCGTCGGATTTAGCGCAAGCCCCTTGTCGCGCAAGAGGACTATCGCCGCGTTGACCCAGCGCCAGCGGTCCTCGTGCGTCGGCATCATGACGGAAATGTTGTAGGCGAGGTTCCACGCGGCATAGCTCCACACTTCGGGCGTGTGCGGCTCGAGATACGAGAGCGTCGAGGCGAGCTGGGCAAGCTCGACATACCGCCCTTCGTCCTGAAGCCGGTCTGCGCGGAACCAGACGACTTCCGCGACGATGGAGCGGATCCCGCCGAAAGCGGCGAGCGCCCCTTCCGTCATTGCGGGCGCGGAAGCGGGTCGCACGGCGCGCAGCGCGAACTGCAGGCAGACGGAGAGAAGCGCGAGAAAGGCGACGAGCGCCGCGAGCAGGATTCTCTTTTTCACGACGTCACCCCCAGAAGGTCCTTTAGCGCGGCAATCTGCGAGTGGTTGCCGAGCGCGACGATTGTGTCGCCGCCGAGGAACTCCCACTCGGGGCCCACGTTGCGCGCAACAACGCCGCCACGCACTACGGAGACGACGGAAGCGCCTGTCTTCGCGCGGATGTTGAGCGAAACGACCGTGCCACCGATGGCGGGCGAAGTCATGGGCAGCGCGATTTCCACACCGTCCGGCACGGCAAGTTCCATCGTACGCGCAAGACTCTCGCGCCGTTCCTCGGCGGTCAGCGCATCGTAAAAGCGCTTCCTCGCGCGAGAGCCCGCCTTGACGAAGCGGCGCCAGCCGATGATACCGACAAGGACAATGACGCCGATTCCTACCCAGAGCGTCGGGCCCCTCGGCGCGATGGATACGGACACCATCGCCCACTCGACGCACAGGAACGCAAGCACAGCTAAAGAGACTACGGCGCGGACGACCTGCTGGACGGAGACCTGCCATCGCGACGTCCCTTCGCCGCAGAGCAGCACAGCGACAGCGTCGGCGAGACCGCGCGAAGACGAGACGCCAAGCGGCAGAAGCGGCAAGCAGAGAAGGTGCGCAAGAACAAAGAAGAACACGTGGGCATAAGATGCAAAGAATGGCGAGACCCCATTGTAGTTGACGTGCGTCAGCAGAGTGCACATCGTCGCAACGGCTATCATCAGGATCGCATACACGCCAAGGCGAAACACCTCGGCCTTCAGCTTGCGGAACGCAGGCGACCCTTCGGACGCGCCGATCTTGGCGAGCCAAGCGCGATAGGCCTCATGGACGGACTTGAAACGCCCCGGCAGGGCTCGCTCCGCGAAATCTCCGACGCGGTCGGACATGCGGATCATCAGAGGATTCAGGAGCGTCGTCAGCAGCGACGCGCCGACGGCTATCGGGAACATCGGGTTCGAGGGGTCGTCGACGAGCTGCGCGTAGAGAATCGCCACCATGAACGCGAACTCGCCGATCTGCGCGAGGGAGAACCCGTTCTGGACTGCGGTCTTGACGTCGACGCCCGAAAGGAGCGAGGCAAACGTGTTGTTGAAGAGCTTGCCGAGGACGACGACGAGCGAGACGACGATTATCGCGCCGCCGTGCGCCCAGAGCGCGGCAGGATCGACAAGCAGTCCGATAGACACGAAGAACATCGCCGAGAACATTGACTTGAGCGGATCGACGAGAGTCGCCAGGCGTTCCCGCACGTCGCTGGACGCGCCGAGAAAACCGACGAGAAACGCGCCGAGCGCAAGCGAGAAGTTGAAGCGGTAGGCGAGGAACGAGACAAAGAAGCAGACGCCGAGCAGCGTCAGGGCAAGCGCCTCGTCATCACGGCGCGAAGCGACAGACGCGAGGAGCCGAGGAACGTGGACGAGCCCTATCACGATCACCGCAAGGAAGAAGACGGCAAGCCAGCCGAGCGACGCGGCAAAGGCGCCGGCCGACATCCCGCCGCCATTCGCAAGACCAGTGGCAACGGCAATGGCGCCGACGCAGACAATGTCCTCGCAAAGCGAAGTGCCGAGGACGTATTTCGCAAACGGACGCGAGCCCCAACCCGCCTCGTCGATGACCTTCGCAAGAAGCGTCGTCGCGGAATCGCACATCGCGACGCCGAGGAACACCGACTGGACGAGCGACCAGCCGAAGACGCGTGTGCCGACCGTGTAGCCAAGCCAGATCATCACGACGGTGTCGATCACCGCCGAGGGAACAGCGACGCCGCGCAGCTTCTTCATGTCCTTCGCGGAGAACGAAAGCCCCATCGAGAACATGAGGAACACGACGCCGAGCTGCGCGATTGTGTTGATCGACTGCGAGTCGGCAAGCAAGCTCCCGCCCCACGTGTACTTGTTAAGCAAGACGCCCGCGCCGATGTAGCCGAGGACCTTCGGCCACCTCATGCGGGAGAAGATCGCCGCCACGAGGCCGGCCACGGCCATGACGAGCGCAAGATCCTGGAAGAACGCCCCTTCCGTCATTTTGCGGCCGGAGCGGCAGGAAGCCGCCCGTTGTCCAAGAGATCGCGGACGACGGCCTTCACCTCTGTGTCGAAGTCGCCCTTCAGGATCCACTTTAGGAAATTCTGTTCGCGGAAGAGGAGATCGCGCAGCTTCTCGCCCTTCTTCTTGCCGAAGTTGACGAAGAGCTCTCCGTCGCGCCAAAGAAGCTCGCGGTTGCGGCCGATGGCATTCGGGTCGCGCGGCGATAGGAGCTCGGCCATTTCCGCGGAAGACTTCGGAAGCGCAGGATACTTCGCCATCTGCGCCTTGAAGACCTCAAGCGTCGCGCGCGTATCCATCTCTGCGCCGTGGGCGCCGGTGTGGTCGCGGCCAAGGTAGAAGCGGACGGCTGCGGTGAGATCGCGCGGCTCCATCTTGTGGTAGATTCGCTGGACGTCGATACAACGGCGCGACGAGACGCCGAAGTTCATGCCTACGCGCGCAAACTCCTCCTCGAGACAGGGGATGTCGTAGCGGTCGGAGTTGAAGCCGGAAAGGTCGCACCCATCGAAGAACGCGTAGATTTCGTCGGCCTTGTCGGCAAAGGTCGGACAGTCCTTCACGTCCTCGTCGGCTATGCCGTGAACGTCGGTTGACTCCTTTGGAATCGGGATGCCGGGATTGAGCAGCCAGCAGCGCTCCTCCTCGGTGCCGTCGGGCATTACCTTTATCGCGCCGAGCTCGATGATTCGGTCGCGCTTCGGGAATAGCCCTGTCGTCTCGAGGTCGAACACGACAAGCGGTCTGTCAAGATTGATGAACATAATGCCTGTATTATACCAAATCCGCGCCCGCCTTCCACGGCGACACGATAGAAAATACAGGCATCAATAATCACTCACCGCTTCACGGAAATGCGATCGGGGGCGCGGCGAGCGTGGAGGTCTGGATGGTACATTGCCTCGACGCTCGGGCCGGGGAGGATGTAGTCGCCAGCCGAGACAACGCGCACAGGATAGCGGAAGGTCGCTTCCTCGCCCTTCACAAGCGTAAACCTCTTCGAGAAGACGAGCATCCTGTCGTCGCGAGCGTCAGACCTCATCACCCATCTATCCTGAACCAGTGCATGGGCGCTCGCCCCTTCGTTCGCTCCGCGTGAATTCGATGGCTCCGCACTCGCCCGCTTCGGGGCGAGCCCACCATGCACTGGTTCAAGACATGCTGGAAAGAGGTCTTCGATAACGAGGTCTGAAAGCTCGCGCGTGTCGTCGACCTTGATCGCAAGCTCCGCTATTAGCATCTCGCCGAGCGAAAGTTTCGAGAGATCGGCCTCCCCGCCTTCGGGCGTAAGGTAGCGACGCACAATGGAAATGCCGCGCGCCTCGTCCTTTACGTCTGTTGGCTTGGGGAGAGAGCGCTTGTGCCACACGATGAACTTCTCGCCTGGCTTCGCGGGATGGTAGCGATAATATGCGCCTATCGCAAGAAGCGCATGTGCGTTGTCGCCCGTCGTCCCCCAAGAGAACCGCTCGCGGTCGCGCTGTCCGTCGAGATAGGAGATGATCGGGAGTATGCGCGAATCATCAGGGTCGATTTCAAGAAGAGCGAGGACGGCAAATGCGGCCTCCTTCACCGACGACGGCGCGACATTCGCCGCAAGCAGCGTCTCTGCGCGACGCCTGTCGCCTGTCAGGGCGAACGCGCGTGCGAGCCGAGAGCGCGAAAGCAGCGTCAAGTTGGTCGACGCATCGTAAAGCCGCAGCATGCGATCCTTCTCCGGCTTTCCGGCGAGCGCGAGGGTGTGGCAAGCGTAGGCCGACACAGTGTCGTTCGTCGACATCGCCCAGCGCTTCAGGAAGCCGAAGACGCGATCCTTCGCAGCACGGTTGAGAGCATAGCCGTTCTTCTCCGCTTCGACGAGGAAGTGCGTGGCGTAAAGCGATACTTCGCTATCCCACGGCGCATAGTTGCAGTCAGGCCACATCACAAAGTCGGTAGACCTCACCATTGACTCGACGCGCCTGACGCCCGAAGATACGACATCGGGCCCCACAGGCGAGACGGAGGTGAGAATTCCGCCCGCGCCAATCAGCGGGAAAATGCGCGAGGAAGTCTGCTCAAGGCAGCCATGCGGATATTCCGCGAGCCTGCGCAGCGCCGCCTCATACCCGCCGAGCGGAGTATCATAGACTTTCTCGCTATATTTCTCAAATGGATTGGAAAATAATCCATCGCTTTTCACTTTCAACTTTTCACTTTCAACTTTCCGCACGCCTGAAGTCTCCACCCAGGCGACGGCGGGGCGAACTGGCAGGTGAATCGTCTGCTCATGGGTCTCACCCATGCCGCGCACACGATAAACGATGTCGAGCTCTCCTGGTTCCTCTGGCGCCGCAATCCGCGCGACGATGTTTGTGTGGCCGTCTTTCTCAAGCGAAAAAACGGAAGCAAATGACACATTCTTCCCTCCGACGGAGATCGAGTATCCCATCTTCGCCGTCTCGCCGCTCTTGTTGTAGATCGGTAGCGTCGCCTCAAAGACATCTCCCGGTGCGACGAAGCGCGGCGCGTCCGGCATCATGACGACCTTCGGCGTGACCTTCGCCTGAATTGCGTCAGAGCCAGACGCCGAAGCGCTCCACGCTACGACCGTTGCGCGAATCTCGCCGACGAACTCGCCAAGCGGAAACTCGCACACGCCCTTTCCGTCTTCGCCGACTTTCACGCGGCCGCTCCAACGCGAAAGTGGCTTGAACCTACGCGTCGGCACGGGGCTTACGCGTCCAAGCATCTCCGCTCCCGCGCCACCGCCTGTCTTGACGCCGCTCGCGCGGAGAAGGTCCTCGCCAAGCACCGGAAGCATGCGGTGGTAGATGTCGTAGAGAGGATGGCTCGCGTAGCGCGGCGCGGCAAAGTGCGCCACAGGGTCAGGCACCTGCTCGTCCGTAAGGATGTTTATCCCCTCGTCCACGACCGTGACGAGCGCGGCAGATGCGCCGCGCGCCTCGAAGGTGACAGTCGCCGACGAGCCCTTCTCGCCGCCGACAACGACATCGCATTTCGCAACCTTGACGGCAATCTCGTCCTCGACCGGGCGCACAGATATCGTCGCCTGTCCATGGGCGCGCGCGGCCATGTGCTTTGCGTTTGCCTCGACACTCTGCACGACAGACACATAAACGTCGAGGTTCGGCGCGTTCTCGAGAGTAACGGACCTGAGCGTGATTTCGCTCGTCGCGTTTGTGAGTGCGACGATGTCCGTGTATGCGTCCTTGTCGCGCAGCACCGACACGAGCGCATAGCCGGCGAACGGCGCACGAACCATCAGGCGCGGAGTTTCGCCTACGCGGTAGAACTGCTTGTCGGTCGTGGGCGTTACTGCCGTCGGGTCGGAGAGCGGCGCACGAACCGCCGAGTCGCCCCAGTCGCTCAAGTAGAAGGTCTTTGCAAACGAAACGCCCGTCTCGGAATCCGTCACCGTCAGCGCATAGTCGCCGCAGGCGCCGGCGGGTATCTCGAATGTCGCGTCCTCGCCTGCCGGAACGATGATCTTGACGGATGACGCGACGACCTTGCGAATACGCTCGCAATCCCACGTCTCCCATCCGTTTGACTGGCGGCGATAGGAATATACGGAATCGATGCGCTCAAGGGTCGCGGAGAGAGTGCGGGTTTCCCCGTGACGCGAGCCGTCCGGCTTCACGCAGGCAAAGCGGATCTTCGGCGCAAGACCCTGGTCTAGCCGCATCCACGACTCAAGCGTGGAGCCGATGTAGTATGGGTAGTAGTGGAGAACTGCGGAAGCGCGAGTCGTCGCAGGGCGTCCACCGTCCTCAAATACCGTTCCCTGCGCTGTCGCGCGCACTGCGGCCTTTGGCAGCCCCGAATCGGTCCAAAGCGGCGCAGACATGGCGCACTTGCCTTCGCGGTCGAGCGAGGCCTTGGCAAGCTTGCGGAAATTCGGCTTGAGGCCGAGGTCGCAGTTCCCGAAAGACCACCCCTTCCATTGTGGCGGCGCGAAAGAGTAATCCTCGAACACGACTGCACCTTCACAGGCAAGCGCGTGGGCAGGGCCGCCGAAAAGATGCTCCGCAGAGACAGAGAACGCGAAGTTCGATGGATGCGCCGCGGAATCTGCTTCGACGCGGACGCGAATCTGCGGCGGGGCGAACTCCTCGACCTTTATCTCTGCCGCGCCGAGTATGCGACCATCCTTGCCGGGTATCTTTGCATGGAACTTCCACGCGCCACTCGGCTGGTCTGCGGGAACGGTAAATGTTTCGCACAAAAGCGAGCCCTCGGCATCGCTCGTCGCCGTGAGACGGGAGTATATGTCGCCTTTCGGACTCACAAGCCGCAGTTCGACAGGCATTGGGCTCGGCGCTTGACGGCGGCCGTTCCTCAAAAGCGCGTGAACCATTATCTTCTCGTCGTGGCGGTAGATGCCGCGGTCGGTCCAGAGGAACGCCTCAACACCGTCGTGCGCGAGGTATTCTGGGCGGCAACCGTCTGAATATGTCTCGTCGATCTCCATCGAGTCGCGAAGAGCAAGGAAAGTGCTGTCGGTGCCATCGGCGCTTGCGGCGACTACGGCAAACGGCTCGCCTTTCGCGACACGCACAAGGCGGCTCCAGCCGTTCTCATCCGTCTCGCCTTCCATTACCTTGATATTCGCCTTGGAATATACCGTCACCTTGGCGCCGTCGAGAGGCGTGCCCTTCATAAGCGAAGTCACCCAGACGCCGGGCGAGTCGGTTCCATTCAGGCGAACGGAAAGCCCGAGGTCGGAAAGGCAGACGAGCCGGTAGCGATTGGGGTTTCGCTTTGAGTCATCTACCCACCAGCCGTCTTCGCGCGGACGGTCGGCGCTTCTAACGGCGACAAGGAAGATTCCGTTGGCGCTGCCACCATCGTTCATCTTCACGGGCACGGCGACAGTCTCCTTTTCGTTAGGTCTATTCACGCAGGCGAAGTCGCGTTCCTCGATTTCGCCAGAAAGCTCCTCGGTCTCCTCGTCATCTGCAGAGCCGCCCCACCGATAGCGGCTATACTCGCGCTCTTCGCGGGCGAGAAGCTGGACGACATTTTCCGGCACCACGCGGCATATCTGGGCGTGTATGTTCGTCACGTTGACGGACTCTACGCCAATTGCCCTCGCGCCGCCGGGCGGGAGATAGCGGCTAGGGGCGGAGAATCTCACCATCGGCTTTGGGGGAGGAGGCGGGCCCTTCGGCTTCTCGGCGGCGGGCTCGGGGCTCTGCTGCGCGACAGCCGAGGCGGAGGCAGGAGCCGCGTTGGTAGCGACTTCCTTTATCTTACGCTTTATGATTTCGTCCATCTGCGCCTTGCTCAAGTTGGCGTAGACGCTGCCTCCGTGCTCGGCTTCGAAGGCGCGAACCTTGCGGCAGACCCAGAACAATGACGATGCAGTGGCGCAAAGCGCGACTGCGAGGGCGGCAAACGCCCCTATTACGACGAGTTTTTTAAGTTTCATACACCCCTACTCGCCGCCAAACAGAAAATCTGACAAAAAATCAGAGGTGATTGCAAAACCACGGAACACACGGAATACACGGAATCATAACTTCAAGACGTGACGAAATCTTTCTGTATATTCTGTGCGTTCAGTGGTTGAGAAAGCTTCTACAGAAGGGTCTGACCCTTCTGTAGAAGTAGAATCGTCGACAACGGCGGTAAGCTGGATGTCGTGCGGTTCAGTGGGAAGATCTTCGACAATCTGGAACGAATGGGCGACGCCAAGTTTCACGGCGTCCTTCGGCGCGTCGGCAAGAAGTCGGTCGTACCAACCGCCGCCATAGCCGAGGCGGCGTCCGTCCCGCGTAAAGGCAAGCCCTGGCACAATCCAGCCGTATACTTCCTTCGTCGGCACAATCTCGGCATCGACGGGCTCCATAATCCCCATCGGGCCGCGGCGCAAGTGCCGCGCATCAAGCCCCTTCAAGACAGCAAGTTCGTAGGTCTCGCCGTTCCAGCGAGGGGCAACGACCTTGCAGCGATACCACAGCAGTCGCTCAATGTAAGGGTGAATGTCGATTTCGTCCGGAGAGGCGAGATAGACGGCAACGGGAGAGCCGATTTCGAGCCGTGCGAGCTTCGCGCAAATGACGGCAGACGCCTCGGCGCGCTCGGCGGCGGACAATGCCTTTCGCCGAGCGCGCATCTCGCGCCGAATCTCGTCCTTGCCGGACGGCATAGCGGCTCAGTAGTTCTGCGGCTCGATCTGGAAGTAGGCCTTCGGATGAGCGCAGACAGGGCAGATCTCCGGGGCCTTCTCGCCCTCGACGATCGCGCCGCAGTTGCGGCACTGCCAGCGGTTCGGCCCGATGCGAACCCAGACTTCGCCGGCCTCGATGTTCTTGGCGAGCTTGCGGTAGCGCTCTTCGTGGTGCTTCTCGATCTCCGCAACCTTGGCGAAGAGGAAAGCGAGGCGGTCAAAACCCTCGGCCTTCGCCTCCTCGGAGAAGCGCTTGTACATGTCGGTCCATTCCTCGTGCTCGCCGGCGGCGGCAGCAAGGAGATTGGCGGGCGTGTCGCCGATGCCGCCGAGCTCCTTGAACCACATCTTAGCGTGCTCCTTCTCGTTGAGCGCGGTCTCCTGGAAGATCGCCGCAATCTGCTCGTAGCCGTCCTTCTTCGCGCGGGAGGCGAAGTAATCGTACTTGTTGCGCGCCTGAGACTCGCCCGCAAAGGCCGTCATCAGGTTCTTTTCAGTCTTGCTTCCTTTAAGTTCCATGGTGAGGGTGTTGTTTTATTGTTGGTTGGGGGAATGTGGTTGGCGGAGAGAGAGGGATTCGAACCCCCGATACCCTTGCGGGTATGCATGATTTCGAGTCATGTGCATTCAACCAGGCTCTGCCATCTCTCCTGCAAGTGAGTGAATATGGTATCAAATGTGGCGCGGCGTGTCAATGCCGAGGAGCCCGAGTCCAGTCGAAAGCACTTTCCCGAAGAGTGCGCAGAGCTTCAGCCGCGCCGCGCGGACGGACGGCTCGCTCTTGAGGATCGGGGAGCTCTGGTAGAAGCTCGAGTAGAGCTGCGCCGTCTGGAAGAGATAGTCGGCAAGGACGCTCGGCTTGTAGGCCTCCGCCGCGCGGACAACCGCGCCAGGAAACTCGAGGAGCTGGAGCGCAAGCCGCTTCTCGGCGGGAGTCTCAACAAGGAATTTACCATCCACGGGCAAGGGTGCGGGACCGCCGTATCCCCCTCGCGCCAGCGAGCCCGAAGGGGCCACTAGGCGGGGTGAGGTCCCGTCCATTCCACTCGCCTTTTCAAGAAGCGAGCAGACGCGGGCGTAGGCATACTGGAGATAAGGGCCAGAATTGCCCTCGAGCGCCAACGCCTTGTCCCAGCTGAAGTCGATGTCGGTGATCGGGTCGTGGGAGAGGTCGGAATACTTGACCGCGCCATAGCCGATCTGCTCGGCAAGAGTCTCGTCGGCTGGAACGGACGGGGTCTCTGGCGACCCCGCACCCTTACCCATGGAGGCGGCTCTATCTTGTACTATGGCCAAGGCGCGGCGCTTCGCCTCTGCAAGCAGTTCGTCGAGCTTGATAAGGTTACCCTCGCGCGTGGAAATCGCCTTGCCCTGATAGGACATGAGCCCAAAGGGAACATGGACGAGCTTCGTCGTGTAGCCCATCTTCGCAGCAATCGAGAACCACTGCTTGAAGTGGAGCTGCTGGCGGGCGTCGGTGACGTAGATGATGCACTCGGGATCGTATTCCTCGACGCGAGTCTTTACGCAGGCGAGGTCGCTCGTCGTGTAGTTGTAGCCACCGTCGGACTTGCGGACGATCGCGACGCCAAGCTTCTCGGCTTCGAGGTTGACGACGAGAGCGCCCTCCGACTCGACGGCGAGCCCCATCTCCTGGAGCTTTGCGACGACGCCGGGCATGGTGTCGTTGTAGTACGACTCGCCACGATAAGTGTCGAACTTCACGCCGAGCTTCGCGTACATGCGGTCAAACTCGCCGATGGAGATGTCGATGAAGCGCTTCCAGAGCGCGAGGTTGTCCTTGTCGCCCTGCTGGAGCTTCACGAGCTCGGCGCGGCAGGCGTCCTTCCAGACACCGTCCTCTTCCTTTGCCTTCGCGGCAGAGAGGACATAGCACTTCTCGAGGTTGGCGACGGTGAGGTTCTCGCGTTCTTCGTCGGTGAGGAGTTCGCGGTAGCCCTTGATGAGGATGCCGAACTGCGTGCCCCAGTCGCCGAGGTGGTTGTCGGCGATGACGTCGTAGCCGAGCGAGCGGAAGATCCTGTCTATCGCGCAACCGATGACGGTAGAGCGAATGTGGCCGATGTGCATCTGTTTCGCCGCGTTAGGCGAGGAGTAGTCGATGACAATCTTCTTGCCTGCGCCCTTCTGAGGGATGCCGCAAGCCGACTTGGAGTCGAGAGTCGAGAGCTGGGAGTTGAGCCAGCCGCTGGAAACCGTAAGGTTGAGGAACCCGGGGCCTGCGATCTCGACCTTCTCGAACACGTCGTTGCCCTTGAGCGCCTCGGCCACTTTCGCGCCGACCTCGCGCGGGTTGGTGTGCGCCTTCTTCGCGAACTTGAGCGCGTCGTTGCACTGGTAGTCGCCAAACTTCGGATCGGTCGCGGGCAGCACCCTGACGCCGCCGAAGTCCTCGCCGGGATATGCCTTCTCAAAGGCCGCCTTCACTATATCGCTGAGTTCCATAAGTTTTGATATTATACCAAAACGCCGCGCTCACTTGTGAAGCTCGGTTTCGCGGGCGCATTCAGCGCGAGTTTAAGTGCATCGACGAGCGTATCGCCGGTAGGCGCAACGGCGCGAAGACGCCATGCGGCATGGCTCCCGACGGCGCACAGGACGCATGGAATCCCAATCGCGTCCGCAACTTCCTTGTCGTGCACCGCGTCGCCTATCATGACGAATTTCGCCTCCGCGTCGCGCGAGCGCAACTCGGCGAGGAACTCGCGCGCGCGAACGACCTTCGACGCGCCGTGCAGGTTGTTTGAGCCGCAGATGCGCTCGAAGTATCCGTCGATGCCGTACTCTTTCGTCTGCGCGTCGAGGAGATCCTGCCTGAGCGCCGAGAGTATCGACTGTCGGCACCCTGCCGCTTTCGCCATGTCGAGCGCGGCAAATGCGCTGCGGTTCAGCGCCTTGGGCTGGCGGAGGTACGTCTCGTGGTATTCGCGGGCGATCGCGTTCCATTCGTCCTCGTCGTGCGCGATGATGCCGATCCTGTCGTAGAACGGACGCACGGGAAACGCGAAGTTGTCCAGGTAGAACGGCATCCCGATCGGCGTTCCGCCGCGCTCGGCGATCATGATGTTGAGCGTCGCGAGAGCCGCCTCGGTGTCGTCCAAGAGCGTCCCGTTCCAGTCCCAGATGATGTGAACAGCATCCAACGTCTCAATCCCCTTCCCACATGCCCCGTTCAATGCCCCCCGGCCTGAGAACGATGATTCCCGGAGCGAGACGTTCCTCGGCATCTGAGCCGTGCGGCGTGCGGCGGTTCTCAAACGTATTGCCCAATCCCAGATACGTCGAATAGGGACGGACGCTCTCCTCGCCGACCGAGACCATCACGCCGTTCGATGCCTTGGGCGACTGGACAAACCGGCAATAGCGAATAATGACGCGGCCGCCGTCGGGGCAGTCGACGAGATAGCTTGAAACTCCGTCGTCGCCGTCGTCGAACACCGAGTCCGCCACAACCGTGGTGCGCGCACGGCTCTTGAGGCAGTGACCCCTGACGGCATGATCCGAGACGCAGTTGCTAAACTCAAGCCTTTTCACCGCGCCGATGTAGACATTGTGCGCGAAACCGTCGCCCGCTCCATTCTGCGAGAAGACGCATCCGTCAATCGTGATCTCGCTCCTGCCGAGCGCGCCGGCAAGGATGCCGTTCTCGTTGCCGCGAAACGCGCACTTCCTGACGGTCAGGTTTCCGTCTGCATCCAGCCTTATGCCGGCGCCGTTCCTGTCCTTGCACTTCGCGCCGGTAAAAGACACGCCCTCGATGACGGTATTCGTTCCGCAGACGACCCAGATGCCCTTACCCATGCAGATTTTTCCGGACGCATCGACGACGGTCGCGTCACGGCCGGCCCCGCGTATGACAAGGTCGTTCGCACGCCACGCGCATACGTCGCCCGCGTACCTTCCGGCCGATATCTCGATGACATCGCCGTCGCGTGCCGCCCGCGCGGCTTCCGAGGGAAGAGCATAGGCGCGCCCCGGCCCCACTTCAAGAGTCGCCGCGGACGAGGCGACGCCCATGAGAAGCAGGAGCGAGGCGATTGCCGGCTTGAACTTCTTCCCAAGATACCTCAGTCCCGACTCGAGGTCGGAGAACCTGCCGTCGAGCTGCGCCTCATAGAGCTCGGCAAGAGCTCTGCCCATCGCGGGGCCTGGCTTCATGCCTTGCGCAATCAAGTCACGCCCCCTCACTATCGGCTTTGGGGCGGAATCCTCAACCTCGAGCCGCTTCGTCTGCTCTGCAAGCCATTTAAGCGGCTCTGGTTCCGACGGGAAAGGCGGCCTGCCAGCATCGTCAGCCGCTGCGACGCGCAGAAGCCGATCGATGCGAACGACTTTTGCAGCAAGGCGCCTTATCGCGCCATCCGAAGACTTGTCCTTCCACATCGCGAAAGGCCGCATGTGAAGCCGCACGAGCGGAGGAATCTCCTTGAGAAGTCGCTCTTCGTTCGTTAGACGCTTCAGGAACGTCAGCGTCGGCTCAACACCGCGTTCGTCGTGGCCGAGCGAGCGGATGCGCTTCTTCACTGGATCGTAGAAGGTGCAGTCGGGCTTGCCAAAGTCGTGGCAGAGGACGGCAAGCCCCACAAGCAAATCCTCTGCATCGTCGCCGATACGAGACGCGGCAAACGCGTCAAGGCAGCAGAGCGTGTGGTTCCACACATCGCCCTCGGGATGCCATTTAGGATCCTGCTTGCAGCCGATGAGACGCTCAAGTTCCGGATAGTACCTCGTCCAGCCGACGGCGCGAAGGAACTCAAGCCCCTTCGATATCTTGGCGCCCTTTAAGATCAGCTTCGACCACTCGCCGAAAAGTCGCTCGCTCGCAAGCCCTTCGGGAGTCATCGTCCTACACACCTCAATCGTCTCGGGAGCAGGGCTGAGGTCGAAGCGAGCGACGAACTGCATGCCGCGAAGGACGCGCAGAGGGTCTTCGCAAAAATGGTCGGAGACATGGCGCAGTGTCCTGCGCTCAAGATCTGCGCGGCCATTCCACGGATCGACTATTTCGCCAGTGAGCGGATCGCTGTAAATGGCGTTGACGGTAAAGTCGCGGCGGGCAGAGGCGTCGCGAACCGTCAGCGTCGGGTCGTATTCCATCTCGAACGCACGGTGCCCGAGGCCGAGCTTAGTCTCGCGGCGAGGGATTGCGACGTCGACGTCGAGATGCGCGAGCTTTATGACGCCAAAGCTCGCGCCGACGAGATCGAGGTCGAATTTCTTTGCGAGAGCGGACTTGAGGTCGGCAGGTGCAATTCCAAAGCACTCGACGTCAAAATCCTTTGGATCACCGCCGAGAATGGAGTCGCGAACGCAGCCGCCGACGAGAAGCGCGCGGCCACCCGCCGCCTTCACGATCTGCGCGACTTCGCGCACCGCCTCCATACCCGATGTCGTATCCATATCTAACCAAAATTTGTCAGCTGTAGCACTTTTCTCTGCGCACTTTGCACCTCTGCGTCTCTGCGTTAAAATCTGAACTACCGTTTTTAGGTTTAGGGAACTGTCAAATCCTTTATCCAAGAAAGCTCGCGTCGGCGCATCGCCTGATAGTCCTTTGGCGAGAAATCGTCAGCGCCGGAAAGATGGTCTATGCCGTGGGCGATGTAGAGAAGAAGCTCCTTCGCGGGCGACCACCCCCTGCGTTTCGGCGCCGCCTTCAGCGCACGGTCGCAGTTTACATAGACTTCGCCGTAGACGCCAGGCGCCTCGCCCGGCATCGGATCGTAGCCCTGCGTAATCGCGTCTGTAGGTCCTTCTGCACCGTTGACGGCGAGATGCACCTCTGCGGACGATGCGTCGTCCTGAAGTATAACCGTGACCTCGCGAAACGGGATTCCGCTGCGAGCCGACGAACGGGCGACGAAGTTCTCGGCCGCGCGTTTGAGCTCCTGCCGCGAAAGGCCGAACGCCTTCGGAAGACGGCCGTCTATCGCAACCCTCGGCTTCACTTCGCGGCCTTTCCGCCCTGCGCGTTCGGAACGCCGCAGAAGCGCGCTATCGGGCAGCCGTCGCACTTCGGGCGCAATGGCGCGCAGCGCGTCTGCCCGAACGAGACGAGATGGCTGTTCCACGTCTTCCAGTATTTTACAGGAAGGATCTTGCGAAGCGTCATCTCCGTCTCGAGCGGAGTCTTTGTCTTGATAAGCCTGAGTCGATTGCAGATACGGTGTACATGGACGTCGACGCAAATGGCGGGAAGGTCAAAGCCGACTGCGACGGTGAGGTTCGCGGTCTTGCGTCCGACGCCGGGAAGCTCGCAAAGTTCCTCGACGGTATTCGGCAGGACACCGCCGAATTTATCCTTGAGGACTTTCGGAAGCGCTTTAAGATGCTTCGCTTTGTCGTGATAGAAACCGACGGGAAAGATCAGCTTTTCTATTTCCTTTGCCGTCAGCCGCTCAAGATCTTCAGGAGCAAAGCAAGCGCCCTTCGCCTTTGCAAAGAGCCGCCGCACCGCACCCGCTGTGCAGGCATCCTTCGTGCGAGCAGAGAGAATCGTTCCGACGAGGACGCAAAAAGGGTCATGCGTCTGCGCCTCGATCAACTCAATGATAGGCGCAGAATGCGCCTTGAACTCCTTCTTCAGCGCAAGGTCGACTTCTGGTATGTCGCCAACTTTCACATCATCCCCTAATCACTCCATCGCCGGTTACTGTGTACTTGTAGGTCGTGAGCTCCTCAAGTCCCATCGGGCCACGGGCGTGGAGCTTGTCGGTGGAGATGCCGATCTCAGCACCCATGCCGAACTCGCCGCCGTCGGTGAAGCGCGTAGAGACATTGTGATAGACCGCAGCAGAATCGACATCGCGCAGAAACTCCGCAGCCCTCGCCTCGTCGTTCGTCACGATGCAGTCGGAGTGGTGCGAGGAGTTGGCGTTGATGAAGTCGATTGCGGCGCGGTAGTCGGCGACCGTCGCGACATTGATGTCGAGCGAAAGATACTCCGTCCCCGCCTCGTTTTCGTGGAGCGTCACACCCTTGTCCTTTGCCCAGGCCTCGACCATCGGCATAAAGAGCGGCGCAAGCTTCTCGTGGACGAGAAGACACTCGGCGGCGTTGCAGACGCCAGGACGCTGGGTCTTCGCGTTGTCGAGGATCGAGAGCGCCATCGAAAGATCGGCCTTGTCGTCGACATAGATGTGGCATACGCCCTTGTAGTGCTTGAGGACGGGAACAAGCGCTGCCTCGCACATAGCGCGGATGAGCCGTTCTCCGCCGCGCGGAATCGCGACGTCGATAAGCCCGACGGCGCGGACGAGCTCGGTTACCGCCGAGTGGTCAAGCGTCTCAACAAGCTGCACGGCATCGCCTACGCCAGCTTCGCGTACGGCGGCGGCGAGCGCCTTGTTCGACTCTATCGCCTCCTTGCCGCCGCGCAAGATCACGGCGTTGCCAGTCTTGAGGCAAAGCGCAGCCGTGTCGATGAAGACGTTCGGGCGCGACTCGAAGACGACGGCGATCACGCCGAACGGCACACGCACCTTGCGGATCTTTATCCCGCTCGGGCGCTCGCGAGTCCAAATCGTCTCCCCTACGGGATCGGGCAGAGTCGCCACATGCCGAACGCCAGCGACCATCGCGTCGAACCGCGCTGGGGTTAGCGTAAGACGGTCGAGCATCGATGGAGAGATGCCCGTTTCCTTCGCATGCGCCAAGTCGATGTCGTTCGCGGCGACAATCGCCGCGCGGTTCTTCTCAAGGGAATCCGCTATGGCGAGAAGCGCGGCGTTCTTCTCGTCTGTCGTCTTCTTCGCAAGTCCGGCGGCGGCCGCACGGGCCTTCGTCGCCATTTCAAGTATAGTGTCGTGTACGTTCATTTGCGCGTGGGCCTCTCGAATTGCCTGATTGTATCGAGGAGATACTCGGCGAGATCGGGATCTACCTCAAAAATATTGTCTCTCTCGGAATAGGTGACGTTGTTGATGTTCGCCTTAACCGCTATGAAGCGCTTGTATTCCTTCTTGTTCTTCTCGGACTTACCCCACTTCTCGCGGTCGAGGACGCCGCGGTTAACAAGATCCTGGAAGATGTCGTTGATGTGATTGGGATCGATGTCCATGCGCTGCGTATGGATGTCGGCCCACTCGTCGTCCTTATACTTCTTCGCGAAGTCGTCGGATATCTGCGGGCTCGTCCCCTTCTTGATCTCGACATGCCCCGAACCCGCAAGCGACAGCGACACGCGCTTCACCGGCTTGCGGTTGGTGTTGTAGTAGTGGATCTCCATCCAGTTGAGGTTGCTCTGCTCGACCGTGATGTAGGGATTCACCCAGAACGGCCCGCAGCCGTCCACCGACAGCAACGCCACGCACATGGCGAGCGCGCCAAGACAATGCCAGAGTTTCTTCATGCCCTCGTCCTCTTTCGATTGACAAGGGTTATTATACCAAAAAGACGCCGCCCGCTAACAGTCTAGAACGTAAACCGAGTTCTTGACGAGGATCCTGGAGACCAGATTGCCGACGATGATTTCGTATTCGCCAGCGTCGACGCGCCACGAGTGCGTCACGACATCCCAATAGGCGAAGTCGCGGGGACCGAGCTCAAACTCGATCGTCGCCGCCTCGCCGGGAGCGAGAGCGACCTTGGCAAAATCCTTGAGCTCCTTGACGGGGCGCACGATCTTCGGGTTCACTGGAGCGACATAGAGCTGCACCGTCTCCTTGCCGGCCCTCTTGCCGGTGTTGGCGATTCCGACGTGCACCTTCACCGAGGGGCCGTCCGCGCACTCCAACACCGAGACCTCGGCCTTGTCATACGCGAACGTCGTATACGAGAGGCCGTAGCCGAACGGAAAGAGGGGCTTTATGCCCTTCGCGTCGTACCAGCGGTAGCCGACGAACACGCCCTCGTTGTACACGGAGCGCGCCGCGGTGTATGTGCCGCGCTGTTCGACAGGCGTATCAGCAAGCTTGCGCGGCCAAGTGCAGGGAAGGCGGCCCGACGGGTTAACGTCGCCGAAAAGAACTCTGGCAAACGCCCTTCCCGCTTCCTGTCCGAGATACGGCTGGTGGAGGATCGTCGCGGCGTCGTCAGCCCACGGCAGCTCGAGCGGAGCGCCGGAGTGCGTGATGACGACGAGGTTCGGAATGTTCCACGAGAGGAGCGTAGCAATCGCCGCGTCATGTCCCTCGGGGAGCTTGAGGTTAGGCCTGTCGCCGCCCTCGCACTCAAGCGCCTGCCCGTGGCCGACCTCGGTGCCGGTGAAGACGAGAACAGCATCGGCCGTCTTCGCTGCCTCGCGCACGTCCTCAAGGCTTCCGGACTCGCTCGGGAGGCGCCAGCCGAACTTCATGCGGTGTACGCCGGTATCGCCCTCGTACGTAACGGAGAAATCGTATACCTTGCCCGCCTCAAGGTGCTTCTGCGCCGTCACCGTGTCGCACTCGCTCGCCTTTCCAAGCACTTCGCCGTCGAGGACAATCGTCGTTCCGCCACGATGGTCCATGTCGACGGAGAACGTGTAGTCGCCCGACTCAGGCGCCGTGAGTCGCGTATGCCAGCGGACGGCGAAATTGGCGGCGTTCATCCCCGCGAGGGGCGCCGCTTCGCCGATGTCGAGGCCCGGCTGCCGCGCAAAGCCCGTCTTGACAGGCGTGCCGTCGGTCGACTTCGTGTTGTCGAAATAGGAGACTTCCCACGCGCGAACGCTCATCCCGGCGTCCTTCGCGGAAGTGTCGAACGTGCCTATCGACGACTCGATCACATCATGCACGCGGTTCGCATTGTCCGCGGCGACAAGTGGAAGCTGAACGATCTCGACGCCCCGCCCCTTCGCGAAATACTCCTTGAGCCCGCCAAGCGGCGTGATCTCGTAGGGGGGATTTCCTTCGGCGCTCCAGCCCTTCAGAGTGGCGCGCGTGTCGGCGAGCTTCCCGACGACAATGATCTTCGCCATCTTGTTCGGATCAAGCGGCAGCACGCCATTGTCGTTCTTGAGGAGGACAATCGCCTCTTCGCCGATCTCGCGAGCTGTCTTCTGGTGCTCCGGCGTGTTGCAGCTTCCCTTCTCGCGCTCCTCCGGCCTGAAGAACTTCGTCTTCGCCATCGTCCACAACGTATGCAGCGCCATTTCGTCAAGCACCGCCTCCGGCACCTCGCCCTTGCGCACCGCGTCGGCGAGCGGGAACGTCTTGGCCTTGGGGTTCGTGAAGTAGCGGATGTCCTGGCCGCGGTTCATCTCTACGCCTCCGCCGTTCAGCGCGCTCTTCACGGTAGTGTGCGCCCCGCCCCAGTCCGTGACGATCATCCCCGGGAAATGCCAGCGGTCGCGCAGGATGCCGCGCTGGAGAAAAGCGTTCTCGCTGCACCAGTCGCCGTCCACCTTGTTGTACGCCGTCATCACGCACCAGGCGCCTGCGTCCACGACGGCGGCCTCGAACGCGGGGAGATAGATTTCGTTCAGCGTCCGCTCGTCGCAGATGGTGTCGACGTTGTTTCGGTCAAGCTCCTGGTTGTTGAGGCAGAAATGCTTGACGGTCGCGGCGACGCCGTGGCTCTGGATCGCCCTGATCTCGGGAACGATCAATTTTGCCGCGAGGCACGGGTCCTCGGTGAGATATTCCCAGTTGCGGCCGCAGCGCGGATCACGCATGATGTTGACGCCGGGCCCGAGCATCTGGTCCTTGCCACGTGCACGCGCCTCTTCGCCGATGACATGGCCGAAAGCGGCGGCAAGGTCGCGGTTCCAGGTCGCCGCGAGCGCGGAGAGCGTCGGGAGGACGGTCGCCGGATATCTCTTGCGCGTGTAGTCCCATGTCCAGCGCTCCATGTCCGTGCGAACGGTGTGCGAGGAATCGGAGAAGATCCATTCGCGGTCGCACTTCGGAACGGCCATCGACATCGTGCCGCTCCCGCCCGTCAGCATCGCCTTCTCTTCTATAGTGAGCGTGGCGAGAATCTTCCTCGCCTCGTCAAGCGCCGCATCGTCTGAGACGGCATCCGCAAACGTCGCTGTAGCAAGAGCTATCGCACAAACAAGAACTTCAATTTTCATCTGTCTATCCTTTCTCCGTAAATTATACCACTTTTTTTGCGACGCTGGCACCGCAGAACAACAAGCAGAGACCGCCCACCTGCTTAACGACGCGTCTTGTAGTAGTTCGGCGCGACGTCGGCCTTGCCGTCAGAGTAACGGTAGACGCGCTGGATGGCATAGCCGCCGCCCGAGCCCTTGCCGGTCTTGACGGCGTGGCCCTGGCCGTTGACGATCGCGTTGATGCCGACGAGAGGACCGTCTCCGTTCGCGATCTCGACGGTGCAGGCGTTCTCGATGACTACGCCTGGCGCATCGGGGACCTCGATTGCATCGTCGAGGAAGACGCTTTTGCCGCCGGTGTTGATGAAGACATCGTAAACGCCAAGACCGACCGCGTAGTGGCGCTTGACGCCATCCGCGACCTTGTAGGCGGCATAGCCCTTCTTCTTCCCGCCATGCGACATCCAAGTCGCGTTGCCCGGGGGATCGTAGCACTTCTCGTTCTGGAGGAAGAAAACTTTGCCGTCCTCGCCGTTCCAGAGGACGTCATGCTCCTGGAAGTGCTCGACGAAAAGTCCGTAGCAAGTCACGGCGTCGCCGTTGACGACGATTCCGTTTTTCGACTTATTTGCCGTCCAGCCCGTGTGGTCGCCATGGTCCGCACGCCATATCCATGTATGGTCGACGACGACATCGTTCGAGTTGATCTCAAGGCAGGCCTCGGTCTTGCCCGGCTTGCCGGTTCCACCGACGCGATAGACGAGATCGACGAGGAAGATCGGATTGTCGGCATAACGCACCTTCGACTTCTTCCCTCCCACGACGACAAAGCGCTTCGACGCACGTTCCGCGTCGAAGATGAGCCCCGCGATCACGATTCCGCCCGCGTCCGCGCATTTAAGCGCCGCGTCGCCGTTCTCAGGAACTATCGTCGCCTCGCCTATGCCGAGCACGACAGTACCTGGCTTCGTCACCTTTATGGGCTCGGCGACGCGGTAGATGCCCGGCGTGAAAAGAATGTTCTTCCCGGCCGCAAGCGCGGCGTTCAGCGATTTTGCGTCATCCTTTCCCTCCTGCGCGACGTGGAAGTCTCGCGCAAGGTCGAGTATCTTCCCCTCGCCCATTCCACCGTTCGCCTTGCCATCGCCCCAGCTCACGCCCTTCGCTCCGCGGCGAATCGCCGGCACGAACACCTTGAACTTCCCGCCGTCGACAAACAGAAATGGCTTCTCGCGGACGACCGGCGTTTCACCAACGACAGTCGTGCAGCCGCCTGCGCGCCAGTTCGAGGAAACGCCTTCCACGCCAGTCGGCGCGCATTCTGCGAGAAGCTTACCGCCGTCCTTGCTCTTCGCGGCGAAATCACCCTCGCATCCAACGATCACCTGGTTCCAGTTGATGCCGTAGATTCCGTCTCCGAAGATGTTGTTGCGGTAGAAATACTGCTGCTGCGAGTAGGAACCAGCCGGCTTCTCGAACACGCAGTCCGCCATGAATCCGCCGGATGCCCAGCCATAGTACCAGTCGAACACCGACTTGCGGAAGACATGAAGCCGCCGCGCGGGAGCCGCCTGCGAAACCGCCCACTGGAAGTTGAAGTACGGATCGGCGTTGTTGTCGGTGTCTGCGATAGAGACGTTCTCGATCCCCACCCAGAAGTTGCACGTCGCGTTGTTCTTGTCGAGCGCGGCAGGCGTCTTGACGTTGGCGAGCTTCACCTTGTCTGGCGTACGCCCGAGCCCGAGAACCTGGGTGTAGTAGCCGACGTTGAGCGTGCCCGCCTTCGTGTAGTCTCCGGGAAGGAAGAGGAACGCCTGTCGCTCAGGCCCGAACTGGCGGTGACGCTGTCGCTTGAAGACCGTCTCGACCGTCTCGGCGACTTTCTTCATGTCGTCGTCCGGGGAAAAGACGTGCACATTCGGCCCCAGCGCGAAAGTCTGCGACGGAGTTGCCGCGAGTGCGGCGGAAAAAAGCAGCATGGCGGTTGTCATTTTTTGTCAGGTTTGTCTTGCGAGCCGTATACGGAAAGGGAAAAGAGGGAAAACGCCGCGACAGCTGTCAGAAAACGCATCTTCATAGGCTTGCACTTCCTTCAGGCGGTATCTCCACCGTTTCCCCTTTCCAACGGAGGACACCTCTGCCGACACGGTTGCCGCGCACGGTCACACGTCCGTCGCGCACCAACACATGGATGCTACCGGATGGCGTGGGCACATCCCCCTCCATCCACTCGAGTCCGCCGAGATCCGGCTTCACGACATACTTCGCGAAGCCGGGAGCCGTCGGCTCCACCCCGAGGTAATACCTGCCGAGCAGATAGACAGGACTCGCTCCCCAGGCGTGGCAGAGCGACTTCCCGAAGCGGCGTCCGTACATCGCATAGTGCGCGTCGCCCTTCTCGTCGGGGTTGTACAGCTCCCAGAAGCTCGTCGCGCCGAGCCTGAGCATTCCGCCCCAGTACGCCTTCATCTCCTTCAGGACCTCCTTCTGCATCCCAAGCGAGCAGAGTGCCTCAAGCTCGTAGAAGCGCATGTACGGCGTCTGTATCTTCATCACGCCGTCGTTCAGCATCACGTTCTTCACGACGCTCGCCTTCTGCGCCTCGTCGAAGTAGCCGTAGAAGAGCCCGAACATGTTAGGATACCTCGTCACCATCGGCTCGACGCGTCCGTCGTTGTAGATCATGTGCATGAGCGCGCCCTTCTCCGCGTTCCAGTAGCGCGGGACGATTTCCGCGCGCAGCTTCCCCGCGCGTTCGAGATACGCCGCCGCGTCCTCATCCGCGCCAACCTCGCGCGCGACTCCCGCCGTCGCCTCGAGCGCACGCACGAGGAGCATCTGCTCGAAGCTCGTGACGCCGCCGTAGTTCGGCAGGGTCTTCGGCGCCCAGTCGATGAACATCCAGTCGCCATCGCGGTCCGCCGGACGCCCCGCGCCGTCGAGGCGCGACAGCGCGAAGTCCATCAGCGACTTCATGCGCGGATACACCTGGCGCGCGAACACGGGATCGCCCGAGTAAAGACGGTACTTCTCCACCGCGTCGAACCAGTAGAACGTGTAGTCCATGATCCGGTTGAGGTGGCACTTCACCGGGTCCTTCCCGCGCAGCGTCCACAGCGTGTCGCGGCATCCGTCGTAGTCTCCGAAAACGTAGTAGTTCATCAGGAAGCTCTGCACCGCGTCGCCGCTCCACACCCAGTGGTCGCGCTTCACGCCCTCGATGAACACCTCTCGGCACGTGAGGTCGAGCGTATGCACGGAAACGTCCCAGATGCGGTTGAGCTCCTCGTCGCCGCAGCGGAAAGACCCGCGCACCGGCATCGCCTTCGTCTCGAAGTCCATCGCGATTGAGCCGATCGTGACGTCGCCGCTCGCGCGCACCACGCCGACGTAGCGGAATCCGTGCGCGATTTCGCGCCGGTACTCCTTCGTCTCCGAAAGCTCGAGCATCTCCCATCCGTCAAGCGCGCCGCCGTTCGTGTTCGCGAGCTCGACCGCCCTGAGCTCCGCCTCGCTCTCGGCGTAGATCACCTTCACGGCGCCGCAGCCCTTCACGTCGAGGAACTTCACGTATCCGTAGGTCTCCTCGCCGAAGTCGGCGGCGGCTATAGAGCCTTCCACTCCGGCTACCGGATGACACCATGCCGGCTTCCTCTCGCGCGTCGGGAGCTTCGTGAGGCCCGGAGGGGTCTTGGGGTCGACGAAGCGCGACGAGGAGTCGCACGGAACGTCCTCCGCCTTGTCCCACGTCGTCGTCCAGCCGACGTTCCATGAGGAGTCGGAGACGAGATGCGGTCCCTTTACCCACACGGACGGCGGACGCGCGTTGTTCTGAATCTTGATCTCGATGGATGTCGCGTTCTTCGGCAGGGTGAACTTTCCAAGCAGTGCGGAGCTCTCGGTGTAGCCGCCTTTGTCGTCCCACCAGCACACCGCAGCGTTCCCGTCGCAGCGCACCTCGAGCGGCTCGTCCGCGTCGAGCTTCACGTCTTTCCTAAACAGCACGCGTGAATGCGGCTCGTAGAGCGGCCAGAACGGCGTGAGGCGCGAGCCCCACTGGAGCCTCTCACTCTGCAGCCTGTTGCCCCACCAGATGCCGTAGTCGCCCGGATACCAGATCCAGCGCGCGCCATCAGCGGCGGCAGCGGCAGAAATGGCCGCGGCCGAAAACGCCGCGACAACTGTCAGAAAACGCTTCATACCAACCGTTACCTGACGAAGACCGCGAATCCGCTCCCGCCGACGGTCACAGAGCCGTCACCCACAATAAACTCGGGGTTGGTCTCTGCCGTGTAGGTGCCAGACCTAAAACGAGATCCATTGACGACAAGTGCAGGTGTGGTCAACTTGAATCCGTCCGTGTAGACTTTCTGCGTGCCATCCGCCGCCGCGAGGCTGAGCGAGGCGATCTGAACGTCCCTCGTCAGGCGAAGCGCACCATGTCCCGAAAGCTCCCACTTCGTGTGCTTCAGTTCCGGCATGCTGTCGCCGTTCTGCACCGCAGGAAGATGCGTCGCAGGAGCTATAGACTCACCCGTCGGGACACGCCATGTCGGCTCGCCGCCGCCATAGCGAAAGACATTGTCGACCTTCACGATCGGATCGTCCGTACCCGTCTGCAGACAGACCGTACCCGCAGCAGCCGGCGAAATATCATAGGCCGCAGCGTCTGTAGCGTTCTGCATACCGCCGCCATTTGCCTGAATGGTACCCGTAAATGACGTGAAGTCTGCACCCGTGCCGGTAAGAGCGACCTTGACGCGACCGCCGGAACCAGGACCGTATCCTCCGTTCGAGCCACCGTTGGCGTCAATCGTACCAGAACCCGCAAGCGAAGCAGCGGTAATGTTAATGGAACCGCCGGATCCAGCGCCACCGACAACCTCAGCCCCCCAGATTGGATAACCGAAACCACGTGAGCAGACGAGGCCATCCACGGTTAGCGGGCCACCGACGGTGAGCTTTACAATGCCGCCGCCGCCATATTTACTGTCATCGCCGTGGCCGCCTGAGCCATAGGAAAGAGGATTGACGATTGAGCCGTACGAGACGAAGCCCGTTGTGTTGGTAATGTGTCCACCCTCTCCGGCGAACGATCCACCTGCAGTGCGAAGGTAGCCGGGACCGTGGTCGGCCGTGTAGCCGCGCGGAGCACCGTCGTTGTCGTTGTAGTTCGCGCTGGTGCCTGCAACGATGCGGGCGTTACTGCCGACGGTCATTGCGCCGCCAACGGAAACATTGACCATCTGCGTCGGTTCGTTCGCAGGACCACCGTGAGTCCATGTACCGGCGCCGAGATAGACATCACCGGTCACTGCAAGCGGAGCGGCCGCCGTCGTGTGGAAGAAGACCTGGTGCTTCGGGTCGGCGAAATCGGCAAACTGCACCCAGCCCGCGACGGTGTCGGTGCCGGTTTCGGGATACCAGTCAAGGCGAACATTGTAGAAGCGGTCAAAGACGAGCACCGTCTCGCTCGCGGTGGGAACGTGTCCACGCGACCAGTTGCCGTCGACGCGCGAATCGGTCGAGACTGCACCAGTCCAAACGTTCGTCGGAGAGCCGGGCAGCATCATGGAATAGACAGTTGCCGGGGACGGGCTCGCCCAGACCGCATCGGTTTCATTCGTTGCGACAAGGCGGTAGTGATAGAGCGCACCAGGGACAAGCGCAAGCGTCGCGGAAACGTCTCCAACCGTCGCCGCACCGAGGTCAAGGGTGTTCTCCCATCCAGCAAGAGAGCGGCCCTGGTCGGTGCGACCCCACACAGCTACAAGACCATAGTCGGAACTCCCTGCACTCTCGACAGTCGCGGAAAGCGTCGCCGTCGTGTCGGAAGTCAGCGTCGCCGTCGCGATACCGCCAGCAAAGGCGAACGCGTCAGCCGCCTTGGGCGTGAGGTAGAAGTCCGCGTAGTTGGAGTCGCCGTTGATCGCCTCGCCGTGATCTTCCACAGTGAAAAATTCGATAAATGTGTCCTTGTCGATGACTTCGCCGTTGTAGCGGAACTTCGGCGTCGTCGCGCTCGAGCCAAAGGTCTTGCCGTAGATATCATCAACGGTCTTAAAGCCGGACTTGAGCGTAAACTTCGAGGTCGAACCAGCGGGAACGTTGATGTATGTTCTGTCGGACTGCCAGAAGCCATCAAAGGTTCCAGTGCGCAAGATGAGGTTCGGACCATTGAATGTGACGACGGAATCAGCAGCCTGCGGCGAGAAAATGTTGGCGTTGATCGTGCCTGTTCCGGTGTAGACGTTGCCGTTTTTCGCCTGGAATTCGCCTCCGATGTAGAGCGTGCCGCCGGCCATCGTCTGGTACATGTCCGAGGCGTCGGCACTGACCGTGTCGGCGACCTCATAGGTGACGCCGGTTCCGATGACAACGCGGGCGCTGGCGGACGACCTCGTGAGCTGGTTGCAGAGCAGCTGTCCGCCGTTGCGGAGGAAGAGTGTGCCGTCCAGTCGAACCTGGTCTGGATTGGTCTCGCTGTTCTTGTAGTCCATCGTGCCGCCGTCGATTACGACATCGCCGTGGAAGAACGGCCACGCGCCGCCGTTCTGACAAAGCGTCGCGCCACCGGAGACGGTGAGTGTCGTCCCTGCCCGCATATCGAGGTCGCCGCCAGGAACATAGGTCACGACAACGTCAGCACCATCAATCACGACATCGTCGCCGTTCAGCGTGTTCCCCGGCGAAGTCGCTGCGGCAGCGTCGTTGTAGTCCCAGTTTCCCGCAGTGAACCACAGTCCGTCGCCGGCTTTACCGGTCCAGGTGTAGGTTCCGGCGAGAAGGTGTCCCGCAAGTGCGGCGATTGCGATTGTGACGAGTTTTTTCATGGCTTTCCCTTTCTGGTGCCGCTATTATAGCATAACCGACGGTTTTGCAGATATCTATTCAAGCACAAAAAATGTGCCCTTTTGCGTTACCGAGCTTCGGCCCGAAGCACACCTTAGTCGCCTATGTACTCGATGTCGTCGAGGTAGAAGGTCTTGGCGGGGCCGCCGAGCGTGAAAGCGAAGCCCGTCTTCATGCGCGAGAGGTCCTGGCCGTCGAGCGCGATGCGATAGCGCGTCCACCCCTTCTTGAGCACGACTTCCGTCTCGCCCTTGCCCGTGTCGGGAAACGCGCAGTCCTTTAGTCCGCCGCAGAAGAACTTGACCTTCTCGCCGCCCTTCTCGCCGCGGGCCCAGAAGACAAGCGTGTTCGCGGCCGTAAGGTTGAACCCGCCGTCCGCCTTGCCCCAGTCGTTCGCCGGGCTCTGCCACATGATACCCGCCCAGTTGTCGTTCGCGGTGTAGGAAACCTTCATGCACGTCTCGCCGGAATGCGGCTTCTCAGCGCACCCGTCCTCGACCTTGAGCGCCCCCGTGTTGCCCATGTAGCCCGATACATACCAGTGCTGCGGCTCATCGCGATACACCGCGAACGGCACCTTTTCCGCGCGTCTCTCCTTCTTCGGCTTCGAACCCCTCCCAATCATCGGCCAGTTCGCATACGCGGCGTTGCCCTTCCCGTCGAAACAGTACGCATAGAGACGGTACTTGCCGCCGCCGGGGAGCTTCACCTTGACCTTGTTAGTGCCCTGACCCTCGACAATCGACTCGTCCCAACCCTCGGGCATCGCGAGCCCAAGCCCGGCCTCGCCGTAGTACGACGCCTCGTCGACGAGCGTCCACCGCCATGTGAGCTTGTCGCCGTCTGGATCCTTTGCGGAGACGGATGCGGAAACTGTCTCTCCTTCACCGGGAGCGTCCTTGGACACCTTCACCTCCTCGATGCGCGGGCAGCGGTTGGCGACCTTGCCGCCCCAGAACTTCGCGAGCGTCGCGACCACTTCGAGCTTCGTGCCGTCGGGGAGCATCGTGCCAAACCAGGTCGGCGAGCCCTCGTTCTTGTG
>JAZSLQ010000102.1:0-9599 GCA_045535455.1 Kiritimatiellia bacterium | reverse complement strand
GGAGCGGCGTGCCGAGTGGCGAGCTGAGCGACACGCGACGGCTCGGTTCGGCGGATGCGCGGTGGTACACGTCGCAAGACGAGAAGGCGGTATCCCGCCGACGAAGCATTGCGGCGCGTAACGCCGTGAAGACGCCGGGAGAGACGGCGCGGGGAGCGGGAGCGAGGCCGAGGTGCGACGCTACGCGACGAACTCGACCAGAGGTGCCATGCGCGGTCACGGTCGGGGCCGCAGCGGGGCGGACCGAAGCAGGGGGTGGCGAGTTGTGCAGGACTGCGACCCGAAGACATATATGTATATGTCGAGCGGTCGCAAGGACGCACAAATCGCCCGCCCTGCACAGGGAGCACCGTTGCCCCGACCGTGACCGCACGCTGAAAGGCAAACACCACACGCACAAAGCAACAGCAAGTAACAACTTCCCAGATTGCATTTACATTCGCACTTCTGAACGGAAATTTGCTATAATTTCCTCGCTATGGAACAGGAAGAATCACCTAAGCTCGACCTCGGTTCGCTCGGGTCGTTTGACTTCACCCCGGATTGGGCGAAGAAGGACGCCGGAGTCACCGTAGGGAAAGTCCGACCGGAGCGCGATCGCCCGGCGTCCACTGACAAGAAACCGTTTGGCGAAAGACGCCAGTTCGGGGAGAAGAGGCCATTTGGCGACAAGCGCCAGTTTGGCCCAAAGAAGCCGTTCTCTCGCGACGGCGACCGCAAGCCCTTTGGCCGCGGTCCCGCAGCGGAGCGCCAGCGTCCCCTCGACGTCGACGTCAAGATTCTTCCCGAGACGAAGGCGCTCGGCACGATCATCCGCAAGCTCCAGCAGGATGCGCATGCCTACAAGCTCAAGGATCTCGCCTATTTCTTCCTCGACAACCCGGAGTCTGTCCTCCTCAAGATCACGCCCCGCGCCGCAGAGGGCGCAGAGCCGCAGCGTTCGTTCTTCCAGTGCAAGGCGTGCGGCTTCGCCTCGGTCAACGAGGCCGACGTTGTGGAGCACGCGCTTGCCGCTCACATCTCGGACTACTACGACGCGAAGGAGATCGAAGTCGAGCCCCCCAAGGGCAATTTCAGCTGCGTCGCGAAGTGCGGGCTGTCCGGCGTTCTTCTCGGGCCGCCCAACATCCACGAGTTCGGCGCGACCGTCAGGGAGATGATCCGCACTCGCTATCCCGACATGTCCGAGGAGCAGTATCGCTCGAAAATCGAGATGGTGCGCGACCCCGATACGATCGAGGCATGGCGCAAGGGCGCGGTGAAGAAGACAGTGTTCGTGCCGAAAGGCCAGGCCGAAGTCGAGGGCGTCGCGACGCTTACTCGCGAGCAGGCCGAGGGCGAGTTCCGCCGCACGGTCCTCCCGTCGCTCATTGACCGCCCGAAGAACCTCATGATCACGGCCGACGTTGCCATGAAGAGCCCGGTGAAGCCGCTCGTGTGGGCGGTGCGTGACGCGCTCGAACTTGAGCGCCGCTCGCCGTACAACATGTGCTTTGCGCTTAGGGGCGCGTTCCATCACCGCAAACTCAACTTCTTCCGCGCGAACGATGCGCGCGGCCCCGAATTCGTCACGAGCGCGGAACTCAAGGAGTTCGACGCCGCGCACGCAATTCCGGAACTCGCTGCCGTAGCGAAGTTCATCGCCGAGCATCCGTGCTGCGACAGGACAGAGCTTCCGGCGGGCGAGGGAACGCTGCAGCATCTCCAGTGGCTTGTCTCCACTGGTCATGTCGTCGCGTTTGCGAAGATGGGCGTTTACTCGGCTGTCGAGAAGTTCCCGAAGTACGGCCCGCAGTGGAAGAAGCGGGAAACCAAGAAGAAAGAAGAACCACAGAATGAAGCTCCCACTCAGTTGGCTGAATGAATACGTTAAAGTCGACGACATCGACCCCAATGAACTCGCCGAAAAGCTGACCCGCGCAGGGTTGCAGGTCGAGACGATAGAGACGGTCGGTGGTACGCCGCTTTCCGATTTGATCGTCGTCGCAGAAGTCCTGGAATGCGAGGCGCATCCCAATTCCGACCACCTGCACGTCTGTAAGGTGACGGACGGCAAGGAAACTTTCCAGGTCGTGTGCGGTGCGCCGAACATGCGCAAGGGCATCAAGACCGCGTTCGCGAAGATCGGCGCGGCCATCCCGGAATTCCTCGACAAGAACGGCAATCCCGAAAAGATCAAGAAGGGCAAGCTCCGCGGCGTCGAGAGCTTCGGCATGTGCTGCTCTGAGAAGGAGCTCCACATTGGCGAGGGCAACGCCGGAATCATTGAGTATCCCGCCGAGACTCCGACTGGTGCGCTCGTCCGCGACGTCGCGAAACTCGAGAAGCCCGAGACCGTCTTCGACATCGAAGTCACCTGGAACCGTCCCGACGCGCTTTCTATTGTCGGGCTCGCGCGTGAGTTCTCCGCGATCCTTAACCGCCCGCTGACGCTTCCGCCGGTCGATTTCACCGAGTGCGACGTAGATGTGAACGACGAGGTAAAGGTTGTCGTCGAGGATGTCGTGCGTTGCCTCAGGTACACCGCACGCGTCGTCACCGAGATGACCCCTGACGCGCCGAGCCCCGCGCTTATGGCGAAGCGCCTCGAGCTTTGCGGCGTCCGCTCGCTCGGTCTCGCCGTCGATGTCACGAACTACGTGATGCTCGAGCTCGGCCAGCCGATGCACGCCTTTGACCACCGCACGCTCAGGGACCGCACGATCGTCGTTCGCGACGCGCGTGACGGCGAGACGATCAAGACGCTCGACGGCGTGGAGCGCAAGCTCGACTCTTCGATGCTGATGATCTGCGACGCAGAGCGTCCGAACGCCGTCGCCGGCATCATGGGCGGCGAGGACTCCGGCATCGCGCCGGGAACGACTTCCGTCCTCCTCGAGAGCGCTCTCTTCGACCCTGCGTCCACGAAGTTCACCGCGACGAAGCTCGCCCTCGCGAGCGAGTCGAGCTACCGCTACATCCGCGGCGTGGACAAGGATCTCGCCGACTTCGCGTCGCGCCGCGCCGCGCATCTTCTTCAGAAGCATGGTGCCGCAAAGATAGCGAAGGGCATCGTCGACATCGACAACCGCCCGCAGCCGCTCAATCCCGATGTCACGCTCGACTTCGAGCGCGCACGTCGTCTTATCGGAATTCCAGTCGGCAACGACGCTATGGTGTTCCTCCTCAAAGGTCTCGGTTTCGTGCCGCGCGGGAAGGACAATCATTTTGCAGCCGCGGCTTCCGTTGCATTTGGCGTACCGTCGTGGCGTTGGGACATTTCCGCAGAGGCCGATCTCGTCGAGGAAATTGCGCGGCTTTACGGTCTCGACAACATTCCCGACACGATGCCGTCCGCGCCGTCGATCTCGCCGCTTTCCGATGCGCCGTTCCGCGCGAAGTCGCGCGTCCGCGAGCTTTGCCTCGCGCTCGGCTTCACCGAGGCGATGCACTACTCGTTCCTTTCGAAGAAGGAGCTCGACGATTTCGATACGCGCACTACTGACCGTCGCCTCGTGATCCCCGACCCCGTGTCGGCGGAGTACGGCGTGATGCGCGATTCGCTTCTCCCGCAGATGATGGGCTCGCTCGGGCGCAATGCCTCGCACCAGCTCGAGACTGCGATGCTCTTCGAGATCGGCAAGGTGTTCAACGTCGCGAAGACGCCGAAGGGCGATGTTCCCTGCGAGCGCGAGTCTCTTTCGCTTGGCTTCGTCGGGCCTGTCGGCCGCGAGGCCCTCAGGACGCGCGCGCCGCTTTCCGAGGAGGAAGCCGTGCTGTGGATGAAGGGCGTTGTGGATGAGCTTGTCGCGAAGCTGCACGCCGGGAAGCTCGAGTTCGAGTCGGCCGACCATCCCGCGTTCGCGAAGGGCGCCGCGCTCTCCGTCAAGCTCAATGGTCGCGCCATCGGCGTTATCGGCGCGCTCTCGGCGAAGATGCGCCATCCTTACCGTCTCACGACGCAGATGGTTCTCTGCGAGCTTGAGCTGAAGCCGCTCCTTAAGCGCGTGAACGAGCTGGGCAGGGTCTCGCCCGTTCCTCAGTTCCCGCTCGTCAGGCGCGACATTGCGCTTGTTGCGGCGAAGTCGGTGACGAATGCCGCGATCGAGAAGGTCATACGCGACAACGGTGGCAAGGAGCTTGTAAAAGTTACTCTCTTCGACGTGTTCAAGGACTCGCGCGCCTACTCGCTCGAGTTCCGCTCGGCGGAGAGAACGCTGACCGACGAGGAGGTCGGTAGGACATTCCAGCGGATCGTCGACGCCCTCAAGGCGACCGCCGGTATCGAAGTGAGGGAAAGTTGATTTCAGGGACGTGGGTCCTGTGTTGCACGCGGATTCAGCAGAAATTTCTTCGACCGACATTTTGAAAAGGGGGCAACCCCTACTTTGGAACGACGGGTTCCGGGGATTCTGTGCTACGGCAACGTGGGACTCTTTTAAAGTTTAAAGTTGAAAACGTAAAGTGTAAAGTTGAAGATGGTGAAGATGGTTAAGTGCATATCGATAGTCATCGCATTTGCGTTGCCGCTGTTCGCCCAGGCAAATTCGAAGAGCGCGTTCGCGACCGTGCCAAAGCAGGCGCTCGTCGAGCTCAAGGCCACGGTCGGAAAACCGTTCTCGGCTGGACTCGTTTTCATCAACGGCAAGTTCATTGACCCGCCCTACAAAGTCGAGCGCTACGGCACCGCGCTCAGGATTAACGGAATACAGGTCACCAACGAAATCGTGCCATGGACCGAGTTTCTTAAGACGCAGCCCGGGGCTCGCGTTGAGAAGATCGAGACGCCGCAATCCGCCGACGCTCCTGCGGCAGAGCCGGCTCCCGCCGCGGAAGAGCCCGAAGCAGAGGAGTCGTATGATTCGTCCGACGACATAGACGACCTCTTCGACGACGACCCGAAGCCGAAGAAGAAGGCGACGAAGCCAGCCGCCGCGAAGCGTCCAGTCAAGGTCGCTCCGCCGCCGCCTGCGACGACGATAGTCCTTGACGGCGAGTTCAAGCCAAACGACAAGACGAGGCAGATGGTTGCGCGGATAAACAAGGAGAGAACGCGCGTGGAGACGACTCTCAGGAATGGCGGCAGCTACTTTTTCAGCGTCCGTTCCATGCCGATCTCCGTCGATCGACTGCCGACTGAAATGCTGCTGTCGTCGATGCCGGATGTAATGAAGTCCAATACGACTTTCGAACAGTTTTCCTCGGCTGCACGCTCGAAGGGACTCACGTTCATCTCCGACAACGTGATGCGCGATCTTTTCCGCAATCGTCTCGACTACATACGCCTCCAGGCCCGCGCAAAGGCCGTCAAGGAGGGTGGTAAATGGGGAACGGCGCTGTAGTGCTTCCGCTTACAATACTCATTCCGGCGTACAATCCGGACGAGAAGCTGCTTGTGCTCCTCCCGAAGCTGAAGGAGCGCTTCCAGCATATCGTCCTTGTCGATGACGGCTCGGTGACGGGCAAGGACGTGTTTGAAAAGGCGGCCCCTCTCGTCGACGCCGTTCTCGTACACGAAAAGAACCGCGGCAAAGGCGCCGCGCTGAAGACGGGCTTTGCGCACATTGGGGACTCTACAGACGTAATAACTGCCGACGCCGACGGGCAGCACACGCCCGAGGACATAGCGAAGGTAGCGGATGGTCTCGGCCGCCACCGCGACGGGCTCGTTCTCGGCGTCCGTTCGTTTTCGGGGAAGGTCCCGCTTAGGAGTCGTTTCGGAAACTGGTGGACGCGCTGGTTCTTCTTCCTGATGACGGGGCTCATGGTGCGCGACACGCAGACGGGGCTTCGTGGCATCCCCGCGGCACTTGTGCCGCACGTCGCGAAAATCCCAGGCGAGCGCTACGAGTACGAGATGGCGATGCTCGCCGATGCGAAGCACCATCCCTCGCGGCCCCTCCAGATTCCAATCGAGACAGTCTATATCGACTCGAACGCGACGAGTCACTTCAATCCGCTTCTCGACACGATCCGTATCTACCGATCGCTTCTCCAATTCTGCCTTTCGTCGATTCTCTCGTTCATTATAGACAACGGCGTCTTTGCCGCGGTGATGTGGGTGATGGCGACGAAGGATACGCCTCGCCGCGACGACGTCCTTGTTGCGCTCGTTGCCGCGCGACTCGTGTCGTCTCACTTCAACTACTTCTACAACAGGTTCATCGTCTTCCGTCGTGGCGAGGGCAAGCGGAAGGGACCGCACCGCAGCTACTACGGTTATTTCGGGCTTGTTCTCGCTGTCGGCGTGGCGAGCTATGCTCTCACGGAAGGGTGCTCGGCGCTTCTTGACGTGCAGGGAGTCGCGATCACGGCAGTGAAGATCGTGGCCGATGCGGTGCTTTTCGTTGCAAGCTATCTTGTGCAGAAGAAGTTTATCTTCGCGCGTAGAAGCTGAGGCGTTCTGTTTTTTTTTAACGCAGAGACGCAAAGACGCAAAGTGCGCAGAGGATGATGGGGTTACTGATCTGCTCTTCTTTTCTTGAAGAAGTCGACGAGGACGGCTTTGCAGCGCTCTTTAAGGATGCCAGACAATATCTCGGGATGGTGGTTCATCCCTGGATGGCGCAGGATGTCGAAGACGGTTGAGCCGCCGCGCTTCGGGTCTGAGACTCCCCACACAACGCGGTCGGGGCGCGCGAGCACGATTGCACCTGCGCACATCGGGCAGGGCTCCTTAGTCACATAGAGCGTCGTGCCGGTGAGACGCCAGTTCCCCTTTGCATTGAAAGCGGCGGAGAGAGCGAGCATCTCGGCGTGGGCCGTCGCGTCTGCAAGCCCCTCGGTCTGGTTGTGCGCCCGCCCGAGAATGCGCCCCTCGGCATCTACGATGACGCACCCGGTCGGCACCTCGCCGTCTTCGGCGGCCTTCTCCGCCTCCCTAAGCGCCATCTCCATGTACTTTATGTCGTCGGTTGTTTCCATCGCCGACATTATAGCACATTTTATGGTATAATAAGGGCGAGTGTGAGGAGATTGGATGAATAACATTGGCATAAAAAGCGTAGTAGCCGTCTCGTTCTTGGCGGCCGTTGCTTTTTTGGCGCGCGCCGAAGAGGTGCCAGCAGATTCTGCTGGCGTAGCCGCGCAGCGCTGGCTACGGGGCGATGCAGCGCTTGGATGCCCCCTTGGTTTGGAAGTCGATAGCGTGCGCACTTGTTCCACGCAGGCAGATGCATCGTTCCATGTCGTGAAGCTGAAAGGTGGCGGTTTCGTCGTAATGTCTTCTGATACGACGCGTGAGCCAGTGGTCGCGTTCTCGTCCGGCGGTGACCTCGTGGAGAGTGATGCCAACCCATTGTGGGTTCTCCTGAAGAACGACTTGGCGCTGCGCATGGGAAAGAATGCCGCCACTAACAGAAAGACCGGCTTGCTCAGGGCGACCTCCGACGGCTCGTCAAGTTCCGGCAATGAAGCAAAGTGGAATCGGCTTCTTGGCAAGACCAGGGGGCTTCTTCGCGCGTCGCAAGGCGTATCCTCCATTTCCGATATCCGCGTCGCCCCGTTCGTTAAGTCGAGGTGGAGCCAGGCAGACGTCGGCGGCATCCTTTGTTACAACTACTATACTCCAAACAACTATGCGTGCGGTTGCGTTGCGACGGTGGGCGCCCAGATAATGCGATATTTCGAGTGGCCTCGCTCTTCTGTGGACGTGGCGAAATTTTCGAACCCCCATTGTAAAGTCCAAGTAGGCACCACAATAAGTAGGAAATCGCTGACGACCCAGGGGGGGCACTACTATTGGAGCCAGATGCCGCTCGAGCCGAACAGTTCAATCACAGAAGCTGAGTGCCAGGCCATTGGGAAACTTACCTCCGACATAGGAATCGCCGTAGGCACGTCGTATACTGCGGATGAAAGCGTCGCCATGGGCTATATGCTGGCCGAGGCGTTTACCAACCGATTTTGCTATGCAAATGCACTTGTAGCGCAATGGGACGGCGATCAAAGCGGATCTGACGCCGTGAGAAATGCGATCCTCTCGAATTTAGATGCAGGGCTGCCTGTTGCCATTGGCGTGAGCGGTGACGGAGGACACGAAGTCATTGGCGACGGCTACGGATATTCTGACAACACGCTTTATATTCATTTCAATATGGGTTGGAGTGGTTTGGACGATGCTTGGTATGCGCCGCCGAACATGGCGGGAGTTTATAATTTCAGCGTCTTGAATGGAGTTGTTTGCAACATATTCACCAACAGCGCTTATGCCAATGGGGTGATCTGCAGCGGCCGCGTACTGGATGCAACTGGATCTCCCATAGCAGACGCGGCCGTTTTTGCGAAAAAGAATGGAAATGTTGTTGCAAACACGGTTAGCAATTCAAAAGGTATTTATGTGTTTATTTTGCCTGCAGGATCTTATGAGATTCTTGCATCTCGTGGAGATGCTGTCAGCGCATCACATAGCATTACGCTTAACGCAAATGTCGGCATAAAGATAAATGCTTCGATGATTTCAACCACTAAGCCGTTTGGTACTTATGAGCCATCCCCAGTTCCAAGCATTGGAAACAGGTGCGGACAAGACATCGTGATTGACAGTGTCGCTGGCGTTGCGGAGCCGCAGTTCAATCCCGTCTCCTGTCTATTCTATCCGGCAACTAACGTTACGATGACATGCGCGACTGAGGGCGCGACTATTCGCTACACCACCGACGGCTCCGACCCGACGGAATCAAGTGCCATCTACAAAGGTCCGATTACCGTAGACGACGACACAGAGATCCGCGCTCGAGCGTGGAAGGATGGCATGAATCCAAGCGAGGTTGTCGCGGAGACGTACACCTATGATTCATCGCAGGGCGCACCGAAGGGTGACAACTTTGCCAACCCCATAAGAATCTCTGGCGAAAGTGGAAGCAGAGCCATCGATAGCAATGCGGATTACACTGTCGAGAATGGCGAGCCGTGGCATACGCTGGATGACGAAGGCTATGCCTATGACCAGTATCACACGGTGTGGTACAGTTGGACGGCGGAGGGGTCTGGGACGATGACATTTGTGGCGAGGGTGCAATCGTGGAGTGGGGCTGCTGCCATAGCTGCATACACTGGTGGCAGCATTACCTCCCTGTCGCGACTTGCCTATGCCGACAATGACAACGGAACGGGCAGCGTGTCTGTCACAATCAACGTAGAGCGAGGGAACACGTATCGCATTGTAGGACTTGTTCTTGGGGATATATGCACTGGCAAGTTCATCCTCACATGGTCTGGAGACCTGCATACAGCACCCGTGAAGCACTCTCGGGCGTGGCGTAGAAAGAGACTTCTACAACCGAGGTTCCTGAGGAAATAAACTCTTCGGTGCAGATTCGATAGCCCGAAAAACGGGGTTAGATTGGCTATCAAAAAAAGTTTAAAATACCCCCTTGCGCACGTGAGCGCGATTTGATAAACTATCTCCTCGTTCGCCTAAAATAGAAACTGGCGGATATCGTTCTTTGAAAACAGGTGCTTGAGACGTGTCTTTGAAAGAGACACGGAACAGTAATGTTTGTGCGAAGCAATTAACTCAAATTCTTTTTCTGAGAGTTTGATTCTGGCTCAGAACGAACGCTGGTAGCGTGGATTAGGCATGCAAGTCGAACGGGATCACCGATATAGCAATATTGAGG
>JAZSLQ010000214.1:0-13935 GCA_045535455.1 Kiritimatiellia bacterium | reverse complement strand
AGAACGACATGGCTACGATCCGACTTCATGCTTTAGCGCCGCCTTCCCCTGCGGATTCAGCGGCTTGTTCGTTCCATCCGTCGTCGCGGCATATTCCATAACCTTGACGAGCTGGCGCTGACCCGCCGTGAAATGCGTCTGCGGGACACGCCTGATTGCGTCGAGAAATGCAGTCGAACCGTCCTTCTTCTCGTTCGTCACCTTCTCGACCATCGTGACGCCCTTGTAGTCGTCGATCTCGAAATGCTTCAGCCAGCCAAGCGAATCGTCCTTGTCAAGCGCGGTAAGCGCCTTCCATTCATCGCTCCAGGCGCACTTGCCCTTGAAAAGCTCGTCCCTATGGAAAGTTCCCATCATTGGTACAAGCAAATCAAACGCGGCACCGTAGAGATCGGCCGCCTTTTCGCCTTTCTGCGACGCCGCCTTCTTGAAATGCGTCTCCGCCTGGATCCTCCTCGCCGACAGTTTCGAAACGAGTTCCGCAAGTTTCTCGGCCGTGATACCGCCCGGCACGTTCTCAATCTGAGCAAAGACCTTGAGGCGAGTCCCCGGCCCATAGCACGTAATCGCGGGAAAGCGCTTCGTCCTTATCAGGATATCAGACACGAGCGCATTCGATTTCTTGACCTGCTCCGTTGGCTCTTCCATCTCGTCGTACACGGCAAGAAGATACTTAGAGCCAACAGCGTGCCGAAACTCGGAACTCTCGAAAACCTTGCGCACCTGCTCGCCGCTGACGCACCAGTCGCTGCCTGTCTGAAGAACGAGAACGCCCTTTCCTGCGCGCACGGCCTCAACATCGATCTTGACGCCATCGGCGAACGCCGAACCTGATACCGCAAGAACCAGGGCAACCACAAATCTCTCTAAAACTTTCACAATGCAATTATACCAAAAATATGCGCCGAAGGCGATTGCCCTCGGCGCATATCTCGCGGCATTTCCGCCGCGGTTTCAACACGACGCAAGCGTCTTATTCAATCACCGGCTTGAAGAACTTGGTGTTGGCATCATTCGGGAAGGTGATCGTGAGCTCACCATCGCCAGCGCTGAAGTGCGCATCGGTGATTGTCGCCGAATTCTTGACTTCAAACTCTTTACCAAGCTCGTCTGTGCCTGTCAGCTTAAGCGTGCCAATGATCGGACCATCGAATTCTCCATTACGCGTCAGCGTTACTTTGACGGTGACAGTTGTATCGTCAACATCAAAGTCGGTGACTTCGAAGCTGAAGGTTCCGTCATACGCAGGATCGGTGATGTCGAGGTTGAGGAGGTAGGCCTTGTTGAACGCATCCTGACTCATCGTCTTAATCTTGTCGACAAGTGCCGCATAGTTGTTCTGGCCATTGAGCCATGCCGCCTGAGCAGTGTCGAGCGAAACGGAACCAATCTCTTCGCCGTTCACAAACTCCTCGGCCGGAGCAGGGGCGTTTTCGTAGCTACCCTCGATAGAGGTCACCGAGCCAGAGCCGATGAACTCGATCTGCTGGACAGGCGTGACAGTGCCCTGGTTGGCGAAGAGGATGTCTGTAGCGCCGCCAACGGCCATCACATTTGTCGTCACGCCGTCGACGATCGAGGCCGTATAGGTCTTGTTCGTCAGGTCGAGGACAAAGACGAAGGTGTAATCCACTTCATTAGTTGCCGCAACGGCAACGGTCGCATTAGTCCACACCTTGTTCGCGCCATCGAAAGTGTAGAGCTGGAACTGGTACGTTCCAGAAGTCTCACCCGAAGCAAGTCTGACGGCTGCCTTGGCGTCGCCAACGTCTTCATCTTCGTCGTTCGCGTCGTCGAAGCTGATCGTCATCGCAACCGTGACCATCTGCCCATCGGACGGCTTGCTCGCCGTGTACGTCGCGCCGTCCTCGATCGCGGCCTTGCCGGTCTCTGAATCGTACGCGAGATCAAGCGCAGCACCGTCCTTCGACCACGATCCAGTGTAGTTGGGCGCATCAGACGCCTCGTAGATCCACCCCTTGTCGACGCGCACGTCATACGTGCCGTTGTTTTCCGTGACCTCATATCCTTCGGCGAGGAAGTCGTCGTCGATGGTCTTGTTGTACGTGCCGCCGCTGACTGCAATCGTTCCGCCCTCGACGTTGCCGAAGAGATCGCCTGTCACGGTGTACGTTCCGTTCGAGATGGCGACCGTGGCGCCGCTCGCCGTGTTGGTGACGATGCCGCCCGCTCCCGTGACCGTGCCATTGCCGACAATCGTCACGCCGCCTGCGTTGGAGAACGCATATCCACCCGCCGGCCCCGCAACCGTCTTGCCGTTCAAATCGATTGTGATGGACTTGCCGGAGGCGATCTCTGCCGCGCTTTCAAGCTCAATGCCGTCCAACAGCTTGACCGTCAGGCCGTTCTCTGCCGCCGCGACGGCTTCGGCGAGCGTTCTGTGGACGCTCAACTGCAGGACGCCGCTATAGACGGCGGCGACAGGATCGGCCACCTTCGTATATACTCTTGTTTCGGAGTCGTAGTCAAACATAGGCAGATGCTCGGCATAGCTTGCAGGATCGCCGGAAAGAAACTCTACCGTCGTGCCGATCGGGCCGGCGTTGGCGGCAGTCAAAGCGTCGTTCGCATTTGCCTGTCCGTAGAGGGTGCGCGTGCCGTCGATCGTCACCGCCATAAATGCCGCTGCAACACTGTACTTTGTGGCAGTCACCTTGTCGGCGTGATAATCGTCGGAAATCGAGATTTCCTCTGTAGTCCTGGTCGTGATGTAGTCGCCCGCCGCATCCAGTATTTCGCCGGTCTCGAACTCGCCTGTGTAGATGTAGAACGAAATGTCTTTCGATGGAATCGTCGCGCCATCTGTCTCATTTGCGAGAACGATGATTTTGGAGTTGCGCACTGCGGCATCCACCGCCGCCTGGAGCGTTGTGTACTTCTCGCCGCCGTAAATCTGCGCCACATACTGCTTGACCTCGGTCGTCCCGGCAGGATCGAATGTCGTCTCGCTATTCGAGACATTGATCGTGTACACCGTCTGGCCAGAGATCTCATAGCCTGCCTCGGCAGCGTATGTCGCAGTGACTACAGCGTCAGGGGCGACCTTGTAGGTTCCCGCCTCGGTTCCAATCGTCTCGCCGCCAACGGAAACCGTTACTGTCGCATTGTTAATTGCAGGGACAGTAACCTCAACCCTTGTGCTAACGAGCTTGAGGGCACCAGCAACAGCCTCGACGGTGTAAAGTCCGTCAATGGTCACCTTGGAGACATCAGTTTCCGTGGTAATCGATTCGGAGGAGAGGATGGTGACTTCGTCTGCGTCAAGGTCGGCCGCATCAATCGTGAGCGACTCCCCTTCGCCGGCCGGAATCGTGATAGTGCCAGAAACGGTGAGAGCGGAGGCGTTTGCCTTGAACGTCGCGCCGTCGCTGAACGTGAGATTGCCCGTCAGCGTTCCCGTGCCGCCAAACGTTCCGGAAACCGTCGTCGCACCAACCCAAGTGCCGGTGAGGTTGACCGCGCCACCATTAACTTCAAGCGCGACATTCTGCGAAGCCGTTCCGGAGAGCGTAAGGGTGCCTGTGGACGAAGCATCAAGCTTGAGCCCCGCAAAGCGCGAGGAAGTGTCGTTCACCACCTTGCCGCTCCATTCGGTATCCTTGCTCTGGATAACATTGAGGTAGCGGCTTCCTGAGTCATAGTTGCCCTGGAAGTTCTTCGAACCGGAAAGGCTACCAACAGTGTATGTAAGCGCACGTGAGAGCAGAATATCGCCAGACTGCTCGTTGACAAGCGTGACTGCCGTCGAGAGATTGTTGGTTGTAAGCGCCCTCCAACCGGTTCCCTCGTACTTCAGAGAGCCGGTTCCTTGTATGCGGGCGTAATCGGTGTCGGTTTCACCCTCGGAACCATTACCTGTGCTGGTCAGCGTGAACACGCCGGTATCGGTGGTGGTGATGGTGGTGCCGCCGCCGAAATTGCTCAGTGCCGCCGCCTTGAGTTCGCCGGCGAGCGTTATGCCGCCGGTGCCGTACCATGCCACGTTGGAATTGGGTACGGTGAACGAGAATCCTTCGCCGACATAGATGTTGCCAACGGTGTATTCGGAAGGCAGCGTATCGCCAAACACAACGCGCTTGGAGTTGAGCTGCACCTTGCCGGTGAAGTTCGCCGCCTCAAGAATCTGCAAAGTAGTGGTAGCACTATTACTCGTCGTGTAAATTGCACCGCTTCCGCTCAAATGGCTAATGACGAATTTGTTGCCGGATATACCGTTGTTGATGGTGAGCGTACCAGTGACTTTCAGCGACACCGAGCACTGGTAATTGCCGTTGTTCGGCAGCCAGCCGGAGCAGTTGTAAAGTTCGAGGACGGAACCCGTATTGCCGTAATCGTTCGGCAGGAAATTCGTGCCAGTCCAATTTGTTCCGCCAACCAGATTTGTGACATCCTTCATCTGCACAGTGCCAGTCCAGTTGGAGTTCTTCCACCACGTATTGCCCGTGGGCGTCGGAGCGCGGCCGGAGAACACCACCGTGCCGGAGCCGCTGACGGCCTGCGAGGCATGACTGCTGGCGAGCGTTCCATCCGCATTTAACGTGCCATTGACGACAAAGCCGCCAGGCGCCGTCCATGTCTTGCCGGATGCGACGGTAGCGACAGCACCGGAATCGATTTGCAGTACGCCGCTTGCTGAGGTTCCGTCGGACGATCCGATAATCACTTTGTATTTCGTGAGCGTAATCGTCCCCGTAAATTCGGATGCGTCACGGATCGTAAGGCCGTTGCCGTTGGAAGAGCCCCCTCCTGTCGAGAGTGTGCCACTGCCCGTTAGTTTGGCGAATGTCGCTTTAGTGCCGCCATATCCATCACAGATATTCAGGCCACCCGCATCAAGTTCGACAGTGCCGGGGAATTCCGTTGTTGTGTTCGGGAAATAGAGATTGACGTCCGTGAAGCGAAGAGTAGATTCCTCATTGCCGTAAAGTGCAGGATTCCAGTCCTTTCGCTCGTCGCTGGAGGCAGTGATGTTCTTGACCCACACCGTGCCTGTCCAGTTGGCGGAATCGGTCCAGCCAAGCCCAGTTGTGGGTTTTGAGCCATCATATACAACCGTGCCCGCGCCGGTGACGGTGGTGGGGGTAATGGAAGAGCCCATCGGGAGGGTCGCGCCGACGCCGACGTTGAGCGTCGTCGTCGTGATTGTGCCTTCGCCGTCAAAGGCGAGCGTGCCGGCGCCCGTGACGTAGACCGTCGTGTAGGCCGCATCCTCGCTGACAGTATGTGTCGTGTCGCCAGAGACGTTGATGACGAGCTCGCCTTCTTCGGCTGTCTTCGGGACTTCCACAATCTGGATGGCGGCGATACCCGCGCGCGCACTCGTCAGGCGATGGCCGACGACGGTGAAAGTTCCGTCGGCATTGACAATGGTGGGCGTCACGATGTAGTTGCCGCCCTCAGTCCAGGCGGTCGGGGACGAAGCGCCCCAGCTGTCTGTATCAGCGCCCTCACATTCGACGAGTGCGCTTGTCGTATCGTCCCACTTGTAGTTCGTGCCGTTGATGGTAACGTAGCCGAACTTCACGTTGTCGTCGTTGTTGGAGAAGTATACGACGGCGTAGTAGCTGTAGTAGGGGATACCGGAAATGGCAACCTGCGGGGATGCGTTCGCGCCGGCAGCGTCGTCGATATAGCCCTGGCGAAGGTCGGTCGCGGCACTCACCTTGCCGCAAGTCCAGTATCCACGCGTGCCGGAAATCGTGACGCCCACTCCGGCGACGGTGGACGCCGCGCCCGTAGAGTCGACCTGCGTCACGGTCGAAAGCGTTCCGTTATTGCCGATAAGGTTGTTCCAGGAGGTGCCAGGAATAGCATAGTCACCAATGCCGACATCGGCGAGGGTTGAAAGACTGGTGCCTGAAGTGAAGTTAACGCTGATGGATGGCTTGTAAACAGTCGGGGCCAGATCGGCGGGATCACCATCTACCCAGTAAAGAACGATAGCAGTGGAAGTCTGAACGAGCTCGCACTTGCCAACCGCGTCAGCAGTCGTGAGAGTTGTCGCACCGGAGGTAATCGTGGCAAGATGCGCGTCATCGCTCAAGTCCTCGCCGAGAGAAGTGAGCCGCTTGATCGTCGCATCGGCGCTAAAGGTCTTGGTGGTGCCGGAGCCGAACGTCACAAGCGTCTTGGATGCTACCTGTGAAGTACCGGAAAGAGCAATGTCCGCCTGCTTGATTACCTGCGCGTTGGCAACTGTGATGTCGCCACCATAGGCGACTGTACCGGAGCCCTTGAGGTAATACCAGAATGGCAACGTGGTGTTGCTCGCACTTGTAATTCCCCCAACCCAAGTAATTCCACCATCCTTAGCGGACGAAAGCTTTAATGGTAAGGTATCACTGCCTTCCAGCTGATTGCCGGCGAAGGATCTAATTTCAATAACGGAGTCCTCGTCCGCCGTGAGCCAACATCCAGTAGTGCCGGCTTGAATCTTCGTAATGCCGCGCGACCAGTAGACCGTCGCGCCATTGTATGCACCCACACGCAGGGTCCAGCCATCAATAGCAGTTGCAGTCGTGACCACCGTGCCTGTAACAAGCGCAGAATCAAAGTTGCCACCGGAAACAAAAGGCACTTTATCCGTCTCTTTCAAAGTCCAGTTGCTGGAAGAATCCCATCCCCCAGATGTTCCTACAAAGATGTTTTCATATGTCTCCGTTTCGCCAGTGACAGGATTTGTCATCTGAACTTCCGCCATCGCAGCGAGTGGCAACGAGCAGGTGATGGCCACAGCCCATTTGAATAGCTTACTTATCATCTATTCCCTCCCTTTCCAGGCATTTGCCTGCGGTGATGTTGAAACGAATTACACATAGGGCATACACCCCACGCTTATGATGGAAGCATTATAGCAAATTCCGCACTCCCCCACAAGGGGGAAAAAGAAAAATTCTTACAGAGATTTTCAACGCATTGGCCGCATGATCATCACTGCAATGTCCGCAGATACTCCGCGAAAAGGCGGTCATATACAATCCAGCCGGAATCCGACTTGTACGCGATGTCCTTGCCGGCAAGATCCTTCAGCGCGGCCCTCACCGTGGATGCGCCCCGCAGTCCGTTTGACGACAGAAAATCGGCCGACGTAGGCTCGGGCACAACTCCTTTCCTGGCAATCGCCATGACTAGTTCCTGCGAGGCATCGTTCTGCGCACAAAGAAGATCATGGTAGACAAGCGCCCGCTCCTCGTACAGCTCCTTTACCGCCCTCTCAACCTGGGCAAAGATAGTTTTCGGGCGGAATCACATCGAGGTTCATTATCTGCGTAGACTGGTAGAATGCACCCTGCGGCATGGCAAAAATTTTGTGGCAAATATTTTGCCATGGGCGTACCGGGACTTTTATCGCGAAAACGCGATTTGTCAGCATCGCCGCAATTCCACATATACTGTTCCATATGTGCCGTCAGATTGAATTTGCGCTGCGCGCGATCACGAATATCCACGAACGAAGACCATACCCGTCAATCCCATGTTCGTGGTCGCGCGCCAGCGCCAAACATGCCGGCATGGGTCATGCAGAGACTATTGCCTCTGCATAAATATCTCGTTGCACCCAATAGTGAGTGTCCTACTTCTTCTCTGGAAGGTTGAATTCGCAGAGAACCGTCGTCCCAGTCGGAACTGTCGACTTTATGTCGAAGAAATCAGCGACACGCTTGGAGTTGGAAAGCCCCATCCCAGCGCCGAAGCCCATCGAGCGTATCCAGTCGTTCGCGGTGGACGTGCCGTCGCGAAGCGCCCATTCGACGTCCTTTATGCCAGGGCCCTTGTCCTTCGCGATGACCGTCGCCTTGTGACCGTCGAGAATGAAAGTAATCGAGCCGCCGAGGGAGTGGATGCAGATGTTGATCTCGAGTTCGTAGGCGGCGACGGCGACGCGCCTTATGATCTTTTTCTCTACGCCCGCCTCGCCCAGCATCTTCTTTATCTCGTTCGCGGCCTTGCCCGCGTTCTGGAGATCGTTGCGGACGACGACGAACTGGCGCATCGAATAGTAGGGAAGAGCCCCTTCCGACTTTTCGGTCGGAGCACCTTCAGGTGCAACGTGACCAGACCCACCCTCAAGCCGCGCAAGTTCCTTTGTTAGTTCGCGCATCAAAACGCGCGTGACGTCGCGCTGCGAGACGATGCCAACTAAGTCGCGCTCCTTGTTGAGCACCGGGAAGCGCCCGAAGATGTAGTTCTCGAAATACTTGAGCGCAAAGGCGAGAGGCATGTCCTCCTCGAGCACGACGAGGTTCGTCGCCATGTGCTTCTGGCAGGGGTCGCCTATCCAGCCGCCTTCAAGCGCCATGATGATGTCATTGATCGAGACGATGCCGAAAAGCCGCTTTCCCTCCACCACGGGTACGCCCGAGATGTGGTTGCGCTTCATCAGGTTCTGCGCGAAGTGCATCGTGTCGGTGCGCACGACGGAGATTATGTCGTGGTCGCGCATCACGTCCTTGACGCGAAGGCGCTGCAAAAGCTCCATTATGACGAGCGGCTCGCCCTGCCCGTCGGAACCGGGGAGCCCAGGCCCGGAGACGCGGCGGACGTGCTTGCGCTCGTGCGCGGCCATTATCTGGTCGTCGCTGCGGCTTTCGCCGCCGCTCAGGATCGTCGGCTTGTACTCCATCACGACCCGGCTTCGGCCTTGAGGAAGTCGTGGATGCGCACACAGCTCTCGTACTTGGAGAGAGGCGAGCTCACGAGCGGGATGCCGAGCGTGTCGGCGACCTGGCACATCGTCTGCGGCAACGGCTTCGCGTTGTGCACGACGACGCACATGGCGCCGACGATGTTCGCTGTCCTGATCGCCTGGTCGGAGGCGAGCGAGGTGAGAAGCAGGATGTCGTCCCCGTCGTTGAGGAGGACGTCGCTCATGAGGTCGTTCGCGACGACCGTGCCGACCGTGCGGTCGGAATCTCCGCCGGCAACGAGCGTGCCGTCAAGTGTCTTTACAATGTCGTTGATGTTCATCGCCAATAGTATAGCATAACAACGCAGAGTCTGCCAATGGAATCAGGCGACGCCGCGCTGCGACTTGCGGTAGAACGCGACGAGGCGCTGCACCTCGGGCGTCTGCTCGACGTCGTGCTCCACGCGGTCGAGCGCCTGCGAGCGGTTGAGGCCGTCGCGGTAAAGGAAGCGATGCGCCTCCTTGAGCGCCTGAATAGACTCGCGCGAAAAACCCCGGCGCGTAAGCCCGACGACATTGACGCCGATGACCTTCATCGCTCCCTCGACCATGTCGGTGAGCATGAACGGAGGCGCGTCCTGGCGGATCTTCGTCATGCCGCCGACCATCGCATGCTCGCCAACGGTGCAGAACTGGTGCGACGCAGCGCAACCGCCGACTATCGCCCAGTCCTGGAGATGGACGTCGCCAGCGAGCTGCACGGAATTCGAGCAGATGCAGTGGTTGCCGAGAATGACGCCGTGCGCCGCATGGCAATAGCACATGAAGAGGCAGTCAGAGCCGATGATCGTCTTCTCGCCGTTGGCCGTGCCGAGGTGGACGGTCGCGAACTCGCGGATCACGGTGCGGTCGCCGATCTCGACGTAGGAAACGGAGCCGTCCTGATACTTGAGGTCCTGCGTCTTCATGCCGATGCAGGCGTAGGGAAATATCTGGCACATCGAGCCGATCGTCGTGTGGCCGTCGATTATCGCGCCCTGCTTGACGATGGTGCCGTCACCCAACTTGACGTCTTTGCCGATGTGGGCGTAGGGGCCGACCTCCACGTCCGCGCCAAGCTGTGCACCGTCTTCGACTATTGCTGTAGGATGTATTTTCATGGCAACTTTTAAACCTTTCCTATAGATTCTTCGGCACAAGGTACGACGCTATCGCGAAGCATGCGGGAACCGGCAGCCAGATAAGCAGGTCGGGCCTGATCGCGAAGTTCTTCTGAGCCGAAAGCATGAGTATCACGACTATGTAGTAGCCGAGCGAGACGGCGAGCGAGATGGCCATGCCGATCGAGCTCTCCTTTCGCTGCGCCTTGATGCCAAGCGGGATGCCGACGAGGACGAAGCAGAACGAGGCCATCGCGAAGACGAGCCGCTTTGAGAACTCCGTACGCGTCTTTGAAAGGTCGCGCTTTCGCAGGTTCTTCTCGGTTCCGGCGGTCTTGCTCCTGCCCTGTGCGCTGTCGACGAGCTTCTGCTGAAGCTTCATCTTCTCGAGAATCTCCCCGAAGTCGAGATCCTTGTCCTTCTTGTTGTACTTGACTTCCTTTATCGCGTCCTTTACGACGTAGGGGAAACGCGTCGCACGAGCCATCGTCGGATGGTCCTCGTCAAGAGGATCGACAGTCATTTGGTAGAGGTCAAGGTGGAGGTCAGTCCCTTCGCTCGTCACAAGCGCCTTCGAGGCGGTTATCATGCGGTCGACCTTCTGCGAATAGTCCATGACGACGATGTCGTAGAGCCAGTTGCCCTCCTTCGCGCCGAAGTAGAACTTCATCTTTGGGAAGTCGTCGATGACGTGGCCCGGCTCGAGCAGATCTATGCCGGTGCTGACAGACACCTTCGCCTTGAGACTCCTGCGCACCTCGTGTCCACGCGGCACAATCTCGTTGTTGATGTAGAACCCAAGCGCCACGCAAAGAAGCGAAAACGCGATCGGCCACTTCATGATCGACAGCAGGTTCACGCCGCACGCGCGCATCGCGGCAATCTCGCTGTCGGCGCTCATGCGCGAGAACACGAGGACGCTCGCCACAAGAAGCGCGAGCGGCATCGTCCACTGCATCGTCTCGGGGAAGCTCACGAGCGCGAACTGTCCGATGAGCGAGGGCGAGACTCCATTGAGGATGAACCCGACGATCTGCACCATCAGCCCGATCGTTATAACGAACGACAGGACGAGGAACGCGAGCAGGAAGCTCGAGAGGAAGGAGCCGAATACGTATCTCTCTATCGTTTTCACGAGAACTTCAGCACAAAGTAGTTCTTCTTTCCCGAGCGGAGAACGGCGACACCGTCCTTCACGTCGTCAGCTGCAAAGAGGCGGTTCGCGTCGATCTTCGCGTCGTTGAGGGAGAGACCTCCCTGCGCCGCCATGCGCCTCGCCTCGCCGTTGGACTTGAACATACCGGCGGCGGCCGCGACGACAAAAACGGGCTTCCCGACGCAGTCGGAGAGCGCGACGGCCGCACTCGGCACGTTCTCGGCCTTCGCGACGTCTGCGGCACTCTTCTTCGCATAGAGCGCCTCGGTCGCCTCCTGGGCGGCTTTAAGCCCTTCCTCGCCGTGGACGAGCCGTGTAAGTTCTTCTGCAAGCGCCTTCTGTGGAATGCGGGCCTCGGGGTGCGCTTTCATCTCGGCCTCGAGCGCCGCAATATCGTCGAGCGACTTCATCGAGAACACCTTGAGGTAGCGAATGACGTCGGCATCGGGCGTTCTGAGGAAGTACTGGTACCAGTCGAACACGGGCGTCATTTCGCCGTTCATGAAAAGCGCGTTGCCCTCGCTCTTGCCGAACTTCTTGCCCGACGAGTCGAGAAGAAGCGGGAACGTAAGCCCAAAGGCCGACTTGCCGCGCATCTTGCGGACGAGGTCTGTCCCCGCCGTGATGTTGCCCCACTGGTCTGCGCCGCCGACTTCCATCTGGCAGCCGTAGTTGTCGTAGAGGGGCAGGAAGTCGTTGCCCTGGAGAATCTGGTAGCTAAACTCTGTGAAAGTGAGTGCGCCCTCACTCGCCTCGAGGCGCTTCTTGACCGACTCCTTGGCGAGCATCTGCGGAACGCGGAAGTTGATCGCTATGTCGCGCAGGAACTCGATTGCGCTCGTGCCCTTGTACCAGTCGTAGTTGTCGACCATGATGGCCGCGTTTGGTCCGTCGAAGTCGAGTATTCTCGAAAGGTTCTCGCGTATGCCCTTCTTGTTTTCCTCCACTTGGCTCACCGTGAGCATGTTTCTCTCGGCAGACTTGCCGCTCGGGTCGCCGATGAGCCCCGTCGCGCCGCCGACGAGCGCAATCACCTTGTGGCCTGCGAGCTGGAGACGGCGTAGGACGACGATGGAGACTAGATTCCCCGCCTGCAAGGAGCGGGCGGACGGGTCGAACCCGCAATAGACGGTCATGGGCTTCTCAAGGGCCTTCTCGATTTCCGGATCGGTCATGGCCTCCACAAGTCCGCGCGCCCTAAGTTCGTCAAGCAATTTCATTTTTCTTCTCTTTCAATGGCGGTCCTGGCGGGACTCGAACCCACTACCCGCTGCTTAGAAGGCAGCTGCTCTGTCCAGATGAGCTACAGGACCTGATTTGGAGTATTATACCATAAACAAGCCGAACGGGGCGATAAGCTTGGCACAATGTTTATTCTGCGATGCGGTCGCGGGCAAAGGTGCGGAAGAATGAAATCATCATCACGCACGCACCGAGGACATACGCTGCACCAAGAATGGCGAAGCCGATCTCGAAGCCGAGAATGCCATAGGCGTCGGAGAGCTTGCCCATGGCGACACCAGAAAGACCGCCGAAGAAAAACGCACTCATCACCATGCAGCCGACGACCGTTGAGCGATGCTCCGGCGCAACGACATCGAAGACGGACGCGTGGGTGTTGACCTCGAACGCACCGCGAAACACACCGTACAGCGCAGTCATGACAACCGTCGCGGCAATCGACGAGCTGAAGCCCACGAGGACAAGGCAGGGAGCCCCGAGGAGAAGCGCCGATATCTGAAGCGCAAGGCGGAAACGCGGCCAGCGCTTCACAAAGTGGTCGGTCACGACGCCACCCGCCATGATGGCCGCAAAGGCGAAAAGATGGTGCCAGAGCATCGTCTGCGTGCCGGCCACCCCAACATCGCACTTGAACTTAAGCGCCATGAACTTTGGCGCCCAGAAGAGATAGGCGTTGTTGACGAATACGATTGCGATAAAACCGGCAGTCGCGCAAAGAGCCGACGGGTTGCAGAAAAAGGCACGAAGCCCCGACGCGAGAGATGAATTTTCGCGCAGAGGCGCGGAGGCGCGGAGATTGTCACTGTCGCTCTGCGTCTCTGCATCTCTGCGCGAGCCGTCTTTCAGCGCCCAAATGAAGAACACGCCGAGCAAGAATCCCGCGCCGCCAAACGCAACGAAGACGTGACGCCACGAACCGAGGATGCCAAGCGCCCACGCGACGAGAATCCCTGACGTCATGAGCCCTACATAGAGCGCCGCCTGGTGGATTGAAAACGCGACAGACCGCGTCTCCTTGTGGTGCGAGGCCATTAGCGCCATCGCGCTCGGCGCATAGAAACTTTCGCCACCGCCAGTCGCTATCGAACGGAAGAACATCACGACGAAGAATGCAGGGATCGTGACGCCGAAGATACTCCAGTCGCCGACGAAGCCCATGCAGATCGTCATCAAAGACCAGAAAATAAGCGAACCCGTGATAAGCCACTTGCGCGAGAGGCGGCCGCCGGCGAAACCGGCGATCATCGTCATCGCTGCAAGCGTCCAGCTAAGGACCGTATTGATCCAGCCGATCTGGCTGTCGTTCAGCCCGAGATCGGCCTGGATCGGTATTGTAAGCAGTCCGAAGAGGGCCCGGTCGGCCTGGTGGAAGAAGAACGCGCAACTGAGAAGCGCGACTACGACCCACTTGTACCAGCGGCCCATGCGATCAGACTAGCCCGCGCTTGACGAGGTGTTCCGCAATCTCGACGGCGTTGAGCGCCGCGCCGCGAAGAAGCTGGTCGCCCGAGACGAACATCTCGAGCCCCTTCTTGTCGTCGCGCGAAATGTCCTGTCGGATGCGCCCCGCGAGAACGTCGTACTTCGCAGTCGCGTCGAGCGGCATCGGATAGCCGCCGTTCAGCGGATCGTCAACGACCCTGACGCCTTCGCACTTCGAGAGGATCTCGCGCGCCTCCGCGGGCGTGATGTCGTTCTCGAACTCGAGGTTCAGCGACTCGGAATGGGCG
>JAZSLQ010000158.1:0-4361 GCA_045535455.1 Kiritimatiellia bacterium | reverse complement strand
AGCAACAGCACCGCAACCGCGATCAGGATGTTCTTCATGTCGTTATCCCCGTTTTGCGGACTTAGATCAGAACGCGAGGCTCACGGAGACTCCGCCGTAGAGGATTCCGTTGTGCGCACCATGGCTGCCGCCGGCCGAATAGGAGTCCCATCCCTCGGCATGGCGCACGCGATGGTCGATCTTATAGAGGTAGTTGAGGTTCGCACCAAGAGAGATGTTGTCGGTCAGGGCGTAGCTGAGCGCAACGCCGTTGTCCCATCCGCCAAACACTGTGTCGGTAAGCGTCGGCCCGTTGTCTCCATCGGAGATGTACTTCGCGTACTCCGAGGTGTAGAGCGTCGTCTTGGAGGTGAGCTTGAGCGAGAGGTCCTCGGTGAGCTCGAAGCCCTTGGAGAGCGCGAAGTCGATCATGAACGCCTCGTCCGGCTTGTTGTCGTGTGCATACTCCCAGAAGAACTTGATGCTCGGGACGACAAACTCATTGTCATACTCGACACCGAACGTCCAGAATTTCTGGGACGACCACTTGCCGCTGTCGCCCTTGTGCGTGCAGCGCGGGTAGGTGTACCAGAGGTGTGAGGCGGTAAAGTTCACCGGCCCGATCGAGTTGCCGTACACGATCTCGTAGTCGAACTCGCCGATTCCGCCGAACTGCTTGCCGCCGTTTCCGCGCGAAGGAGAGCTGTGACGCTTGTTGAGCTCCTGGCTGGCCCATATGTCAGCCGCGATCCACCCGAAATCCTCGGGGAGATTGAGCTGTATCCAGACGTCGTACTGCGCGACGGGCGTGTCGGAGAAGATGCGGTTGTGGGAGACGTACGCCGACTTGACGTCGAGCTGGAGCGCGACCTCGAACAGCGGGGTCTCGTCCTCTTCCAGCTCCTCCGTCTCCGCCGCCTCGGGCTTCGCGGTCTCGGTTTTTGCGGGCGTCTCTTCGGCCTGCGCCGTGAATGTTACGGCTGCGGCGGCCACTGCGCCAAGCGTGATCATCAGTTTTTTCATGTATTTTCTCCTTTGGTGTTTTGTCGGAAAATCAGTTCACTTCTCAGGATTGTTTCCAGCGAGCAGATCCTTGAGCCGCGCGAGCTCGTCCTCGGAAACTTCGCGGTCCCTGAGAATGTCGAAGAGCTCGGACTTGACCTTGTCGCGGAATTCGGTGCCGACGCGCACCTTGCCCAGAAACTCGCCGAGGCGCCCGTCGTGCCTGCCGTCGAAGATCTCTGCCGGCGTTCCCTCGGCGGCGATGCTGCCGCCCTCGAGGAAGAGGACGCGCGTCGCGACGTCGCGCGCGAAGCGCATCTCGTGGGTGACGACGACCATCGTCATGCCGTGCTTCGCGAGATCCTTCATGACGTCCAGAACCTCGCCGACCATCTCGGGGTCGAGCGCGGAGGTCGGCTCGTCGAAGAGCATCACCTTCGGCTCCATCGCGAGCGAACGCACGATGGCGACGCGCTGCTTCTGCCCGCCTGAGAGCTGCTGCGGATACGCCTTGGCCTTGTCTTCGAGGCCGACGAGGCGAAGCAGCTCCATCGCCTTCCTCTCGGCTTCAGCGGCAGATGCGCCGCGCACGAGCTTCGGGGCGAGCGTTATGTTGTCGAGGATCGTGAGGTGGGGAAAGAGGTTGAAGTGCTGGAAGACCATGCCCATCTCGCTGCGGACGCGGTTCTTCGTCTTGTCGTCCGCGCTGACGATGTCGATCCCGTCGAAGATTATCGAGCCCTCGGTCGGCTGCTCCAGGAGGTTCATGCAGCGGAGGAACGTCGACTTGCCGCCGCCGGAAGGCCCGATCATCACCACGACCTCGCCCTTGCGGATCTCGGTCGAGAGCCCCTTCAGCACCTCGAGCTTGCCGAAGCTCTTCTTCAGGTTTTCTATCTTGAGCAGTGTTTCAGACATAGTGGTTCGTGTCAACCTTTCAACTGTCGTTGTGCACGGGATCGGCCCCGGTGTTCCTGAGGTGGCGCTCAAGCTTGCCGAGGAGCCATGTGAACGTCATGACAAGCATGAGGTAGACCGCCGCGACAGTCAGGTACGGGAGGTACACGGAGTATGTCTGCGAGCGGATTATGTCGCCGCCCTTCGCAAGGTCGATGAGCGCGATGTAGCCGACGATTGACGTATCCTTCATGAGGACGATGAACTCGTTTCCGAGGGCGGGGAGGACGTTCCTCACCGCCTGCGGAAGAATGATCTTGAGCATTGCGCGCCAGTAGCTCAGGCCAAGCGCGCGGCCAGCCTCCATCTGGCCAGGGTCGATGGACTCGATTCCCGCGCGCAGTATCTCGGCCTGGTATGCGCCGGAGTTGATGCCGAACGCGAGGATCGCGATCAGAACCTTGGAGTCGACGGACTTCAGGATTATGTAGTAGGTTATGAGGAGCTGCACGACCATGGGCGTGCCGCGGATGATCGTGAGGTATACCTTGCAGACTGCGTTCAGAAACGAGAAGTACCCGTACTTGTTGTGGCTTGAGCGTATGACCGCGACGAGGAAGCCGATGACGAGGCCGAGCAGGATGGCGAAGAGCGCGACCTCGAGCGTTACGCCGAGGCCGCGCAGCAGATACTCGCCCCTCAGGGAGCCGTCACCGGCGGGCTTAAGAAAGCAGAGATAGAATTCGTCGCAAAAGGCCTGCCACATGAGCAACGCCTCACTTGTCCTTCAGCTTGTCGGCCTCGGCCGTGAAATCGGCGACCCACTTCTCGAGGCGGCCGTCGGCCTTGACCTCGGCAATCGTCTCGTTGATCGTCTTGAGAAGCTCGGGCTGGCCCTTCTTGATGGCGATTGCGTACTCCTCGGAAGTGATGAAGTCGGATATCGCGAGCGTATCCTCGCCCTTCACGCAGTTCTTGGCGGGATCGATGTCGGCGATAACGAACTCGACGCGGCCTGCCTTGAGCGCGGCCACGGCCTCGGCCGGGGACTTCGTGCGCTCGGGCTCCTGCTTGAGCTCGTCGGTGACGAACGTCTCGCTCGTCGTGCCTCCCTGCACGCCGATCTTCTTCCCCTTGAGCTGAGCCGAGTCCTTGAAGGGATTGTCCTTCTTGTAGACGACGACGATTCCCGTCTTGACGTAGGGGTCGGAGAAGTCCACGTTCTTCTTGCGGTCCTCGGTGACGGTGATGCCGGCAGCCGCGAGATGGGCCTTGCCCGATATCACCGCCGGAATAACGGAGTCGAAGTCGACGGTCTCGCACTGGAAGTTCTTGCCGAGCTTCTGCGCGACGGCGCGGCATATCTCGACGTCTATGCCGACGATCTCCTGCCCGCGCAGGAACTCGTACGGAGGGAACGTCGCCTCCGTGATCATCTTGACGGTGTCGTCCTTGTTGTCCGCACACCCGCACACCAGCGCGGACATAGCCGCGCACGCAACCCAGCTGCAAAACAGCCGCCGTGTAGTAGTTCTCGTAATCATGATGACAAGTAGTATACCAAAAAGAGAGGTCCGCAGCAATCCGCGGGCCCATCTTTTGCCTGTCTCCCGAAAGCTTCAGGCGACCGAGCCGCCGGCCTTCTCGATCTTCCCGAGCCCCGCGCGTCTTGCGGAGCCGACCCCAATCGACTCTAACCTACCCAGACCCGCCTCTTCGCCATCGCCCCGCCAAAGGCGGGCGCAAAGCGCAGCACTTTTGCCGCGCTCGCCCCGCAGGGGCAAAGTTCACGGAGAGGGCGAGACGCCCGCCCAAGGCGGAGAACCGAGCGCATATCCCCCGAGCGATAGCGAGTCGCGAAGCGATGCTCTGGCAGGGGTGCAGTTTGTCCCGAGTTTGCCACTTTGATTTGGCGAAAAGGCGTTTTCAGCCAATGGCGACGCGGGTTTGGCGCATGTCGCCCTCATAATAATTTGGTGACTACATTTTAGAATGGGCTTGCCGTCGCCTTCATCTCGCGGATCTCGCCCCTGGTGTAGAGCTGCTGCTTGAGTTCCATTCCGAACGCCTTGAGGATCGCGAATATGTCGTCGCCTTTCGGCTTCAGCACCTGGTAATACTCGCCAGGGAGCTCGAGGACCTGCCACCCCGCGAGCGCCTCCGAGACGCGCGCGCCGGGAATCCCGTACGACCACTTCGACTCCCCCTTCGCGGGCTTGGCCGACAGGCGCGTCTTGCGCTGGATGATCCTTATCATCGTCAGCGCCATGAAGCAGACCATCAGGTGCGCCTTGATGTGCTCTGGCGTCTGGACGAACACGGGCCGCGTCTCGAGCGTTCCCTTCATCTCCCGGAACTGGTCTTCGATCTGCGTGAGGCCGTGGTACTTCTCGATCACCTCGCGGTCGCCCATTTCGAGCTCGGAGGTGACGATCTGGTAGTAGCCCATGAGATCGTTGAACTCGTTGAGCTTCGCCTCGTCG
>JAZSLQ010000057.1:0-41183 GCA_045535455.1 Kiritimatiellia bacterium | reverse complement strand
CAAGGCGCTTCTTAGATGGCATACGGAGGAAGACTTCGATCTTCCGCCCGCGCCGATGCCGGTCTCGCAGGAGAGAGCCGAGAAGATAATGAAGGGCATCAACGACTACACCTTCGGCGCGGAGATTCCCTTCCTCTCGGCGTGGCGCACTTGGCGCGTCTACGACGGAATGTACATGGCAGACAAGCTTCGCAACGAGCTGAACCTCCGCATCCTCGGCAAGAAAGTAGCCGACGAACGCGACTGGGAGGGGCGCGCGCGCAACATCTTCGGCGGCGGACTCTTCGGCGCCAACACTGCGCGGCGCTCGCACACCCGCGGTGTGAGCGGAAGATGGTGGGGTCGTCCGATTCCGACTGACGTCTTTGAGACCGAGGTAAAGCCGTCTGGCGAGCAGGGGGAGCCAGTCTTTGCGGTCGTCGTGAAACCAGTCGCAGAGAGTGAAGAGCAGGAGTTCGTCGCAGACATTGCGCTTCCCGCCGGAGCGTGGATCGAGAGCATGCGACTCAAGATGACGAACGGTGTCTGGAAGACGGCGCGGCCTTCCGAGCGCAAGGCGGCGGAGTGGGTCTACAACAAGATCACCGAACGGCGTCGCGACCCGTCTATCGTCACGCTCGATACGCCTACGACAGGCACTCTCAAGGTGTTTCCTGTCGGCAAGGAAGGGCGTGAAGTGGAGCTGACAATTCGACTTCCGTCGGCCGACGCTTCGCCGTATGTCGTGAAGCTCAACGAAAAGACCGTAGCCAACCCGCTTTATTCAGGGGGCGATTCGCTGTACACGGCCGACGGCGTGGCGGTCTCGGCTGTTTCTGCGGCTTGGATGAGCGCGCATACGAATGAGCTCGTCGTGGCGAGCGCAGGCGAAGTCGAGAAATTCGACATCAATGATCCCGAGCTCATGCGCAAGCTCAGGCGGCGGCTGCGCAAAGCTTCAAAGGTGATGGCGCGCGACTGCAACGGCGTCATGCCCAACATCAAATTCGAAATCCGCAAGGACGACCTCGCGTTGCCCATAGACATTCTTTCGACGAACATTATTTCGAAAGCAGACCTCGCCATCTTGCGCCGCGAACTTCCAGGGCTATCGTCGCTTGGCGACAGGCCTCTCGAAGGGTGGTTCTTTCTCGACGGCGAGGACGGGCGGAAAGTCGCCGTTCCCTGCCGCAAGTGCGACGGCGGCTCGACCGTTTTTGGCGCGGTCGTGTTCGCAAACCTCAAGGGCGCGACGAAGGTGGGCGGTGCGTGGGCAGAGGGCGCGAAAGCGTGGGAGCTCGAGAACAACGCGTTCCTCAAGCCGGCGCTCGACGCTCGCCGCGAACTTCTTGAATTGACGCGCAAGACAGGAACGCTCACGACGAAGTCCGCCTACATAGTCGTCGAGTCGGCGGCGCAGGAGAAGGGACTTAAGCAGAAGGAGATGGAATCGCTGCACGGCGACAAGTCGCTCGCCTTCGACGAGTCCGTGGCCGACAAGACAGGCGATGCGCCCGGCTTCTTCGTTCTTCTCCTGCTCTTCGCACCGCTCGCCCTCTGGTGGCGCAGGAAGCCGTCGGTCAGGAATTTCTAAATCAAGGAGAACGCAGATGAACAAGACAATGATGCTTGCCGCGTGTGCAGTCGCCGCCACGGCTTTTTCGGCGAAGGGCGATTTTGCCATGGACCGCTCGGTGATGAGCGATAAATACTGGTCGATCTGGAACGACGAGGTACAGGCGAAGATCGACGCCGACATCGAAAAGTACCGCAAGGCGGACGCGACAGTCGAAGTCGCGGCTCCCGACGGCGCGGAGGTGAAGGTCGAGCAGGTCTGCCACGCGTTTTACTTCGGCGCACACATCTTCAACTTCAACCAGCTCGGCAAGAAGGAGTGGAACGACCGCTACAAGGAACTCTACGGCACGCTCTTTAACTCCGCGACTGTCGCGTTCTACTGGCGTACGCTCGAGCAGTATCCGTACGCCCCGCGTTTCGAGGAACGTTACGAGGACACCGAGGAATACTGGAACCGCGAGTACGAGCGTGACCCGAAGGCCGTCGCGTACAAGCCGCATTGGCGCCGCCCCGCGCCCGATCCTGTGATCAGTTTCCTCAAGACGCGTCGCTTGCGCATTCACGGCCATCCGCTCGTATGGGGAAACAACGCCTGGCACACGCCCACTTGGCTCTGGGACGACTTCTGCCCTGAAAGCGAGAAGCGAGCGCTTGAGGCCGCGACAGGCGTGAAGCTCCCGGTGCGCGATATCAAGCAACCGATCTGCACCAAGGACATGCGCAACGACCCCAAGGAGCGCTGGTGGAACGGTGCGTGGGAGGAAATCTACGCTAAGCTCTCCGAGGAGGAGATCGCCGCGCTCGTTCCGACCTACATCAAGGCAATCAACGACATCTACGAGAGGCGCGTCAGGGAGATCGGCGAGCGGTACGGAAGCCGCATCGATTCTTGGGATGTCGTGAACGAGAGCGCCACGGACTTCGACAGGTTTGGCAGGAAGGCCGTCCGTGGCAAGCCCTTCGACAAGAGTCTGTACGGCCCGATGCCGGCGGACTACGCGTACAAGTCGTTCCTGTGGGCGCAGAAGTATCTTTCGCCAAAGGCGCTCTTCACCATCAACGACTACAATATGGCTCCGTTCTTCGAGCAGGTCGACGACCTTCTCCGCAATGGTGCACGCATCGACGTGGTCGGCTCGCAGATGCACCTGTTCAATCCGGCGGAGTCCGTCAACATCGCTCGCGGCGAGGGTCCCGCCCATCTTCGCCCTGCGGCGGTGGCCGAGCGTTTCCGCGTTCTTTCGCAGGCGAATAGGCCAATCCACCTCTCCGAAATCACGATCACCGCGCCCGACAACTCGCAGCGCGGGCAGATGGTGCAGGCGATAATCATGCGCAACCTCTACCGCGCTTGGTTCTCCGTGGAGAAGATGAACGGCATCACGTGGTGGAATGTGGTAGATGGCTGCGGTGCGCCGGGCGAGCCATCGATCTCCGGCATCTTTACGCGCGACATGCAGCCCAAGACCGCCTACTTCGCGATGGACGATCTCGTGAACCGCGAGTGGAAGACTAAGACGACCGCGAAGGCGGCAGGCGGTAAAGTCTCGTTCCGCGGCTTCAAGGGTCGTTACCGCCTCTCCTGGAAGGACGCTGGCGGCAAGGAGTGTTCCAAGCTCGTCGAGGTCGAGTGAAGATGAAACAGCCGTCTCCGAGACAGCGGGATGCGCTCGAGCTAGTCGCGGACGGGAAGTTCTATCCCGATCTCGTGAAGGAGGATGACGGCTGGCATGCGCGGTGGCGTGCGCTTGGCGCGGACAACGAATGGGTCGACGAATATGTGCGTGGCCCGTCTGTTACTGTTCTTAGCGAGGATGCCGAGGATCAGCGGTACGAGACGCTTCACGACGCCTGGGCGATGGCTTTGAGAAGCCGCACAGGGCTTGTGCGCTGGGATGACGCCGAATGCGCCGCATTTGCTGCGGAACTTGCCGAATGGCACGGCGGCGGCAGTGAAGATGTAGAGGCGAGGCGCGCGCTATGCTTTAGCTTCCATGCTGCGAGCGATTCGGGAGATGAGGCATTTACGCTTACTTGTCCTCGGCCGAAGGGTCGCGCCCAGTATCGCGCTCTCGGGCAGGCGGTCTGTGTGTGGGGTGGCTTGCGCAGTTTGAGGAGCGATGGCGATGGTAGGGACGCATGTCCCCATGCGTCCGCGGGCGTCTCGCCGAGACGCCCCTACCAACTGGTTGCCAGACTTTCAAAAGGCGAGGCGGAGGACTTCATACGGCGCGGCGCGCGTGAGCTCGCGGACGCGGGCTATTCCGTGTCGGGCGTAGATCTCGCGGCGACAGTCGCCGCAGTTGCCGAGATAGATGGTGGCGCGGCAGATGTGCCGCGCGACGACGAAAAGAAAAGCGTCCGTCTCAAGATCAAGGTCGCAGGCGAGGAAGTTAGCGCAGAGGAGATTCGTTTTCTCCTTGAGCAGAATTCTACGCTCGTATTCTTCCGCGATCGCTGGATTGAAGTCGATCGCGGAATCCTGCGTGAAGCGCTGCGCGCGCTTGAGAAGTCCGAGAAGACGAAGTCGAACCCTCTCTCCTTCGCGCTTGGCATCGGCGCCGTCGGTAGAATGGAAGTCGAGGAAGTGCTTGCAGACGGTGGTATTCTCGGGCTCTTGAACCGGCTTCGCCAGTCGCACGACGGCGCGGCAAATGTGACGCGCGGCGGAGTTGCAACCGAGATCCCTGGGTTCGAGGGAACGCTCCGTGACTACCAGTCGCGCGGAGTCGATTGGATTTCGTTTCTGACAGACAATGGCTTTGGCGCGCTACTTGCCGACGACATGGGGCTTGGCAAGACGATACAGACGATTGCGTGGATTCTCCGCGCCTTCGCCACGAAAGCGGCAGGCGCGGCACAGCCCGTTCTTGTCGTTGCGCCTCTTACGCTGCTTTCGAACTGGCGGCACGAGTTTGCGAAGTTCGCGCCGTCCCTGCGCGTCTATGTTCACCAGGGAGACATGCGCCATGTCGGAAGCGGCTTCAAGAAGGCGGCTGCGGAAGCCGATGTCGTGGTGACGAGCTATGCGCTCATCGTCCGCGACCACCGCGAGTTCGCGGAGGTGGAATGGGGTGGTATCGTCATTGACGAGGCGCAGGCGATAAAGAACCCAGACACCCATGCGGCGAGGGCGATTCGCGCACTTGGAGTCCGTCGCCGTCTCGCGCTCACGGGCACGCCGATTGAGAACGGCGTTGCGGACATCTGGAGCATAGAGGAGTTCCTGAACCCTGGGCTTCTCGGCGACCGCAAATCGTTTGCCGACCGCTTTGTGAAGCCCCTTGCGACCGACCCAAGTTCCGCGCAGGGAAAGAAGCTGCGCCGCGCTCTCGAGCCGTTCGTCCTGCGCCGGCTCAAGAGCGACCCAGCTGTGGCGGGAGAGCTCGGGGAGAAGCGCGAAGTGCGCGAATACTGCGCGCTTGCGCCGGCGGAGCGCGCGGAATACGAGGGCGCGCTTGCCGACTACCGCGCGGGAGAGAGGCGGCAGGGCGACATCTTCGCGCTTCTGACGCGGCTCAAGCTCGCCTGCGACGGCTTTGACGGCGAGTCGGTTGCGGGCGGCAAGGCAGATCGCCTCATCGAGCTTGTCGAGACGATTTTCGAGAACGGCGAATCGGTTCTCGTCTTTACGCAGTACGCCAAGGTCGGCGAGGCGCTCAGGAAACTGCTCGAGGGGCGCTTCGCGCAGCCGGTCGCGTTTCTGCACGGCGGCCTTTCCGCCGCGCAGCGCGAGGAGCAGATTGCGCTTTTCGATGGCACTGCGGGGCCGGCGGCGTTTGTGTTGAGTCTGAGGGCGGGTGGCTTTGGCCTCAATCTCACGAAGGCGACGCATGTCATTCACTTTGACCGTTGGTGGAATCCAGCAGTGGAAGGGCAGGCGACTGACCGCGCGCACCGCATCGGACAGGAGAAGACGGTATTTGTCCATGTCTTCGTCACGGAGGGGACGGTCGAAGAACGCGTAGAGGAAATCCTCGACAGGAAGGAGTCGCTTGCCGGTCTTCTCAAGGACGGCGAGAAGCTTTGGAGCGCCATCGGCCTTGCCGATGCCTGACAGCGTCTTTGTTCCCTCGGCTTCCTCCATGGCTTGGCTGACGGCTGAAAATCTCCCCGAACGGCGGCGTACGACATTTGCTCCCGCGCCTCTTGCCGCGTGGCTGGTGGCTTGCCGCGTCGAGGAAGACGGCATCGGGCGAGAGCGTGTGCTCGAGGGCCGCGAAGACGCGCGAGAACACGGGATCGGGATCCGCGAGGATCGCCGCGACTACTTCGTGGCGCGGAGTCTCGTCGAGAAGGGCGGATGTCGGCTTCGGGTCTCTCGTGCCCGTCGCTTGCCTGAGCCTCATGGCCATCGCCTTGTAGCGCATGAGCGTCTTGTACTTCGGCAGAAGCTCCGGCAGGTTGTCGAAGAGCCACCCCTTGATACCGCCGTTGCGCCCGACGACCTCGCCGGATTCGCCGAACTTCAGGCAGTTGTCCACATAGCACTCGAGGTCCTGGAGCATGCCGCCGAGCCTGACCATTGCCTCGCGCGATTCCTTCCGCGCGTTCCACGCGGCGAGAATCTCCTCCGGAGTCGGCATGGGGGCGGATGTCGTCCGGCGCATCACCTTGCGCCGTGCGGTTGCGAGCTCCCGGCGGCGCTCGGTCTCGCGCGCATAGTAGAAGGGCCGCCGGAGCCTTCTGAGGTCGCGCATCAGCTCGCGCTTTATCCTGTCGCGCTCCACGGGATCGGCGAACTTCGAGAGCTCGTCCCGCATCGCGACTCCGACGTCAACCATCGCGCAGGCGCACAGCAGGAGGGGATTGAACGTCGAATCGAGCTCCTTGTCAGCCTCGCGCCACCTGAACCAGTCCCTGCCGCGGAACTTGCCGTCGGGGCGCTCTCTCATGCGCGGACGGTAGGAGTGGATGTCGAGGTACTTCCCTGTGTAGGTTTTGGCCTCGCTGTAGGTCCAGCCGTAGTGGTACGCGTACCAGTAGGCCGAGTGCTCGTATGTCCTTTGCGTCATTGTTGCGTCATTGCTCTTAAATCGAAGGGTCGTTGTTTTCCCCGGTGAGGGGGCTGTACTCCGCCCGACGCCGACCATTATACCATAAATGAGATTTCAATGCGGAAAAATCTTGAAGATTTTTTTTCCTCTCATCAAGGGCGGGAGGGGCGGAGTCTGGGGTGATGGCACGCGGCGGCGGGAAATGCGAAGGCCTTTGTCGGCGGCGTAGACATGGCGGCAGGGGCTTAGGGTCGCGGGCTAAAGAATGATGGCGGCGGCGGAGCCGACCAAGGCGGGCGAAGCGGATGCCGCCCATAAGCAGATGAAGACCAGACGGAAGTACGACCACGCAGAATCTTGATTTGAGCCATTCAACTTTGAACGGAAATTTGATAGTATTTGCACATGGATAAGCAGTATAGCCACGGGCAGAAGGGTACAGGCGAGACGTTCTTCGGACGCATCGTCACGATGGCGTCGCCTCCGGAGGAGAAGGTGCGTCTGTTCAAGGCGATGTTCCGCGGACGCGAGGACGTCTATGCGAGAAGATATGTTAGCGCGAAGCCAGGGAAGAGCGGATACTCCCCCGCCTGCGCTGTTGAATGGGCTCACGGGCTCTGCGATAAAAAGCGCGTTTCCTGCGCGGTCTGCCCGAATCGCCGCCTGCTACCGATAGATGACGATGTCGTTAGACAACATCTGCGCGGTGTCGATGCGAATGGTCGCGACTTCACGCTCGGATGCTATCCGCTTCTCGCCGACGACACGGTTAGGTTTGCGGCGATCGACCTGGACAAGTCGACTTGGCGGACGGACAGTTCGTCGATATGCGATGTTCTCGGCGAACTTGGACTTCCCGTCGCGCGCGAGAGGTCGCGCTCGGGAAATGGCGCGCATCTCTGGTTTTTCTTCGACGAGCCGCAGCCTGCACGATTCGTTCGGGACGTTCTCACGTATGTGCTGACTTTGGCCATGGAGCGGAATCCGGTGACATTATCGACAAGTGCCGTGAAAGCGGACTTCCCCCTCCGCAGTGGGAAAGTGAGGTTGATGGACTCACGATAATCCTGCGGCGCGCGAACATTGCTCCACAGCCGCAAACCGATAGGGGCGGCGTCAATGCTTCACAGACGGCTCCAAAGCATCACCTTGATGCTTTGGATGATGCTTTGGAATTGCGACTTCTTGATGCATTGAGAAAAGATGCATCATCAGATCAGGTTGAACTGTCCAAGATTCTTGGTGTCTCTCGGGCAACAGTGCAACGATGCTTCAAACGGCTACTTAAGGCAGGTAAGGTTGGACGTATCGGCGGCAAGCGCTTCGGCCATTGGGAGGTGCTGGCATGACCTTGGCAAGGCGTAAAATTCTCATTGCAGGCATGGGTACCTCCCCGGCGGTGCTGACGGAGATGGCGTGAGTCCTATAGTTCAATCCATAGTTTTATCCACACTAAGGAGCGGTTTTGTGGTATAATAACAACGTTCCAAGGGGCCATCCTGCTGGAGCGTGATCTTTGACATCGGCTGGGAAGTGTCAATCCCAGCCATCGGGCCGAAGCATTGGTAGGGGCGCGTCTCCGACGCGCCCGCTCTCAAGACCGAGGCCAAAACCTCGCAACGAACCGTGGCAGAAGAGCCGCGTTCCAACCCGAGGAGCTGCGGAAACGCACCCTACGCCCGCAGCACGTACGCAACAGCGTATGACGCTTTGAATAGAAATCGCCAATTTCAAGAGATAAAGCGGAATACGAAGTTGCGCTACGTGGCAATCCACGTGGCGTGTCTTCTTGTCATGTTTTATCTCGGGCGTTTGGCGATGCCTTATTCAAGACGTGAGAATGTAAGGCACGCCACGTTTCCTTTTCTGCGCCTTGATGTGGTGATGCAAATAATCAGAAAGGTGCGGGAAAGAGATGGTGGAGGTGAGAATGAAGTTGTTGACGGTTGTAAGCGCATCGCTTATGGTTGCTTTATTGTCGTTTACCGATGATAATGTTGCAACAGAAGGACTTAGGGCTGATTATACTAACTTGGCGGCAGTTGTAAAGGCGTTTAACCCGAAGACAAATAAGGATCTTAATCAAGGAGATGGGACTTGGCTTGAATTTGCCTATCCAAAAGGTGGACATTCACTCCTTTCTCATACTCATAAAAACGCGTTGCGCCTCAATACTATTGACCTAAGATTCATGGAGTTAAAGACAGGGAAAGTAGTTCTGTCGGACTATTTTACTCGTAGTTTGCCTGGTTATCCAAAGATTGGGTCAATTATTGCTTATCCAAGAAGTGATTTCTTGGTTGAAAAGGAGTTTACATACATTGCCAAGGACAGAACCAACCATGATGCGGTTATGCATGGAAAGCTCGTGAGCGTCAAGATTATCCTCGGCTACCCCGCGGGAGCCACGAAATTGCCAACCGAATTGGTTTGTGGCAAGACCGTAGAAAATCTTGCCAAGACAGGCATGCCGATTCCTGATACAGTTGGTAAAGCCGGTAAGATTCGATCTCTTGCCGAGACTGCGAAGATGCGCTATGGAGCGTCTACAGCAAAGGTGTTTTGCGCGGCAAACCCAGAAGGCAAGGTTCAGATACTCTTGACTGGTGTGGATGATGCGAAAGCGCGTACAACCGTTATCCCTGCAACATATTGATAGCTTGGAGGAAAAGTAATGGACTGGTATTTCGTGTGTCTTGCCCCTAAGAAGGCCGTTAAGATAACCACTTTCCCGTTTAATGTCGGGCGAGATCCCGAGGGAATGAGCGCCGTGCAGCTCTTTGACCCTGGAATGTCGCGGAGTCAGTTTTCGCTTGTGAAAATCATGGGGCAGGTGTATTATGTCAATAAGACACAGGAGAACCCCGCTCAAATTGACGGCGTAGAAGTTGCCGGCAAGGCGAAGCTTGCGCCGGGGATTCATATTGTTCGTGTCGGGGCGACTACGATTGGGCTGGGCACCGACTATGACCAACTTTGCGCGGCTGTTTCGGAGCAGACAGTCGAGTATTACATGGCGAGAGTAGGTGGGCGTGAGCTTGGCCCTTGGACTGCGGCTCAGCTTGTAGAAGCTTGTGAGAACGGCGTCCTTTCGCGTGATTCAAAGGTCTGGTACGCACACGACGCCACAAATGTCTACGAAGCTTCTGAACTTATCGACTTTGGCCCTGACCCCGTCGAAACAAGCATAGCCGAGCAAACGACCGAGCGGCGCTTCATAACGGTAGACGAAGGAGCTGTTGTCGAACTTGGCGAAAACTTCAAGTGCCCCTACTGTCGCACGGTCAGTGACATAGGCGATGTTTTGTCGGTGTCTGTCTCGCCGTCGCTTCTTGGCGACGCTGTCCTCGGGGAAGGTGAACAGTCTCGCTTTGCTCCGACAAACTTTACGGACAATGGCCTTGCGCTTGATGCGGAAGGCGGTGTTTGTACAGAAATCGCCTGCCCTTGCTGCCACATGGCCATTCCGCAGGATCTCCTGCAAATGGATCAGATTGTGATGTCGGTTGTGGGTACAGCTGGTGCTGGTAAGTCGGTGTTCCTTGCAAGTTCGATTTGGCAATGCCGACAGCTGCTTCGCATGAAGTTTGGCGTAGGATTCCGTGATCTTGCACCGACATGGAATACTTGGATCCGCGCATACGAAGAGAAGCTTTTCTTCCAGCAGGACGATACAAAGCTCCAGCAGATCGAAAAGACCGATCTACAGGCGTCTAACATTAGTAGAAGCGTGAATCTCAGAGGTGAATCCGTTCTCTTGCCGACCCCATCGTATTTCCGACTTGATGGCGGAAAGAATGGCGACGTTGAGCGATGCATGGTCGTTTATGACTGTGCGGGCGAGCATTTCTTGCCTGGAGCCGATATTCACTCATCACTTGTCACATTGCACACGCTTTCGGCAGATTCCATTCTCTTCCTCTTTGACCCTTCTGCAGATCCGCGCCTTAGACCAATGCTTGACCGTGGCAATGGAACGGCATCAAATTATGCGCAGATGCAAGACGTGCTTCTTGCGGAACTCGCCGCCAAGTCGAAGAAGTATATGGGCAATAGAGGCGGACGGAAGTTGAAACAGCCGCTTCTGTTTGCCGTGTCGAAGGCTGATATGCTTAGAAATGCATTGCCGTCAGATGTCGAACTCTACAAAGTAAACGATGCTGGTCGGTTGGCACTTGATGTGGCGGCGCTTCGAAAGGTGTCGGACGAGACGGAGGCGTTCCTCGACAAAACCGTCCCCGAAGTAGCGGCGACCGCGCGAGATATTTCAAACGACATCTGGTTCCTGCCGGTGAGTGCGCTTGGACATAATCCGATGCGCGAAGGTGTGCGTCCGTGTGATATCAAGCCGATGTGGGCAGAGTTGCCCTTCGTCTTCACGCTTGCACAGAGGGGCATAATACCAACGGTCAACGGAACACTCTGAGCTGTCTAAAGGGGATTTGTCATGTACGAACTCGTCAATACATCGGTGCCAAACGGTCTGATTGCTGGTACGCACGGCTTTGCTACCGTTGCCATGACTAAGGGCATGCCGGATGCGATTAGAACTCGTGTAGAGGGCCTGTGTGCCTATCCGCATCGAACGAGTGCACATGACGAGAGTTACTATCGAGAAAACCCTGTTAATTGGTTTCATCTTACATTGCCGAGCGGAGACCATGTTATTGGCCGCACCGCGCCCTCGGATTTCGATTATACAGGGCGTACAAACCGCCTTGCAAGAACAATCGTCTTTCGGCGTGGCGAAATGCCAGTTTCTGGTGGATGTGAGGCGATTCGCATTGCGGGGTCGCGTCTATCCGAGAAGTGGAGCGGCGAACCGCGCATGCTCCCAGCCGATAAAGCACTTGCAGCTAAGTTCTTTGCGCTTGAAAGATCCAGAGACGCGACCCCGGCGAATTGGGTTGCGCTATTTGGCGATAACGGCATATTTCTGGCAAAGCGGGTTGCGATGCTCGTTGCACGGAACGCAATGGGCGGTGGCAAGAGCGTGTATTTCAAGACATCAACATCGTGGGATGCCGACGGGACAAAGCTTCTCGCGCTGTTCTCCGACATCATTAATCTGCTGCCAGATGAAGCCGCTCCGCTGGTGACATTCTCTACATTTGCTGCTTGTGTTCCAAGCGGTGTTACTTGCCATCTACGCGGTGTATATGACAAAGACAAAGCGTTCGAGCTTGCGTCCGCAACGCAACCATGGGTTGATTGTGAGCATGGTCGTGTTATGCACGAAGAGCTCCTGCCATCTGAATCCGCGCCAGTAGGTGTATCTCAAAATGATTCGGTTGGCGAACAGGTTTCAACTTCTCAGGGTGCCGGCTCTAGGATTGGTGTCCGCCGAGATTCATCGTCATTATCTGGACAGGCGGCGCGCGCTCGAGATGCCCGCTGGCAGGATTTTGCACCACGTGGAAGTGGTAGCGACAAGGCTTTTTACACCCTGCTCGGCTCCTTGGCTTTTCTCGTGGTGCTTGTGGCGATTGGGTGTATATGGTGGGTTAAGAGCTCTTCGCGAACTTCAACATCCGATGATGACCAACTGATAGTTGAGATGAATGCTGTTGAGGCAAAGGAAAAAGAGCGTGCAGAAAAAGAGGCGCGGGACAACGCGGAGCGAAAGAAGTATGAGGAAGAGTCCGCTGTAAAGGAAAAGGCGACGAAGGAGGCCGACGAAGATGCAAAAAGGCAAAAAGCCGAGGCCGATAGGAAGGCCAAGATCGAAGAGGAAGCAAAAAAAGCAGCTGAAGATGCGGTAAGGAAGCAAATTAAAGAAAAGCAAGCACAAGCTGATGGATTGCGAAAAGCGAAGGAGGAGAACCTTTCGTTGCGGATTGATGAAATCAAGATATCTAAGGTGTGTTATAAGGGTGAGGCATCAGGAATTGATAATTATTTTGAAATTGCTTCGGCAGACTTGGGGAACCCAAGCAAACTAGCGAAAGTAAATCACCTGCTAGCCAAGTATGCTTTGATGATAACAAATGATAACAGCATTGTGGTTTATTATTTAGATAATGGAATCATTCAGAAAGTCCAGTGCAAGTATTCTTACAAGAATGTAAATGTAAACGCATCAAAGAAAACAAAATTTACACCAACAGGGTGGCCAGAAAGGGCTAAGACATCTCCATGGGTTGTTTGCCGTGTTGTAAATCCAGGGTGGCAAAAGTCTGATGGGGGCGCATCATTGGATGCGTTTTGGTGGTGGAACGATTCTATTGAGCCGATGGCATTGTTTGCTGACAGCGATAAAGCTGATTTGAATAACTATAGCTTTCGCTGCCAAGAGGCCTATGATGCCTATTCGACGTATGGTAAGGTTGTTTATAAGGTCTCTTGGGTAGAGGGAAGAACTCGGTGGGCGTTTAATACGATTTCGCCGGAATTAGAGATTGAGAGCTTTAAGCCAGATAGCGTCGAGATAGACAGGAGACTTGACGCATTAGAAGGAGAAAAGGATCGTTTGGGCAAAGATAAGAAAGAAAAGGACGATGCGGTGAAGAAAGGTAAAGAACTTAAGAAGGATATTGAAGACTGGGAGGATGAACTTATTCGCAAGTACAATGAGAAAGAAGGAGAAAAGAACCAGGAGAAGAAGAAAAAACTAGGTAATAACTTTAGCGAACGTAAAAACAAGATTAATGAAAAAGCTGTTGATGAGCTGAAAAAGATAGGCATTTCAGGGCAGCAATTAACTGGGAATGAAACAGAAAAGAAGAACATTGTCGAGGAGATAGAGCGCAAAATAAAACGATTAGAAACCGCCAGAAAAGAATTTGAAGATAAAATTGCGGCAATAGATCGTGAAATTGACGACATAAAAAAGTCTGCGAACAGGTGGAAAGATGATATTCGGAAACGAAAGTTCGTAGTGACAACCGTCATGGAAGTTGGTTCGCATGGTGATGGGAAAAAATATAAAGACAATAACGGAGCTGGAATTCAATGAGGTCGAGCATTTTAATCTCACGTATCAGTCGACTTGTAGAGACGGCGGGGTCGTCGGGCAATGGCTCGGCGCTTGCTCATGACTATGCCGAGGCCGTACGCAAGGCAAATGCACGCCTTGAGGCAGTCGTCGCCGCAGCGGAGGCAAAGGGCGTTAGCGATGCCATTCGCCTGATTTCAGAAGACCCTCCGCTTCTGGAAGAGGTCAGCACGCTCGATTTCTTCCAGCTCCCCGACTGGGAGAATCTTTGCGACATGAACGGATGGGAGGTTCCTCCGAAAATCGACAAGACGCTGACGGATCGTGTAGTCGAAATTGGCGAGAACAAGGATGCTATAGCGCCATTTCTGGCAATGTACAAGAAGGCGGTTCGCGTCAACAACGTCAGGCTTGCCGTGAAGAGTCTGCGCCGACTTGCGGAGATTGACCATTCGCAGGACTGGAAGGGCAACCTCAGGCAATCCGAGCGGCAATTGCAAGAATTGATTGTCTCTGATTTTCGCGCGGCTTGTTCAGATGAAGATCGAGATAGGCTTGCTCAGGAGTTCCTTGACGCTGCATGGAACGAAGGTTTAGTGACCAAAGGTGCAGATGAGATCCGGTCTTATCGTGAGAAGCGCGAGGCGGAAAGGCGTGCCCAGCTTGGTGCCGAAGATCTTGCGATTCTCAAGCGCTGCAGGGACGAGAAGTGGGATCTCAAGCTTGCGTTTTCGATGGTGCAGGCAATAGACGCGCTTGTCGAGAAGGGGTGGCAGGTCCCGGAGGAAGAGAAGCTCATTCTTGCTGATTGTCGTGCCCGCTGTGCGCGTGAGTTTGAGGCGGAAGAAGCCGCTCGCCGGTGGAAGGAAGTCAACGAGCAGCTGCATATGGCTGTTCAACAGGAAGACTGTGCGGCCATACGCGACGCGTTGTCCCTTCCTGAGTTTCTTGATCGTGACCCAGAAGGTGGCCTGCTAAATCAGGCGCGTGATGTTCTCGATCACGCGGAGGCCGCACGTCGTCGGAAGACGCTGCAGATTGCGACGTTTTCCTTCCTTGGCGTCTTGGCTGTTCTTGGTGTCTCGGGCTGGTGGCTTCGACAGAAGATGTTTGTCAGGAGGTGCGGAGACGAGGCAAAGGTTCTCGCATATCTTGAGAAGAAGGCAAAGGAAGAGCCGTGCCGTTCCATTGGCCTCATGTCGGCGCGGCTCGAGAAGTTGAGGAAAGAAGACCCTGAAGTCTATGCCGATCCGAATGTTGGTGTGTTCGATGGCCGGCTTAAATCGATGATTGCAACAAATCTTGCGCGAACAAACAGGATTGAGGCAGCCTTGTCCGTGCTTGAACAGTTGAAAGAGTCTGGCTGGAAGGAGCAAGATAGCGATGGCTCTGTCACTGGTAGGATTGCACAAGTCGAGGCAGAACTTGTAAAGGAGGATGCTGACTATCATTCACGAATGCTGTCTGTCAAGAATGATTGGTTGGCTTATACTGACAAGATTGAAAAGGATAATAAAGACCGTGCGGCTAAGTTCCAGACGACTCTCGTTTCGCATTTAGGCACGATTTCCGAGCGTTTGACGAAAGAACTAGCGCGCGATGAGCTGAACAAGGAAGTTGAGAACTGCCAGGCATCGCTTGAGGAATGGCGAAAGGTTCATAGAGAGTATGCCGAAGACCTTGACGCCGCACTGACTGAGGCCGAGAAGAAGTTTAATTCTGCAGTAGAGTCGCAATCCGCATACAAAGAGGCACTTGGCAAACTTATGTCTGCCTCGGATGCAATCACCGCACTTGTGGCGAGAGACAATCTTGTTGAATATTATGGCAACTACCCAGAGGTGAAATCGCTTGCCCCGCTTGATATCGGAGTCGACGAAGTGAAGGATATTCTTGACGGCAAGTCGGTGGCATTGCAGCAATTCATTGATTCCATGAAGAACGGGATTTCTTCGGAAGATTTTGCAAACTTCCTTGATGAAAACGTGAAAATTATTTCTGAGGCGCCCGAGTATTATTCGCTTTTTGCCCTCATGTCGGATGGCGATCCAACAGGAAAGATCGTGGCGGTCGCCAAAGGTAAGCCCCAGAAGAGCAAGCCGAGTTACGAGACGCAGTGGAAAATCGAATGCCCAGGAGGGATGCTGACATTTGCTAAGCGCGAGGTCGTTCGTGAGCTTAAGAGCAGCAAGAAGGTAGTTGAAGAGGAAATGCCCTCGTCGAGTGAAATCAAGCGAATTGTCGACCTTGCGAATAGAAGCGGGTTAAGCCAATTTCAGTTCGAGAAAGAATTGCTACGCTTGATTGACGGACACATAAAGGAGGCGCATCAGGCAAAATATGTCGATAATGAGGCGGTGCGGGTAGCCAGAGCAAATCCTTACAAGGGGTGGATGAGCGCTTATCGTCGCGTCCAATTGGTTGTTTGGTACATGCGTTGGCTTAAAGAGGACTTGAAACTGATGCCGAGCGGTGACATGCAGTTTGATCGTTGGTATCGTCGAGCGGATGATTTGTCGCAGAATATAACGATTGAGGGGGTGGACGAGGGGCTCGCGTGGTTGTGCATCTGGCATGATAGAATAAAGGAGCGTAATGCGTCCTGTGCAAAGTTTTTGAGCGAACTCCCCAAAGACTTCGTTGCAAGGTACCAAAAGGCGCAGGCCGACCAAGGTAAAAAACATGAAGTTGCTGGATGGAAAGTCTCGTTTGCAGGGCTCGTCAAGTTTGATCCGCTTGATCCGAACTATGTGAAGAACCCCAACGCCATTGCTCCTGCTGCTAAAGGGGTTGCTAACGACCATCCACTTTATGTGTTGCGGAAAGTGTCGGGCAGGGCGACTCTTGTCAAGGCATTTGAGCGAGGGAAGGAGTTGCCGTGGAGGATGTGTGCTGAAGTTGTGAATAATGGCGGGTATAAGTTTGGCGAGCCGTTATACCATGTCTTTGTTGGCGGGCGGTTCGTCGATGTTGGTGAAGAGCTTGAGAAGCTATTCGGAAAGGATGGTGCTTCCGGTATCCCGCTGTTCTCGGCAGGAGGGAAATGACATGTGGTGGATAAACAAATTCGGTAGCATATCTGGGCCATATTCTGACGAGCAGATACGCAAGCTCGTGCAGACCAACCGTCTGACACGACTTCACAAAGTGTCTCAAGACAAAATGGCATGGACTCAACTTGATCAAACCATATTTTGGAAAAGGACTTTGAGCCGACCAACAGAAATGGAACTGCCAGAGACGGCAGCTACTGTGCTGAAGATGAATCATGGCACAAAAGTTTCGGATGAGTGCCTGACAAATGCAACGATAGAACCAGACGGTGAAGCAGAGGTGGACTATGGCATTGATGGTGGGATATCAATGCATGGAAATAACTCGGGTGCAGACGCAAATGCAGAAAGTGTTCGCGCAGTTATGGTAGACGCAGCGCAACCGGTGCCATTGACATCCGCTACGCCTATGCTGCAATCTCCGAATCAATATGTGCCACCAGTTGTTCCTGCTCAGCAAATGGCTCAAGTCGTGCCATCCCAGCAGATAGCATTTCCATGTGGAGAAAGCAAGAGTCGGCTTGTCTATATCCTTTTGGCGTTATTCTTAGGAGGATTGGGCGTACATAATTTTTATGCAGGGAGGACCAGTGCCGGGCTTTGCCAGTTATTGATCACGTTATTCTTGGGGTGGCTTGTAGTCCCCGCCATTGCAGTGTTTGTGTGGCTCATTGTCGACATATGCACTGTTACGACTGATGGGAGCGGAAGGAGGATGACATGAGGGGATTGAGGTGTGGGGAGCTTGCAGTAGGAGGAAGAATGCATGTGGTGGGTAAATAAATTTGGTAGTATATCTGGGCCGTATTCTGACGAGCAGATACGAAAGCTCGTGCAGACGAATCGTCTGACACGGCTTCACAAGATATCCGCTGATAAAATGACATGGATGCGCCTTGATGAGTCTGCATTTTGGGGCAGAACGGTAAGTAGTCCAGAGGACATTGAACTTCCTTCGGCAACTTTGCCAGGACTGAAGATAGGTGGCGATGCTAAAGTCGTGGAGGCGTCTTTGGGAGGATTGCCAGGACAGAAGATTGTTGGCAATGGAAGCCCTGAAATGAAAAGCCCAGAGGGCAACTTGTCGCAACGTGTACATTATACGCATGAATCGCGGCGGATTCCGACGTTTCGTCGAAGAGTGTATGTCGTTGCCGGAATATGCGTTGCAATTGTTTTTATAATTGGAATTAGTTTTCTTATTGGGAGAAACAAGTTTGGGCGCGGCGACATTGAAATTGGCAAGACGGATGTAGAGGAGAAGAATGTGCCGCCCGTGGTGCCACCCACGAAGGGTGAGACGAAGCAAAAACCTGACAAGGCGAAGGATGGCGTGACATTTGAATCCGTAAAGTTAAAGGTTGCAATAATTCAATGTGAAGGAGGGACGGGGACGGGCTTCTTCTTGAGGTTTGATGGCAAGACATACCTCGTGACAAACGAGCATGTCGCGCGTAGTCCCAAAACGCCAGTGGTCACGCTTATAGATGGGTCGACAGTTCGGTTGGGAGATCTGTCAATCGCTGAGGACCGTGATCTCGCTCGCTACGAGGTGGACGGCAAGTATGAGAGCTTTGTCATTGCAGATAACGCGCCGAACAATGGCGACCCAGTATGGGTGTTTGGCAACAGCAGTGGCGAAGGTGTGATAACGACGCTTCATGGTCGTGTCAAGGGAGTTGGAAGCCTCCGGTTAGAGACTGATGCCGAGTTCGTGCCGGGGAATAGCGGAAGCCCAATTGTCGATGCGGAAGGGAAGGTGATAGGGGTGGCCGCAATGCTAAAGAATGGTGCAGGAGGAAAAGATTGGACGACTGCGGGTACGGAATTTGATCGTGTCAGGCGTTTTGGGATTAGGTTCACTGGCGTTAGGTGGAATCCAATAGAAAAGGGAGACTTTGAGCGTGAGTGTGCAGAGATGGAGGCATTTGAAGCGTATTGGGAGCTGTTGATTCCGTATCTTCTTTGCATGGACGTGTCCGATGAAGAATGCGCCAAACTTAAACTAAGGCAGAGGGATGTGGACCGAAAGCTGTTTGGCGCGCATGACGAGGGGTTCCATGATATGCTCGTTGATCTTTCAAATGCCCTTGCAGGACAGGATAAGAGCTGGAGTAGTTGGCGGTCTGTCCTGCAACGGCGCGACGCTCTGGTCAAGGAACTCAACGCGGCTATTGCGGCTGGGGATTTGTCGTACAACAATGCCGTCAAGACCCTTGACGACTTTGATCGCAAGAATGACATACGCTGGGAAAAGGTGAAGGCACGCCATAGGGAGTTTATCGCGAAGCGTAAGGAGGCGTTACTTATGGCGCGCACATTCCTGACTACACGTAAATGGGGAAACCCATGCATAAGGCATGGCTATGGCGCTGATGATAAGCGTGGTAGTGTCGAATGGTACCTTGAGGGAGTGCAGTTCTTTCTCGATCAGAACGCACAGAAGTTAAAAGACATTAATGCTGTATTAAAGCAACTTGAAAAAGGAGATGAAGATGAAGAGTAGACATGAAAGAAAGGCGCTTGACTGGCACCTCGGCGATATCGAGCAGAAATGCGGTTTTACTGGAGGCAAATATACCGACGTAAATATGCTTTTTGCACTTATTGTCGCCGGTGTGATTTCCGCTGGTTTTTTCATAGGGATATGTCATGTGCCGCAGGCTGTTCGCGAGACGAAATACCTGGCTATGATACTTGCGCGCGGATGGACGCCGTATGTCATGGTGTTTTTGCTTGTCCTTGCATTAGTTATCTTATTTGTAAAGTGGCGCAAGCTCGCGTTTCAGCGTAGGGCGGCAAAGATTGAGCTTGTGCCGCCTGGACTGGGGTTCTCGCTGACTACGGAAACGGCGCAGGATGTCCTCGCGAAGTTGAATGAACAGGTGGACGATCCGAAACGCTTTGTCCTCCTGAACAGAATCGAGCGGGCGCTCCTCAATCTTCGCAATGTGGGCAACGTTTCCGATGTATCGGAAATGCTCAGAGCGCAGGCAGAAAATGACGAAAGTCATTCGGATTCAAGCTATGGGCTTCTTTCTGGCATTGTATGGGTCATGCCGATTCTCGGTTTTATCGGGACGGTCTCGGGGCTTTCGGGAGCAATCGGCGGATTCGGCGCTGCCTTGTCGTCGGATGCGTCCGTCGCCTCACTAAAGGACAGTCTTGCTCCTGTCACCGGGAATCTCGGCATTGCCTTTGACACTACTTTCGTCGCTCTTGTGTTCGCTATGACAACTCAGATACTCGTCACGGTGCTTCGCAAAAGTGAAGAGAGGTTTCTTGATGAATGTCGCGACTATGCACATGTGAACATCATTTCGCGGCTTAGAATTGAAAGAGTTGGTGAAGTGGACGGAACAGTGGGTACGGAAGCAAAATGAGGCGCAGGAAGAGACTTGGCGCCGTCTCTCTGTTCTCCTTCCAGGACATAGTGACAGGTATGTGCGGAATCATGATCTTCATGGTTCTGGTTCAGGTCCTTGGTCTTGTTGATTACCGTGACAATGTAGAGTATACAGTCGAAGACTCAAAGTCTTATGATGAAGATGCGTTAAAACGCGAAATTGGCGAATTGGAGAAAAGGCTGGAGCGGATCAGGCAACGCTCACGGACGATAGCTGCCGCGCCAAAGGAAGCGCCTCGGCCTGGTGAGTATGAGAAGGTTGCAGGTAAGTTCACGGAAAAGGAGCGGATAATCGCCGCATTGGTGTCGCAGATGCACGATTTGGAGACGCAGGTTGCCGCAGCGAGGGACGCAGATGCGAAGAGCCGCGAGCGGATAAAGGAAATGGAGCGCACGCGGCGGCTTCTAGAGCAGCAAATAGCAAATCTGGGAAGTTCAAAGGGGGTGACGCTGATACCGCAGCGTGGGGAGTCTAAGATTCCTTTCTATGTTATTTGTTCTTCGCAAGGGTTGGACATTCGTCGTCCATTTGAGGCCAATAGTGCCGTGGGGCGGATCCCGGCTTCGGATATAAAAGAGCAATTTTCGGAATTCCTTGCAGACCTTGATCATACGACGCATGCCGCCGTCTTGCTTGTTCGTCCGACTGGTGTCGCGGCTATGAATGTGGCGGTCGAGTTGCTGAAACAGAACAACTTTGCATTCGGGCGGGATCCACTTGAGGAATGGGCAGTTGTGACATTCGGGGAGGCTGGGCAATGAAGCGAAGTGTCATCGATGGCGGTAGCATGGATATGCTTCTCGACACAATGTGCAACACGTTTGGCGGCGTGTGCTTTATCGCGCTTATGGTTGTGCTCATTTCAAGTGCCATGCCAAAATCCAAGGACGAGCAGTCCGAGCTTGACCGTGTACGGCAAGCCGAGATTACGACGCGGGAGGTTGCGCGTCTTGTGCAACGTCGTGATATGCTTAAGACGGCGTTGGATCTCGAGACGGAATTTGTTAACGCAAACGCTACTGGTATTGTCACTCGCGCAGACATGAAGAAGATGCTGGCTGATGTTGCGACATCGGGTGACAAGATCGCGGCCTATGAAAAAAAGAGGGTTGAGTATTTAGATGAACTCGCAAAACTGAAGACAAAGGATCAGTACAGTAAGCGCGAAGCCGCGCGTCTTGAACGCCTTCTTGCTGATCTTCGTGAAAAGGTTGGCAACCCATTGCTTGGCCGACATCGTGTCGTCCGTGCGCCCCGTGAACGCGAGATCATGGGGATGCGCATTATAAATGTGTGGATGCATCAGCGGAGGCTCTATATGATGGATGATCCTGACAATATAAGGATATCCAATCATAGAAAGATTGGCAACGATGAAACGTGGGAGGTTCATCTTGTGAGGGGGAAGGGGCTTTTAGTTGACGATGATTTCTTTATGTATGGAAAGGTTTGGCAAGAACTTAAGAAGCGATTTGGACCAAATACATATGTCAGGATTTTTGTTGACACCGCCTCGTTTGATGAGCTTTGCCTTTTCCGAGATGCGCTGATCAGTCACAAGTCGCTTTACAACTGGATAGTTGTCGAGGAGGACTCAATAAGTTTTAGGAATGGATATGATGGAATTGTTCAGTAGATCAATTGCAATATGTGTCACGTCATTTGCTCTGGTATTGGTGGCCGAACAGTTGCCGATCTCAGAGTGCAAGCGGCTTTCGTCTCAAGGCGACGCCGAGGCGTTGTATCAAATGGGTGTTCGCTATGAGACTGGCGACGGCGTTCGAAAAGACAACCTTCGTGCACTTGCGAACTATCGCAAGGCTGCAGACAAGGGACATCGTGAGGCCTGTAGAAAGTTGGCTGACCTTTATGAGGCGGGCAAGATAGTCTCAAAAGACCCTGTGCTGTCAGCGAAGTACAGGGCAATTGCTGTTGGTGAAAGTGGAGAAGTCGCTGAGGCGAAGGCCAAGACGGAATCAGAGGTGGCGCAAGTTGATGAAATCGAAGTTGCGCTTGATTATATTATTGGCCGAAATGGTAAAAGACGTGATGCCAAGGCTGGGATTCGACTTCTTTATGCGGCAGCCAAGGATAAGCCTGTCGCGCGACGTGTCTTTGTGCAGCGCTGGGAGAAGGGCGATCTCGACGCCGGGCTTGAAACCATTGGTGCCGAGGAGTGGGATATGATAGTCCCATGGTTCAAGGAGCAATTCGATTCCGGTCGCCACCTGATGGGAGGGTTGATACTTGGGAATGAGGCACGCAGGAAAAAGGACTACCAATCGGCAATTGCGTACTATAAGACGGCAGGACAGGCTGGGCTTGCCAAGGCGTGGTTCTATCTTGGTAAGCTCTATGATGCCAGTATCGGAGAGGATGGAGGCGGCGGGCCAAAGTCATTGCACAATGTGGCCAAGGCAAGAAGTGCGTATGAGAACTGTCTGAAGCTTAATCCGAATTATGAAGATGCGAGCTATTATCTTGGGCTGATTCATATGTTTGGAGAGGGCAACAATAGAAACTATCAGAAAGCTCTTTCGGTGTTTGGTGGGCTGTTGAAAAAGCATCCGGACGACATGTGGTATCTGCTTGCTTATGGCCGCGCAGGATTCTCTATGGAAGAGGAGGCGTTCTTTAAAAAATGGCCGAATGTTGAGCGACTGATCGAGAAGAAACGAGCTGGTTACATGAGTGATCGTGAGCGGAGAGACTACAATAGAGCAGGGGCCGATTATGAGCAAATGTTGAAGCGGAGAGAAAAGTATGTTGTCTATATCCGTAGATCGGCGCAAAAAGGTTGTAAGGCGGCAGTGGATTTTCTCGACGCTAATAAGCTCGATGAGTGATATGCTTTGCAGGAGCGCAAACAGGGGCGGAATCGCCCTGTGAAAACCTTAGAGCACTGTTTGGTCGAGGATACTGACGCTATCGTGGTTGGGATTGTAAAAACCATTGTCAGATTTCGCCGCGGGTGGCGAGTATGGGGCAGAAAGGGATGTTGCCGATAGTGAAATGCCTCGCGATGGCTTTGGTTCTGATTGCGGTGGGTGGATGCGCCTACCGCGATGCGCTTGTGCTTGAAAACGGCGAGAAAGTCGACTCGCTCTATTACCACGAAAGCCGCATGCCAGATGAGGTGATGGTGGAGATGTGGATCGATTTCAATGCGCGGCGGTTTCGGTTCAAGTGTGGATTGCATGACGCCATGGGCTGGGAATCCTGCCGGTTTGACGGGATGCGGTTGGATCTTGCCCTTGAAGGGCGTGAGTGGCGAAGACTCGTACATAATGTCGAACAGGCACATGTCGAGGCCTGGCCGGGCATCAACGATGGGCAGGCCGCGTCGCCGCTTGATGCGACGGCATATTATCTGCGATTGCGAGCGGGCGACAAGACCATAGAGAGATTTGCCGTTGGCACTGCGCCAAAGAAATTCGAGGGAATCCAGTCCGTAATCCAGTTTGCGCTGTCGCACAAAGACCTTTAATGTTGCCAGGGGACGTGCCCAGCGGCAAGCGCTTGCCTGCGGGCGCAGAATAAAACAGCCACATAGCGATGGTCTTTGATGCCGCGGCGGATGTGCCGCGGAGTCATCTGTCTGCGGTATTTTTGGTATAATTGCGGGGTGTCGAAAAAGAACTATCCAGTCAGGATACCGCGGTTTGCCGCGGGGATACGCGCGCAGGAGCCGCGCGCGGGCGGTGGCCGCACGTGGTGGGGCCGCCGCTGGATAGAGACACTCGAACGCATGGGGCTCGGCGCACGGCTCGGGCGCGGCAAGAACTACGCGGTCTCAGGCCAGGTGACGGAAATGCGCCTCGCAGGCCCGCATGTCGAAGCGTCCGTAGTCGGCGTGCGCGAAAATCCCTACAGCGTCACGGTAGATTTTCGCGTTCCCGAGGGCGAAGCGCGCGAGGCGATAGTCGCGGCAATCAAGAAGGAGCCAATGCTCGCGGCGCGGCTTCTTGCCGACGACATGCCGATGGAAATCGAGTCGATCTTCCGCGCCGCCGGCTTTGACCTCTTCCTGGGCGGCAAGCTTGCGCCAGGGAAATACGATGTGACTACTGCCTGTAGCTGCCCGGACTACGCGAATCCGTGCAAGCATGTCGCGGCGGTGCTGCTCGTGCTCGGCGAGGAAATCGCGCGCCGTCCGCTTACGCTTTTGGAATTGCGCGGCGTCGGGGAGGAGGAGCTGTATGAGGAATGACCCGCCTGTCCTTCGGCGCCTCGGCCCCGTTCCGTTCTGGCGCGGCGAGCAGAAGTGCCTCTCCGTTCTTGAGCCGATCTACCGCAGGGCGATGGAGAATGCGCACGACATTCTCGGGTGCGTTCCGGCCGAAGGTGGCGAGAATGGCGGGAAGGAGGAGGGTAAATGAGGGAGAAGCTCGCAAGCCGCCTCGGCTTCATATTGCTTTCCGCCGGATGCGCGATAGGGCTTGGAAACGTATGGCGCTTCCCGTATGTCGCGGGCAAGTCGGGCGGCGGGCTTTTCGTCCTTGCGTATCTCGCCAGTCTCGCGCTTCTCGGGATACCTGTCCTCGTCATGGAGTTCGCGGCCGGTCGCGCCGCCGGGCGGTCGATCGCGAAGATGCACGAGGCGCTCGTCCCGGAGAAGAAGGCATGGCGTCTTCACGGCGTCGGCGGCTTCATCGGGTGTCTCGTCCTGATGATGTTCTACACTGTCGTCACGGGTTGGATGCTCATCTACTTTTGCCGGATGGCGGCGGGCAGTTTTACAGGGCTTGACGCATCTGGCGTTGGCGCTGCATTCGGCGCGATGCTTGGCGAACCGCTGACGATGCATGCGGCGGCTGTCGCGGTCATCGCCACTGCCGCCGTTGTATGCGCCGCAGGGTTGCAGCGTGGGCTTGAGCGCGTGACAAAGGTTCTCATGGTGTGCCTCCTTGCCCTCATCTTCGTCCTCGTGGTGCGAAGCCTGATGCTCCCGGGCGCGGGGAAGGGCGTTGCGTTCTACCTCGTGCCAGATTTCGCTGCAGTCCGCGAGATAGGCGTCGTGCGCGTCGTAGTCGAGGCGATGAACCAGTCGTTCTTCTCGCTTTCGCTCGGCATCGGATCGATGGCGATCTTCGGCAGCTACATAGGCCGTCGCCATGCTCTTCTCGGGGAGGCGGTAAATGTCGCCGTCCTTGACACGGGCGTGGCGATCGCGGCGGGGTTTATAATAATTCCCGCCTGCTTTGCGTTCGGCATAGAGCCAGGGCAGGGACCGGGGCTTGTCTTCGTCACGCTCCCCAATGTCTTCAACTCGATGCCGCTCGGGCGGCTCTGGGGGGCTTTGTTCTTCCTCTTCATGAGTTTCGCCGCGCTTACGACGGTCCTTGCCGTTTTCGAGAACGTCGTCGCCTGCGTCATGGACTACACGGGGTTCAGCCGCCGCCGCGCCTGTCGTGTCTGCGGCGCCGCGCTCGTGGTCCTCTCGCTTCCGTGCGTCCTCGGGTTCAACGTCTGGTCGTCGTTCAAGCCGTTTGGCGAGGGGTCGTGCGTTCTCGATCTCGAGGACTTCATGGTCAGCGACATCTTGCTTCCCTTGGGCGCCATCGCGTTCGCGGTCTTCTGCTGCCATCGCTACGGCTGGGGCTGGGAGAAATTCCTCGCAGAGGCCAATGCCGGCGAGGGCAGGCGCTTCCCCTCGTGGCTTCGGCTTTACTGCGCCTACGTGGTGCCGCTTGTCGTCTTCGCCATCTTCGTTCTCGGGTTCCTTCGTCGCTTCCATGTGTCACTCTGATTCTGCGCGGCAAATCGCAGATGACGCACGGGCGGGGAAAATGGTAAAATACCGACCAAAGCGTTAGAGAAAAATGACAGCGATAATAGACTACAAGGCCGGGAATCTTACGAGCGTGAAGCTTGCCTTTGCCGCGCTTGGCGTGGAGACGGTAGTGACGAGCGACCCGAAGGTAATTGCGTCGGCAGACCGCGTCGTGTTCCCTGGCGTGGGCGCGGCGAAAAGCGCAATGGAGAACCTTCGTTCGCTCGGACTCGTCGAGGCGGTGAAGGAAGCTGCTGCGACAAAGCCGTTCCTCGGCATCTGCCTCGGCATGCAGATTCTCTTCGACCACAGCGAGGAAGACGGCGGCGTTGACTGCCTCGGGATCATTTCGGGCCGCGTTCGTCGGTTCCCGACGGTTTCTGGGTTCAAGGTCCCCGAGATTGGGTGGAATGGAGTGGAAGGGCTCGACGGAAAAGAGTTCTACTTCGTCCATTCCTACTATGCGGAAGTTGTTCCCGAGACTGTGGGCGTCACGGAATACGCCGGGGTGAAGTTTACGGCGATGGTCAAGAAGGGGCGTCTCTGGGCCTGCCAGTTCCATCCCGAGAAGTCCGGCAGAATCGGCCTTGAACTCATAAAGGAGTGGCTGTCATGCTGACGAAGCGCGTTATCCCCTGCCTCGATGTCCGCAACGGGCGCGTAACGAAAGGCGTCAAGTTCAAGAACAACGTCGATCTCGGCGATCCAGTCGAGATGGCGGTTAGGTATTCCGACGGTGGCGCAGATGAGCTTGTCTTCTACGACATCACGGCGAGCGCAGAGCGCCGTCCGATCGACATCGGCATGGTCGAGGCGGTCGCAAAGGCGATAAGGATTCCATTTGCTGTCGGCGGCGGCATAAGCTCTGTCGAGGACATGGAACGAGTCATCCTCTCGGGCGCGGAGAAGATTTCCGTCAACTCTCTTGCCGTCCGCAACCCTGGAATAATAGCAGAGGGCGCAAAGGCGTTCGGTGCACAGTGCATTGTCCTCGGGATGGACCCTGTGAAAAGCGACAAGACAGCGAGTGGCTACGAGATTACGACGCGGGGCTTTCGCGAGTTTACCGGTATGGACGCAGTCGAGTGGGCGAAGAGGGCAGCGGACCTCGGGGCGGGAGAGATCGTCGTAAATTCCGTGGACGCCGATGGCACGCGCGAGGGCTTCGAGCTCAGCATCGCGCGGCTTATCGCCGAAGCGGTGGATGTTCCTGTCGTCGCGTCGGGCGGTGCCGGAAGGCCAGAGCATCTCGTCACGGTCTTTGAGAAGGCGAAGGCGGACGCGGCGATTGTCGCTGGCATGATCCACTCCGGCGACTACGCCATTTCAGACATAAAGAAAGCCATGCACACGGCGGGCATCCCGACGCGCATGAGCTGGTGAGCGTTCTAAAGGGACTCTCTCCAAAATTGCCCAAATTGGCAAAACCCTTGATTTTTCAGCGTTTCGTGGGGTCTGTCCCCAAATAGAGAGCGGCTTATTGCAATAAGTTGCATCGGTTATTGCAATAAGCGACATTGAAATGCTATAATACCCACACAAGCAAGGAGGGGCTTATGGCAAGGTAATGGCGGGTTGCCTGAGACGTTCTCCATGCCAGACCAGAGGGGGTATGTGTCCTCGCTTTACGATTCAATACTTGCGAAGGACATACTTGGTCGGCATAAGGTCAGGATGCCACGGCGCTTCATGGATGCGGCGTATGTCGCAATGCAGCAGTTTTCGCGGGAAATCTCATACGATGGACTTGCCGACAAGGCAGGCGTGGCAAGCGCCCATACGATGCAGACATATATAGGTTACCTTGCGGAGTCGTATCTTGTGTTTCTGGTTCGGAAGTACTCGACAAAGCCGGCCGAGCGAATACGCAACGACAAGCTGTATGTCTCCGATCCTGCGTTCATCTCGTATTTCTCGGGCGTTCTTGGTTCAGAAGAGGAACTTGGTTGGCGGCTTGAAAATATCGTATGTCTGGAGCTTCTGAGGCGTAGGGCGGATGACGATACGGAAATCTACTATTACAAGGAGGGTTCTTGCGACATAGACTTCTGCCTTGTAAGGCACGGCAAGATTGTTCGCTTTGTGCAGGTAGCTTATACGATACAGGGCGACAAGACTCGAAAGCGTGAAACGGAGTCACTTTTCGCCGCGGCAAAGAGAACTGGCTGCCGAGACCTTTTGCTTATAACGGATCACGAACGTGAGAAGATCTCGAATGGCGAAGATGCCATAGATGTCGTTCCTGCGCGTGAATGGCTTGTTGCGCGTAGCGCAAATAAAGAAGAATAAACAGTGCCCCCGTTAGGAGCTTCTGCGGTCGGCGCTGGGCGGGTGGCCGTAGAAGGCCTCATAGGCGTAGCCGAAGTATGTCGGGGAGGAGAAGTTCAACATGGACGCGATTTCCTTCAAGCTGAACTTTTTCATGCCGATGAGCCGCTTTGCCTCGCGCATTTTTATGGAAGTCATGTACTTGGACGCGCTCATTCCGAACGCCTTTTTGAACGCCTTTTGAACCGTCACCTGGGAGACGCCGGATATCTTTGCCAGCTCCGGTACGGTGAAGTTCCTGTTCAGGTTGTCGTCGAGCATCAGGAGGAGCTTTGCCAACCACGGCGGATTGACGGGATAAACACAAGTCGACTCGCGCTCGATAACTCCAATGGGCGGAACGCGGAATACCGGCCGCTTCCTCGGCTTTACTGGATGGTCGATGAGGTGCGCCATTATGCGCATTGCGGCATAGCCCAGTCCCTGCAGGTTTTCGTCCACGGTTGAGATCGTTATTTCAGACAGCGAGCAATCGAAAATGAAGTTTCCCGTCCCCATGATCGCGATGTCATTGGGAACATCTCTGCCGCTTTTCAGACAAGCATTGACAAGGTCCGTCGCCATGTTGTCGGTGTGGCAGAAGACTGCCGTATGGCGAGGGAGCTGTTTGACCCATTTTTGTAGCTTCTTGTGATGCGATTTTTTCTCCGCTGTGGAGAGGACAGTTCTCGGACGAAGAAAAATGGAGCTATCATAGCCGCTTTTCTCAAGTGTCGCATTGAACCCATCGCTCAAGTATCCGTTAAAGCGACGACCGCTGCAGCCATAAATCCCAAAGTTGGAGAAACCGCGCCGCAACAGTCTCTCGGCCGCGAGCGCGCCCATTTTATATCCATCTGTATCGGCGGAGATTATTTGCTCGTCATCCTCATACTCGCCTGACAAGTCAATTATGGGCAGGCCGGTCGCCTTGAGCCGCTCGGTGAGGGCTCCGATGTGGATGCCAGCGAAGAGAAGTATTCCGTCGCAATTGGCGAAAGAAGTGTCGGCGTTGATTGACTGATATGGGATTTGGCGCACGATGAAATTGTTGTGCTCGTTGACATACTGTGCGATGCCCTGGAACAATATCACTTGTATGTAGGATCGCACCGACGAATCTGAGGTAATCACTACAATTGTCTTTTTCGACGATTTCGTCATTGGATTGGACATGGCGGGCAAGGCTTTTCAAGTTGTTCGGATTTTTACATTGCCATTCTATCATATCCCTGTTGGCAAAGGCAAGCGGGAGGTTTTGAAAATCTTGAGTCGAAATCTGAAAATATTGAGTCGTAGTCATTGAATCCTCACTCGGCTCTTTGCTATAATTGTTGCAAACTTAACTGTAAAAAAGGTCACAGGTGACGCGGCATATGTGTAATTCCAAAAACCTTGCATTTCGTGAGAAACCCCTATTCTAAAAACCTTGCATTTCGTGAGAAACCTCTATACTAAAAACCTTGCATTTCGTGAATTGCGCGTTGACAGACATAATCAGAATATGCTATGATGCTCGCCGAAACAAGGGATAAATATGCTAAAACGCAAGATTTACGATAAGCTTCTCGATTGGAAGAAAACAAGTTCGCGCGAGTGTGCCTTGCTGATAGATGGTGCGCGTCGCGTTGGCAAGAGCTATATTGTCGAGGAATTTGCCAAGGCCGAGTATAAATCCTATGCGATAATCGACTTCACTAACGCCAGTAAGGCCATAAAAGACCTTTTCCTGAAATACATTTCGGATCTCGACACATTCTTTGCCTACTTGTCTTCGTTGACTAATGTGACATTCTACAAGCATGAGACGCTGATAGTGTTTGACGAAGTGCAGCATTTCCCGAAGGCGAGAGAAGCAATCAAGCACCTCGTCAAGGATGGGCGTTACGACTATATTGAAACTGGTTCGCTCGTCTCCATCAATGAAAATGTCAAGGACATACTCATACCCTCCGAAGAGCGCGATATCGAAATGTATCCCATGGACTTCGAGGAGTTTCTATGGGCAACGGGACGGCCGACATTGATGGATTCCATCCGCAGTGCGTTCAAGTCTGGCGAGAAGATGGGCCCGTTGCATGACACGGCCATGGATTCGTTCAGGCAGTATCTTGTCGTCGGGGGTATGCCGCAGGCGGTTGAACGATATGTGGAAAGCCACGATTTCAAGGCGGTGGATCGTACGAAGCGCGACCTGCTCAAGCTGTACAGGAAGGGCATCCGCAAGCACGCGAAGCGATATGCGCTGCGCGTCGAACGGATATATGACGAAATTCCCGGACAGCTCTCGCGGCACGAGAAGCATTTCAACTTCAGCGCTTTGGCCGGCGATGCGCGATACAGGGAATACGAGAATGCGTTTTTGTGGCTGTCCGACGCGATGGTTGTCAACGTGGCGTGGAATGTCACCGATCCGAACGTCGGGTTCAAGTTGAGCGCGGACAATTCGCTGATGAAATGCTATTTTCTGGACACGGGGCTTCTTGTCAGCCACTCGTTTGACGAAGGGGAGATAGTGGCGCAGAATATCCACAACAGGATTCTTGCCGGAGACATCGAGCTGAACGAGGGAATGCTCGTAGAGAACGCCGTCGCACAGATGCTCGCCGCTTGCGGCAGGAAACTGTATTTCTATTCGCGCAGTTCGCGCGAGGACTGCAAAAAGCGAATGGAAATCGACTTTGTCCTGTCGCGCTCGAAGCTTGATGTTGCGAACAATGTCGTTCCGATAGAAGTGAAAAGCGGCAAGAATGCGTCGCACAGGTCGCTTGACAAGTTTGTTGCAAAGTTTCAGTCGTATGTGTCAAAGCCGTATCTTCTTTGGATGAAAGACAGAAAAACGCAGGCCGGGGTGGAATATCTGCCCATCTACATGGCCTCGTGTCTGGCCGAAGCGCAAGGGGAGACTATAATATAAAAGGAATGAAAATGAAAATAGCATATATGATGATGGTGCTCGCGGCGGCTTTCGTCGCGCGGGCGGAAGCGGAGTTCAACGCAGCTTCGCCGAGTGAACTCAACGCCTTGCGCAAGGGTGGAGCGCCTATGAAGGTGATGACCTACAACATCCGCTATTCGGCGGGCGACAGGAATTCTGCCGACAACAACTGGGAGGCGAGGCGTGACGATCTTGCCAACCTCGTCGAGTCGGCGAATCCCGATGTTGCCGGTTTTCAGGAAGTCCTGCCCGACCAGCGCAAGTGGCTGGAGGCGCGGTTTCCTGGATATGCTTTCGTTGGCGACGGTCGCAACGCCGACCGCGTCAATGGTGAGGCGTCGCCCATCGCGTTCAGGAAAGACCGCTTCGAGCCAATGAAAAGCGGCACGTTCTGGCTCTCCGAAACGCCCGACGAGCCGGGTTCGAAAAGCTGGAAGGCGGCGCTTCCGCGGATATGCTCCTACGCGGTCCTCAAGGACAAGGCGACAGGCAAGACGCTTGCGTTTGCCAACACCCACACCGACCACGCGAGCGAAGAGGCGCGGGAGAAGGGAATGCTGCTCGTGATCGAGCGGATGAAGGAGTTTTCCGGCGACGCGCCAGTCGTGTTCGTGGGCGACCACAACTGCCTTGAGTACGAAAAGCCCGCGAAAGCGGTCGCGAAGCTCCTCAAGGACGCGCTATATATTTCGGAGACGCCGCCCGAAGGGTCGTGGCGCACGTTTAACTACTGGAGCTACAAGGAGAAGGAGCAGACGATTGCAGAGGCGCTTGCGAAACCGGTTCGCGAGCGTAGCATACCTGGCGGCAAGTCCGATTCAAAGCGCATCGACTACATTTACGTCTCGCCCGGCACGAGGGTTCTTGGCTACCGCACAATCGCGGCCACCCGTCCCGGCAAGAAGCTCTATCCGTCCGACCATTTCCCGTCGGTCGCGGAAGTCGTAATCGGTGCGACTCCTGCCGAGCCATACTTCGTCGAAGCGCCAGGTTCGGCGAAACTCGTGTTCGACACGTCGAACGCACCGGACCTGAGGAAGTGGACCGAGGAGAAGTTTGCGCCTGCGATGTGCGAATGGGTCGTGAAACTCACGGACATCATGGCGTCCGACGGCTGGGAGCCGCCGAAGGATATCCTTTTCAAGTTCGTCGTGGAGCCGCTAAAGTCTGCAATGAACGCGCCGGCGTGGGCTTCTTCGACTGAAGGGCGGGTCAGTCTTCGTGTTGACTGGTTCAGGAAGAACTTGAACGGCGAGGCGTTGGGCGCGACGATTCACGAACTCACCCACATCATGCAGGCCTATTGGACGAAGGGGCACAACAAGGATAACTGTCCTGACTGGGCGGTTGAGGGCTATGCGGATTACATCAGGTGGATACTTTTCGAGCCAGAGGCCGATGGTTGCGGCTATGTGCGCAAGAATCCCGCGAAATACCACTACAACGACTCCTATCGCGTCACTGCGCATTTCTTCGGTTTTGTCGAAAGCCGTTACCCAGGAACGATGAAGAAGTTAAACGCCGCGATGCGCGACCACACCTTTGACAACGGCAAATTCTGGAAAGCTGCGACCGGCAAGTCGGTTGAGGATCTTGAGGCCGACTGGAAAGCCGATACTGCCGCGAAGGCTGCGAGCAAATGATTGCCGGCATAGCGCCGTGGCGGGGAAAATGGTAAAATATACTGCCATGGACTCCATTTTAATTTTAGACTACGGTTCGCAATATACGCAGCTTATTGCACGGCGAATCCGCGAGCAGCACGTCTACTCCGAAATCGTTCCTTTCAGCATCACCGCCGAGAAGGTGCGCGAGTACGCGCCGAAGGGCGTCATCCTCTCCGGCGGGCCCAACAGCGTCTTTGAGGAAGGGGCTCCTGGAATCGACCGTGGCATCTTCGAGCTTGGCATCCCGATTCTTGGCGTCTGCTACGGCATGCAGCTGATGAGCCAGGAGCTTGGCGGCAAGGTCCAGCCAGGCGAGAAGCGCGAATACGGCAAGACCGAGATGACGGTTGAACCGGGGAATGAGCTCTTCAAGGGGCTTCCCGACAAGTTCGTCGTCTGGATGAGCCACGGCGATCGCGTGGCGGCGATTCCGGCCGGGTTCAAGGTCAGCGCGAAATCGGCGAACTGCCCGTTTGCCGCCGTGCGTGACGAAAGCCGCCGCTTTTTCGGAATCCAGTTCCACCCCGAGGTCGTGCACACCGAGCATGGCAAGCAGATCATCTCGAACTTCGTCTTCAACATCTGCCGCTCGAACGCCGACTGGCAGCTCACGACATGGATCGAAGACACGGTCGAGAAGATGAAGCGCCAGGTTGGCGACGACGAAGTTGTCCTCGGCCTTTCCGGCGGCGTCGACTCTTCCGTTGCGGCCGTCCTTCTTCACAAGGCGATAGGTCCGCGGCTTCACTGCATCTTTGTCGACAACGGGCTCCTTCGCTACCGCGAGGCGGAGCAGGTGGAGGAGATGTTCGCCAAGAACCTCGGGCTCGACCTCACCATTGCGCGCGCGGCGCAGAAATTCTACGCGGCGCTCAAGGGGCTCGACGAGCCGGAGGCGAAGCGCAAGGCGATAGGCAAGACCTTCATCGACGTGTTTGCCGACGAGGCGCGCAAGTTCAAGCACTGCCGCTTCCTCGGACAGGGCACGATCTATCCAGATGTCATCGAGTCGTCGCACGCGGTCAAGGGCCCGTCGCAGACGATCAAGTCTCACCACAATGTCGGCGGTCTTCCGCCCGATCTCAAGTTCGAGCTCGTGGAGCCCTTGCGCGATCTCTTCAAGGACGAGGTCCGCGCCGTCGGGCGCGTTCTTGGAATGGCCGACGAACTTCTCGACCGACAGCCGTTCCCAGGCCCCGGCCTTGGCGTTCGCATCCTCGGCGAAGTGACGGAAGAGAAGGTGAAACTTCTGCAGCTTGCAGACATCCGCGTGCAGGAGGAAGTGAAGAGGCTCCCGAACTACAAGTCGATCTGGCAGACGTTCGCGGTGCTTCTCCCCGTGAAGACGGTTGGCGTCATGGGTGACCAACGCACCTACGAGTATACGTGCGCGATAAGGTCGGTAGATTCGATTGACGCGATGACGGCAGACTGGACGCGTCTTCCCTACGAGACGCTCGGCGTCATCTCGAACCGCATCATAAACGAAGTGCGCGGCATAAACCGCGTCGTCTATGATATTTCCTCGAAGCCGCCCGCTACGATAGAATGGGAATGACGGTTGCTTAGATGTCGCACTTGCACCGCGAGGGGCAGTTATGATATACTATGCGCGAACATTCCCACAAAAAGGATAAGAAAAGATGGCTAATATAAAGGGTGGCCGCGCCGCAAGGAAGCGCGACCGGCAGAACGAGAAGGCCCGCAAGCGCAATGCGGTCTGCAAGGCGAAGCTTCACGACGCGCACAAGAAGCTCTTCAAGTTCGCTGACGCGAACAACAAGGAAGACGCTGAGAAGAAGTTCAAGGAATTTGTCTCCGGTCTCGACAAGGCCGTGAAGAAGGGCATCATCACGAAGAACACGGCTGACCGCAAGAAATCTCGCGCTCAGCTCAAGCTCAACAAGATGGCCAAGTAAAATAATTCAGGGAATACGGGAATGTGATGGCGAAGGGCATCGGAATGTCAGGCATTCTGGTGCCCTTTGTAATAAAAAAGGTTGAAAAGTTGAAAAGTTGAAAAGTTGAAGAGTTGAAAGGTTGAAAAGCTGAGAAGCTGAGAAGCTGAAAGTTGAAACCTCTTAGAACTGACCACTTAACCACCTAACTTTTACACAGAAAGGAAACAAAGAAATGGACAAGAAGACTCTCCGCGACGTCGAGCTCCAGGGCAAGCGCGTCGTAATGCGTGTTGATTTCAACGTGCCGATGGCCAAGGACGGCTCCGGCAAGATCACCGACGACACCCGCATCGTCGCGGCGCTGCCGTCGATCAAGTACGTCCTCGAGCAGGGCGGCTCGCTCGTCCTCATGTCGCACCTCGGCCGTCCGAAGGGCGTCAAGCTCGGCGCGGCGCCGAACCCTGACAATGCGGCGTTCACACTGAAGCCCGTCGCAGAGGCGCTTTCCGAGAAGCTCGGGCTCCAGGTCAAGTTCGTCCCCGACTGCATGGCGGCCGACGATGTCGTCAAGGCGCTCAAGCCCGGCGAAGTCGCGCTCCTCGAGAACACCCGCTTCTACAAGGCCGAGGACGGCAAGGTCAAGAAGGACGACGAGAAGAAGGGCATCCACCTCACTGACGAGGAGTTCGCGGCGAAGAAGGCCGAGCTCAAGGCCCAGCGCGCCGAGATGGCGAAGAAGCTCGCCTCCTACGGCGACCTCTACTGCAACGACGCGTTCGGCACGGCCCACCGCGCCCACGCCTCGACCGCCGTCATTGCCGACTACATCCAGCCCGCCGTCTCTGGCTTCCTTCTCGAGAAGGAGATCCAGTTCCTCGGCGATGCCGTCGAGAATCCCGTCCGTCCGTTCGTCGCCATCCTCGGCGGCGCCAAGGTCTCGGACAAGCTCGCGGTCGTCAAGGCGCTTCTCAACAAGGTCGACACGCTCATCATTGGCGGCGGCATGGCCTACACCTTCAAGAAGGCCCAGGGCATCAAGATCGGCACGTCGCTCTGCGAGGACGAGCAGGTCGCCTACTGCAAGGAGATGCTTGCCGCGGCTGACGCGAAGGGCATTAAGATCCTTCTCCCCGTCGACAACGTGATTGCCAACAAGTTCCCCGAGACGAAGGACGCGTCCGACATCGAGATGAAGCTCTGCGAGGGCGATATCCCGGATGACTGGATGGGTCTCGACATTGGGCCCAAGTCCGTCGCCCTCTTCGCTGAGGCCGTAAAGGGCGCGAAGACCGTCGTCTGGAACGGCCCGATGGGCTGCTTCGAGTTTGCGCCGCTCTCCAAGGGCACCTATGGCGTCTGTGACGCGGTTGCGACCGTTAAGGCCAACGGCGGCACGTCGATCATCGGCGGCGGCGACTCCGTTAGCGCGGTCAAGAAGTCCGGCAAGGCGGCCGAGATGAGCCACGTCTCCACCGGCGGTGGCGCTTCGCTCGAGTTCCTCGAGGGCAAGACCCTCCCCGGCGTCGCGGCTCTCACCGCTAAGTAATATCGCCTTTTCACGCGATGGAAAACCTCGGGGCGCGCCAATCGGCGCGCCTCTGGTTTTTCAGCGAGATTGATTTTTCGTAAAGTAGTAAAATTCGCTATTGACTTCCGGCACTGCCGTTTGGTATACTACGCGCCGTTTTGGGCTATTAGCTCAGTTGGTTAGAGCGCTTCCTTGACATGGAAGAGGTCAGTGGTTCGAATCCACTATAGCCCACCACCTTTCCCCCCTTGTCCAATTTGGGCGTTTTTTCGCTTTTGGATGTTTCTCGCCCTTGATTTTTCCGCCGATTTTTGGTATACTTGCGCGCAATTCCCAAAAATGGGAAAATCACAAGGAGAAACCCAAAGATGGTCAGCTACAAGAAGCTTGGTCTTGTCAACACCAAGAAAATGTTCGCAAAGGCGGTCAAGGGCGGCTACGCCATTCCCGCATTCAACTTCAACACGATGGAGCAGATGCAGGCCATCATCCAGGCCGCGGTCGAGACCAAGTCTCCCGTCATCATGCAGGTCTCCAAGGGCGCGCGCAAGTACGCGAACCCCACGATTCTCCGCTACATGGCCGAAGGCGCCGTCCAGTACGCCAAGGAACTCGGCTGCAAGAAGCCGCAGATCGTCCTCCACCTCGACCACGGCGACAGCTACGAGACTTGCAAGAGCTGCATTGACTCCGGTTTCTCGTCTGTCATGATCGACGGCAGCTCGCTTCCTTTCAAGGACAACATCAAGCTCACCAAGAAGGTCGTCAACTACGCGCACAAGCACGACGTCACCGTCGAGGCGGAGCTTGGCGTCCTCGCCGGCGTCGAAGACGAGGTTCAGGCCGAGGAGAGCCACTACACGAAGCCCGAGGAGGTGATCGAGTTTGCGACCAAGACCGGCTGCGACTCGCTCGCGATCTCCATCGGCACCTCGCACGGCGCCTACAAGTTCAAGCCCGAGCAGTGCACGCGCGACAAGAAGACGGGCAAGCTCATCCCGCCCCCGCTCGCGTTCGACGTCCTCAAGGCCGTCGAGAAGAAGCTCCCCGGCTTCCCGATCGTCCTCCACGGCTCGTCCAGCGTCCCGCAGGAGCACGTCGACACGATCAACAAGTTCGGCGGCAAGCTCCCCGACGCGGTCGGCATTCCCGAGGAGCAGCTGCGCAAGGCGGCGAAGAGCGCTGTTTGCAAGATCAACATCGACTCCGACTCGCGTCTTGCGATGACGGCCGCGATCCGCAAGCACTTCGCGGAGCATCCCGAGCACTTCGACCCGCGCCAGTACCTCACCCCTGCGCGCGAGGCGATGAAGGAGCTCTACATCCACAAGATCGTCAAGGTGCTCGGCTCCAACAACAAGCTCTAAGAGCCGTTGCAACGAGGGGCGCGTGCACGTCACGCGCCCCTTGGTTTTCATTCATTCCCGTTCACTCCCGAAAGGAAGAATCAGTCGTGTCGAAGGGTATTCAGTCAGAGAAGAAGTCGGCGTACGCGCAGGCGGGCGTCAACATCGACGTCAAGATGAACGCAGTCGGTTCCATCAAGGAGATGGTCGCTGCGACCAAGACGCAGGCCGTCATCGGCAACATCGGCGCGTTCGGCGGCCTCCACAAGGTCCCGACCGGCAAGGACGAGATACTCGTCGCGTCGGCGGACGGCGTAGGCACGAAGCTGAAGGTGGCCGCGATGATGAACAAGCACGACACCGTCGGGCAGGACATCGTTAACCACTGCGTGAACGACATCCTCGTCCAGGGCGCACTTCCGCTCTTCTTCATGGACTATATCGGGACGGCCAAGGTCGACCCCGTGGTGTTCAAGTCTGTCGTGTCGGGTCTTTGCAAGGCGTGCAAGGAGAACCACATGGCGCTTCTCGGCGGAGAGACAGCCGAGATGCCGGGGCTTTATCCCGCGGGCGAGTACGATCTCGTCGGCACGATCGTCGGCCACGTTAAGAAGTCGCAGCTTATCACCGGCAAGTCGATCCGCGCCGGAGACATGATAATCGGCTTCCCGTCTGGCGGTCTCCAGACGAACGGCTTCTCGCTCGCTCGTCGCGTAATCTTCGACCTCTGCCAGTATTCGTGGCAGGACAAGCTTCCCGGCACGAACCAGACGTTCGGCGATGCGCTTCTTGCCGTCCACAAGAGCTTCCTCAAGCCGGTCGCCAAGCTTCTCGAGCGCAAGGTGAAGATCACCGGCATGGCGCACATCACCGGTGGCGGCTTCCCGGACAACATTCCGCGTGTCCTCCCGAAGGCGGTCAACGCCGAGATCGACCGCGCGTCGTGGGAAGTCCCGACGATTTTCAAGTTCATCGAGAACCAGGGCAAGGTGGACCGCGACGAGATGTACCGCGTTTTCAACATGGGCATCGGCTTCGTCGTGATCATCCCCAAGAACCAGATGACCAAGGCGACGAACATCCTCAAGGCCCAGCACCAGCCGTACCACGTCATCGGCGTGATAAGGAAGGGCAAGGGAATCGTCACCTACAAGAACTGACGGGAGACTGTTAATGGCGGTCGCTGGCAGGTTTGACCTTGAAGAAGCGCGGCGCGAGGCCCAGGCGGCCAAACGCGCCGCGCGTATTCGTTCGATAGTGTCCAACGTGACGCTTGTCGTCGTTCTTCTCGTCATTGTCATCGGCGGCAAGATCGGCTGGGACAAGTGGCAGGAGAAACGCGAGTCCGAACGTGCCGCGGCGGAGGCCGCCAGGATCGCCGAGGAGACTGCGAGGGCCGAGCAGAAGCGCATAGCGGACGAGAAGGCACGGGCGCTTGCCGCGAAACGCGAGGCCGAACGCAAGGCGCTCGAGGAGAAGCGCGAGGCGGAGCGCAAGGCGCGCGAGGAGGCGCGCGAGCGCGAGAGACGCGAACGCGAGGAGGCGCGGATCCGCGAGGCGGAGCGCCGCCAGGCAGAGGCCGAGTTCCGCGCAGAGCAGCAGGAACTGAGGAAATTCGAGGATGCAAAGGTTTCGATGCTCGACTTTCGGCCGGAGGAATACGTGTGCTTCGGGTATGGGCTCGAGAAGGCCGCGAAGATCTCGGTCGACGAGAGCAAGTGGGGGACGCTCGCCGCCCATTCGGAGAGGCGCCGCACGGCGGAGTTCCTCGACATGCTGCGCGACGACACGGTAACCAACGCCATTTCCGACGCCTGCTATCCCGATCGCGCGACGTTCGACCATCTTCTCGAGAACCTCGCGGCCGAGCGCTTTACGCTCGTCGTGCAACTCGCCGAGGAGTGGCGTGATCGTCGGCTTGCGCTTGTCTCGGCGGACGTTGAGAAGGGCCTTGCCGCGCCAGAGGAACTGCGCCCGATCAAGGCGGGCGGAAAGGTCGCAGGGTGGACCGTTCCCTTCGCGTATGGCGACAAGACGCCGTTCTTCCTTCTCGAGCAGACGACTGTAGATCGTTTCGCACGCGAGTGGGCGCAGTTCCGCCGCAAGGTGCGCATTGATGCGGCGAAGCTCGACAACAAGGATGAGTTCGTCGCGGAGAAGCTCAAGAAGGAGCTTCCGGAGTTCGCGCGGACGGTAAGGATCGAAGTCACTTCCGTTCCCGTAGAGACGACGAAAAAGGACGATGCGAAAAAGAAGGACGCGAAGAAGCGTCCCTCGATGCGTGGTTCCAACTCCGACATACGGAGGATGAACGGCCCGCAGCGCAGGTGAGGTGAACATGAGAAAAGACCTTGAGAAGCTCAATGCTCTTGGCCGCTCTGTAGTAGCGCCGAAGGACTACGATCCCTCCGTTCTCGATGCGTTCGAGAACCGCCACCCCGGGCGCGACTACTGGGTGACCTTCACCTCGCCAGAGTTCACGACGCTTTGCCCGAAGACCGGCCAGCCCGACTTCGCGACGCTTACGATTCGCTACATCCCTGCGAAGAAGCTCGTCGAGTCGAAGTCGCTGAAGCTATACCTCTTCGGCTTTCGCAACCACGGCGACTTCCACGAGGATGTCGTGAACGTCATTTACGACGATCTCGTCCGGCTCCTTAAGCCGAAGTACATGGAAGTCTACGGCAAATTCGCCGCTCGCGGCGGCATCACGATAGACCCGTTTGTGAACGGCGGCACGGGCGCGAAGTACAAGCAACTCGCCGCAAGGCGTTTCGAGAGCTGGTCTGGCGTGCGCGACTGATCGCGGCGAAATGAAGTTCTGGGGCATAACCGGCACCAACGGCAAGACGACGACGACGTGGATCTTCGCCGAGTTCGTCAACGCTTGGGGTGCCCAGCTTCGAGCCCGGGAGCGAGTGGGCGAAGCGGAAAGAGCGGACGGGCGAGCTCCGCTTTGCGGCTACATAACGACGGTCGAGGCGTTTGACGGAGCGCGGCATTTCTACACCGGCTACACGACGCCGCCGCTCGCGCAGTTGAAGGAGATATACGCCGCGATGGAGCAAAACGGCTGCACCGACTGCGTCATGGAAGTCTCGAGCCATGCGATCCACCAGAATCGCGTGGGCTTTGGCGAAGTCACGGCTTTTTCCGGCGGTGCGTTCACGAACATTTCGGAAGACCACCTCGACTACCATAAGACGATGGAGGAATACTTCCGCGTCAAGCTCTCGTTCGCCGAGCGGATCGCGCGGAAAAATTCGTCCGGCAAGGCGCCTCCTTTCGCCGTCTGCATCGACGGCGAAGGCGGCGAGAGAATGTACGAGGCATGCCGCAAAATCCCAGGACTGGACGCCTTTCCAGTGTCGGCAAGGCCCGCTGTGTTTGACTTGTCGAAGCTCCAGCTTGCCGGCGACTACAACAAGTCCAACGTCGCCCTTGCGGCTGCGCTCGCCCTTGTCGCCGGTGTTCCGTACGAGACGATCCAGCGTGTCATCCCGACGCTTGCGCCGCGTTGGGGTCGGCTCGAGCGCGTGACTAATCCCGCCGTCGAAGCAGCGGTCTACGTTGTCTTCGCGCATACGCCCGACGGTCTCGAAAAAGTCCTTTCCGCCGCGCGCGGCTTCACTCAGCGCGGCGGAAGCCTCTGGGTCGTCTTCGGCGCGGGCGGCGACCGCGGTCCGATGAAGCGCCCCCTGATGGGCGCGGCATGCGCGCGGCTCGCGGACAAACTCGTCGTCACGAGCGACAACCCGAGGAGCGAGGACCCCAT
>JAZSLQ010000121.1:0-4763 GCA_045535455.1 Kiritimatiellia bacterium | reverse complement strand
TGGCACTCCATTTCCTTCATCGGGCCAAAGATTCTTTCGCAGAAAAGGCCGTCCCGTTCGGGTTTCAGGGTACGATAGTTGATCGTCTCGGCCCGCGTTACCTCGCCGTGCGACCAGCTGCGGATCGTCTCGGGCGAGGCGAGCTGCACCTTGACCGCGTCATAGTGAGCGGAGGCGTTGAAGGAACCGCCGAAAATGTCAGAAGTGTTATAAGGGTTCATTTCGTTGTGTCTCCCTGAAAGTCCTTACTGGAGGTTGAGCGCGCCCGCGAGGAGGTCGTCGGAGGCCTTGGCCTCGGGCAGCTGCGTCGTCGCGGAGGCTTCGGCCTTGCGACGGCTCTCGATCTCGCCGCCCAGGAGCTGGGTGTCGAGGCAGAGGCCGCGAAGCTCGTGAATGAGGACCGAGAACGACTCGGGCATTCCCGACTCGAGGACGTTCGTGCCCTTGACGATGGATTCGTAGATCCTAGTGCGGCCCTGGACGTCGTCGGACTTGACGGTGAGGAGCTCCTGCAATGCGTAGGCGACGCCGTACGCCTCGAGGGCCCACACCTCCATTTCGCCCATACGCTGGCCACCGAGCTGCGCCTTGCCGCCCAGCGGCTGCTGGGTGACGAGCGAGTAGGGACCAACGGCGCGGGCGTGGATCTTGTCCGTGACGAGGTGGTGGAGCTTCAACATGTAGATGACGCCCACGACGACCTTCTGCTCGAAGGGCTCGCCTGTGAAGCCATCGTAAAGGACCGTCTTGCCCTCGGGGCTGATCCAGCTCTGATCGCCTTCCTCCTTCTCCTGGATCTCGCGGGCCTTGTTGAGAAGGTCGTCGATCTCGCTCTCCTGAACACCGTCGAAGACGGGCGTCGCGGCATGGAAGCCGAGATAGCGGCAGGCGAGGCCGAGGTACGTCTCGAACAGCTGCCCGAGGTTCATTCGGGAAGGCACGCCGAGCGGGTTGAGAACGATGTCCACCGGGCGACCATCGGGCAGGAACGGCATGTCGCAGCTCGGAAGGACGCGCGAAACGACGCCCTTGTTGCCGTGACGGCCGGCCATCTTGTCGCCGGGCTGGAGATTCTTCTTATCGACGAGGAAGACGCGGACTTGCTTCACCACGTCGCCTTCACCGCCGAAGTCGCCGAACACGCCGTCTTCGCCGCCCTCAGCCGCGTCCTCAATGGCCGCGAACTCGGACTCGAACGGATCCATGATGCCCTGAATGCGATCCTTGGCGGGACCTTCGTCCATTTCCCAGTGTGAGTGGGCCTTGGCGAGCATGGCAAGCTGAGACTTCTTGATCTTCTTGTTGGCGGGTATGATGACGTCGCCAGTCTCGGTGTCCGTCACGTCGATCGGAAGCTTCTCGTTCATGATCTCGGAGACGAGCTTCGCGATCAGATCCTTCTCAAGCTTTGCAAGCTGGTTCTTGCGGCGCTTCTCGGCGTCCTTCTTCGCGCGCTTGGACTTCTTCTCGTCCGCGGCGCCAGTCGGGGCGCTCGTGGAGACTTGAACGCCCATGACGACGCCAGCAGTCCCCGGAGGAACGGTGAGCGAAGTGTCGCGGACGTCTGCGGCCTTCTCGCCGAAGATGGCCCTCAAGAGGCGCTCTTCAGGCGAAAGCTCGGTCTCGCCCTTCGGCGTGACCTTGCCGACGAGAATGTCGCCGGGCTTGACCTCCGCGCCGACGCGCACGATGCCGTCAGGCCCGAGGTTCTTGAGCGCGTCCTCGCTGACGTTCGGGATGTCGCGCGTGATTTCCTCGGGACCGAGCTTCGTGTCGCGAGCTCCGCACTCAAACGTGACGATGTGGAGCGACGTGAACGCGTCCTCGCGAACAAGACGCTCGTTGACGAGAATCGCGTCCTCGAAGTTGTAGCCGCGCCAGCTCATGAACGCGACGAGCAGATTCTTGCCAAGCGCAAGCTCGCCCTGGTCTGTCGCGGGGCCGTCTGCGAGGCAGTCGCCAACCTTGACCTTCTGGCCCTTCTTGACGATTGGCTTCTGGTTGAAGCAAGTGCCGGAGTTGCAGCGGCGGAACTTCTGGAGGTCGTAGCGCCACACGCCCTTCTCGGGGTCGTGCTCGAACTGCGCCTTGCCGGACGGAAGCGAGCCGTCCTTGGTGACCATGATGAAGTCGGCCGAGACGTACGCGACCGTGCCGCTCTCGAGAGCGGTCACGATGACGCGGCTGTCCTTGGCGGAAACGCCCTCGAGGCCGGTGCCGACGTAGGGGCGCTCGGTCGTCATGAGAGGCACGCCCTGGCGCATCATGTTCGCGCCCATGAGCGCGCGGTTAGCGTCGTCGTGCTCGAGGAACGGAATGAGGCCGGCAGCGATGGAGATGACCTGCATCGGCGCGACGTCCATGTACTGGACTTCGCGGGCGGGCTTGTCGCAGAACTCGGTCTTGAAGCGGCATGTGACGCGCTCCTCGGCAAAACGGCGGGCCGCGGTGAGCGGCGCGTTCGCCTGGGCGATCACGAACTTCTCTTCCTCGTCGGCGGGCAGGAACTCGATCTCGTCAGTCACCTTGCCGCCAACGACCTTGCGGTAGGGCGTCTCGATGAAGCCAAAGCGGTTGACCTGCGCGTAGATGCCCAAGCTGGAGATGAGGCCGATGTTCGGGCCTTCAGGCGTCTCGATCGGGCAGATGCGGCCGTAGTGCGACGGATGGACGTCGCGGACCTCGAAGCCGGCGCGCTCGCGGGAGAGCCCGCCGGGGCCGAGGGCCGAGAGGCGGCGCTTGTGGGCGAGGGCGGAAAGCGGGTCCGTCTGGTCCATGAACTGGGAGAGCTGGGACCTCGCGAAAAAGTCGGCGACGACGGCGCTGAACGTCTTGGAGTTGACGAGGCGCTGCGGGGTGAGCGGACCCTGGTTTGGGTCGTGAATCGTCATGCGCTCGCGGACGAGGCGCTCGGTGCGGGCGAGGCCGAGGCGGCACTGGTTTTCGAGAAGCTCGCCAGCCGTGCGGATGCGGCGGTTGCCGAGGTGGTCGATGTCATCGACCTGATCCCTGCCGACGTATATCCTAAGGAGGAGGCGGATCGCCTCGATCACGTCGATGCCGGACTCGTGGAGGGTCCTGAGGTTCTCGTCGACCTTTCCGGTGAGGTTGAGCTTCTTGTTGATCTTGTGACGGCCGACATAGCCGAGGTCGTAGTGCGCAAGGTCGAAGAACATGCGGCGAAGCATCTGCTTCGCGTTCGAGGCCGTGGGCGGGTCGCCCGGGCGCATGCGCTTATAGACTTCCTTAAGGGCGTCCTCTTCGTTGTGGATGCCCGCCTTCGCGTCTTCGCGAAGCGTCTTGATGAGCATGCCGTTGTCAACCGCGACGTCGACGACGTCGACCTGCGCGATGCCGGCAGCAGCGACCTGCTCCATCATCGCGGGGGTAACGGGGTCGTAGCGACGCGCGAGCACGGCCTGGGAAGCGGCGTCGACGAGGTCGTCCTTCATCACTAAGAGACGAAGGTCCTTGTCGGCGTACTTCTTGTTCGTGGGAAGCTTCTTGAAATCGTAGAAAAGCTGCATGAGCTTCTCGTCGGAGCCGTAGCCAAACGCGCGGAGAAGCGTCGTGGCGTAGAATTTCCTGCGGCGACGGCGCTGATCCATGAAGCACCACATGATGTCGTTGGTGTCGAACATCACCTCGATCCAGTTGCCGCGGTCGGGGATGATGCGGCAGGAGAGGAGCGGCTGGCCGTTCGCGTGGATCTGGCGCTCGGTCGAGATGCCGGGGGAGCGGTGCAGCTGCGAGACGATGACGCGCTCGGCGCCGTTGATGACGAATGCGCCGTCAGGGGTCATCATCGGCATGTCGCCGAGGAACACTTCTTCCTCGCGCACTTCGCCCGCGTCGTTGAGACGGAAGGTCGCGAAGAGCGGACGGGCGTAGGTCTCGCCGTCGAGAAGCGCCTGGAGATAGCTCTTCTTCGGCTCGCCGAGGTTGTAGCCGACGAAATCAAGGGAGTAGCGCGCGTCCTGGGACACGACGGGGAATATCTCCTTGAATATCGCCTGCAGGCCCTTGTTCTCGCGCTTCTGGGGCACGACGTCTGCCTGGAGGAAGTCCTCGTAGGACTTGGTTTGGATCTCAATGAGGTCCGGTGGCGTCTCGGCCATCCCCTGGAGACGACCGAATACTTTGCGTTCTGCACTCATCTTGGCTTACCTTATGTGTTTCCCCGGTTTTCCGGGATTGAGAAATGCGCTTGCTCCCCCATTGGCCTGAAGTGTGGTAAGCGACCACTTTGTTAACTGTGCACAATGCGGGATAAAAGTTTGTACATTATATCAAAATCTCCCCCTTGCGCACAAGAGGGAGTCCTTTGTTTTTTTTCATCCTTCGTGTCGAATCCAAGAACGACACGATTTCGACTCAACCTTCCTACTTCTCTGATTAGCCAACTCCAACCGATACTCATAAACAATTCAACCTCAACCACCCCTCGCCCGCGCCATAACCGTCCTTATCCTGTCCTTATCAAACCATTCATCAGTCCGTCCTACCTCAACCACCAAACAAAACGCCGTGCGCGTCGACAAGAGCCACGTACTCGTCCTCCTTCGTCGCGTCGGGCGCGAGGTTCGCGCCAGCGATGGAGAAGACGTCCGTGCCGGTGATCTCGTCGTAAACGCGGGTGGTCTCGTCGAGCACCGTGTTTATGACGGGCTTCGCGCCCTCGGTGTTTTTCTCCCTTCCGCACCCGTGGAAGGGAAGACGTTTGTCCGTACAGGGGAAGTCAAACAAGTCGGAGGCCAAGCGGT
>JAZSLQ010000086.1:0-13709 GCA_045535455.1 Kiritimatiellia bacterium | reverse complement strand
CGAACGGCTCCGGCAAGACGACGCTGATGCGCCGCCTTGCCGCTGACTATGCCGTGAACTTCTACGACGTCATAAACGCCGACGACATATTCGCGGAGGTCTCGCATACCGGCGCGTACGCGCCTCACATGTCTCTTTTGGACGGCATCCTGCGCAGCTATGCCGAAACAACGGCATATCCCGAAGATGTCAAGTCGCTTTTCCGCGACGGTTCGATAACGCTTGAATCGGACTTGATCCGCTTCGCTCCGGATGCCGTCAATTCATACACCGTCGCCCTTGTCGCTTCTTTTCTCCAGTCAATGCACATTCTCCTGAAGTCAAGCTTCTCCCAGGAGTCTGTGTTCTCCCATGTGTCCAAGGTCGATGCGCTGCGCGAGGCGCGGAAGAACGGGTTTCGGACGTATCTCTATTTTGTCGCGACCGAGAGTGCGGTCATCAATGCTGCCCGCGTCGAGAACCGCACGGCGCTCGGCGGACACTCCGTGCCGCCGGATAAGATTGCGTCGAGGTTTCCGCTTTCCGTGGCGAACGCCGCAGCAGCACTGCCACACCTCTCCAGAGCGTACTTCTTCGACAACAGCAGCGAGACGATGCGGTTCTTCGCCGAATGGGACGAGGAAACAGGGTTGATGTCGTCGAACGAAGCGAATGGCGGATTCCCCAAGTGGTTTGCGCCAATAGCAGATGCCACAAAGAAGATTCCCGTTCCCGGCGGCTGGTTTGACGTGCAGCCCAACACCGCTCTGTCGGCGCCTGCGGCTGTGGCAAGCCACGATGCCATTGCGCGTGCATTTGCGGCGGGGCTACAGGTCACGGTCATGCGCGGCGGAAGGATCGTGCGTGTGTCGCCGGACGGAACAGAAACAGAAGTGAAAGGTGATCTGTCATGAACGCGAAGATAGTGGCCATAGTCGCGGTCTGCGTCGCCGTCGTCGCGGCGTGCGTCTCGGGCGTCGTGATCTCCATGCAGCGCGCCGACGCCGCGCGCGCGGCGGCGGACAAGGCCGCGAGCGAGGAGACGATTGCGTCGAAGCGTGTGCGCGAGGCGGAAACCGAGCGTGCCACTGCGGCCGCTGCGGCCCGCGAGGCCGAAGCCAAGGCCGCAAGCGAAAAGACCGCCCTTGCCGCGACAGAGGCGGAGAACGAAAAGCTGCGACTCGAGAGCGAGAACCTTGTGGCAAAGAAGGCCCTTACCGCCGAAGAACGCGCAAAGGCCGACGCCGAGGCGAAGAAGGCGGCTGACCTCAAGGCGGCTAAAGAAGCAGAGCTGAAGGCCGCCAAGGAGAACGCCGACGCGGCGCGCGCGAAAGAGCAGGCCGCCGCAGATGATCTTGCTCGCGTCGAGGCGACCAAGGCGATACGCGAGGCCGAGACGCTGAAGCTAAAGGTCTCGATGGCCGAGCTCGTCTCGGAGAAGCAGCGCTACGAGGAGCTTAATGCAGAGCTTTTGGAGTATCAGAGGGAACTCGACGAGCGCGAGCGGGCGCTACGGCCGGAGAAGACGATTGCGGATCTCGCGTGGCTCCCCGACGAGGACACGGAAGTTGACGAGGACGGCAGGGCTCGCCCGCGCAAGAAGGAGCCGAAGCTCCCCGAGAACGACCCGACGCTCCCGAGGGAGACTCGCGCCCTCGCCAAGGCCGACCGCATAAGGGCGCAAGCGGACGGCATCCTCTCGGAAGCCGCTCGCGCTCGCGTTGTCGCCCCGATTGAAAAGCTCTATGTCGCCGCCCTGAAGGATGGCCGCGTCGTGGATGCGGAGTACTACCGCTCAGTTCTAAAGTCCATGTATCCCGATTGGGAATATAAAGCACCAGAACAAAGCACAAACCCATGAGTCTCTCTGTAGGAATCGTAGGACTGCCAAACGTCGGCAAGTCCACTCTTTTCAACGCACTTACCAAGAAGCAGCAGGCCGCGGCCGAGAACTATCCGTTCTGCACGATCGAGCCGAACTCCGCCATCGTCGAAGTCGCTGATGCACGGCTAGAGGCGCTTGCGAAGATAGTAAGCCCCCAGCAGATAATCCGCGCAACGGTCGAGTTCACCGACATCGCCGGTCTCGTCAAGGGCGCGTCGAAGGGCGAAGGGCTTGGAAACAAGTTCCTCGCGAACATCCGCGAATGCGACGCGATACTGCATGTCGTCAGGTGCTTCGAGAACGACGACATCATCCATGTCCAGGAGGGAGGCAACAAGTCGGCGCCAATCGATCCCGTGGGCGACGCTGAAGTCATCGAGACGGAACTTGTCCTTGCCGACATGGAGCAACTGCAGAAGCGCTACGACCGCATCAAGAAAGAGGCGCAGGCGAAGCCCGCGATGCGTCCCGAGGCCGAGGCGTGCGCGGCACTTTTGAAGCACCTTGAGGAAGGGAAGTCCGTCCGCTCGTTCCCGAGGAAGGAAGGCGATGCGATTCTCGACGTCCTGAAGGAACTTCACTTCCTCACGGACAAGAAGGTCATCTACTGCGCGAATGTTGCCGACGACAATGTGACGGGCGAGGGCAATGCGCATGTGGACGCGCTTAGGGCGTACGCCGCGAAGGAGGGTGCGGAGTGCGTCGTCGTGTGTGCGCAGATGGAGGCCGATCTTGCTGGGCTTTCCGACGCCGAGGCAAAGGAATTTCTCGAAAGCTATGGGCTTACCGAGTCGTCGCTCGACAGGACGATCAAGCTCGCATACCACACGCTGGGTCTCGCGAGCTTCCTCACAGCTGGGCCTAAGGAAGTCCGCGCGTGGACTTTCCGCCGCGGCTGGAAGGCGCCGAAGTGCGCGGGCGTCATTCACACCGACTTCGAAAAGGGCTTCATCAGGGCCCAGGTAGTTGCATTCGATGACTACATCAAGTATGGCGGCGAGAAGGGCGCGCGCGAGGCGGGTGCGCTTCGTCCCGAGGGCAAGGAGTACGAGATGCAGGATGGGGATGTGGTGGAGTTTATGTTTAATTAGGGAACAGGGGTCAGAAGTTGGAGAATGGAATTGATATCTTTTTTATCAAAAATTTAAACGCAGAGACGCAGAGACGCAGAGTGCGCAGAGAGGTTTTGAGAAGTTGGAGAACGGCGGGGGAGATTTTAGTTGGAGTCAGGAGTTAGGAAAATGAAATATGTTTCTACGAGAAAGGGAATAGAGGCGACGGCGCCTGAGACGGTTTTTCAGGGCCTTGCACCCGACGGTGGCCTTTATGTTCCGGTGGTAGGGTCGTCTCTCCGAGACGCCCGCGGACGCCTCGGAGAGGCGTCCCTACCCGCCGCCGAGAAGTTCGTTCTTGACACGCTCTTCGGAGATTTCCCTGAGGAAGTTCGCAAGTCTGCAATCGACCGCCTCTCCTCTCGCTTCCCTGCCGAAGATCCCGTTCCTCTCGTTGAGAAGGACGGTCTTTACATGCTCGAGCTCTTCCACGGCAAGACTGGCGCCTTCAAGGACGTCGCGCTTTCGATGCTTCCTGTCTTTATGCGCCACGCCGCTGGCGGCCGTCGCGTCTTCGTCCTCACGGCGACGAGCGGCGACACCGGTTCTGCCGCGATGCAGGGTTTCGCCGGCGTTGACGGCACCGAGATCATCGTCTTCTATCCCGCGACTGGAACTTCGCGCATCCAGCGTCTCCAGATGACTACTCCGGCCGAGGCGAACGTCCACGCCGTCGGCATCCGCGGCAACTTCGACGACGCGCAGGCGGCGGTGAAGCGCATCTTCGCCGACCCCGCGATCCGCGCCGAGGCCGCCGCGCACGGCATCACTCTCTCGAGCGCAAACTCGATAAACACAGGGCGGCTTGTGCCCCAGATTGCCTACTATGTTCTCGCGGGGGCTAAGCTAAATGGAACGGACGGGGGCTCGGGCGCACCCGCACCCCAGCCCAAGGATGGCGTAGTTTTTGATGTCGTTGTTCCTAGCGGCAACTTTGGCAATATTCTTGCGGCGTACTACGCGAAGTTTCTCGGGAGCCCGATTCGCAAGTTCATAGTCGCGTCCAACGTGAATGACGTCCTTGCGCGGTTTGTGAAGACTGGCGTTTATGACCCAGGCCCGAACTTCACCGTAACCAATTCTCCTTCGATGGACATCAGGAAGTCTTCGAACGTCGAGCGTCTTCTCTGGATGATTTCAGGCGGGCTTGACGGCGATATCGAACGCGCCTGCGCCGAGACGACGCGCATGATGAAGGATCTTGCGGAGAAGGGACGGTACGAGCTTTCGGCGAGCGCGAAGGAGCGCCTTTCCGCAGATTTCGAGGGCGGTGTCGCAACGCCAGAGGAGACCGAGGCGGAAATGCGCCGGATGCGCGAGGTCGCCGGCTATCTCGTCGACCCGCATACCGCCGTTGCGACTTGCGTCGCCAAGAAACTCGGGCTTCCCCGGGGCGGCGTTCCCTGTGTCGTCGCTGCGACGGCTACGCCCTACAAGTTCCCCGAGACGTGTCTCAGGGCCTACGGCGAGGATGTCCTCGTCGAACCGCCGCCGTCCGTCGCCGAGCTTGATAAGCTGCCCATCGCGCAGACGCGCGTCTGCGATGTCGCAGCCATCGATCAGGAAGTCACACGTCTTTTCTGAGTGAAGTCCTTTTGGCTTGATTAGCGCGAATCTTTCATTGCCATGTAGGCATTGCGCCGTTTTGGTATAATAGGCGGCATGAAAAAGACACTGGCATTGATTTTAGCGTGCTGCTGCTCGACGGTGGCGTTTGCGGACGATGTGATCTGGGACGACCGTCCAGGCGACAAATGGGAGAATTCGTGGTATCCGCTCGGCAACGGACGGCTCGGCTGCATGGTCGACGGCGGCGCGAGGAAGCTGCGCATACAGTTCAACGTCGACTCCCTTTGGACAGGCGACAAGAACCTGACAAAGGACATAGGCGACGACCGGGCGGACGCGAACTACAACACGATGGGCGCCTACCAGAATTTCGGCGAGCTTGAGATCGAGCTCCCAAAGCTTCCCGATGGCGAGATTACTGAATACCGTCGCAAACTCAACCTCTCCACGGCTACATATTCAGACAGGTTCAAGGTCGGAGCCATTGCCATTCGCCGCAGGATATTCGTAAGTGCCCCTGCCGACGCGGTATTCATCGAGACATACATGGACCCAGGCGACAAGCCAGGAGCCATCGAACAGAGCATCTCAATCAATGGTGCGCATGGAGAACCGAAGGAGACGTCTTCGCTGAACGGTAATCCCGTGCAGTTGTCGGGGCGGCTTGCAAATGGTCTCGAGTATGCTGCTCGTGCTGAGTTCATGGCGCTCGGTTCCAAGCTCCAATCGGTCGTCGTGCTTAGGGCGGCAACGGGGAAAACGCTCTTTTCTTCGGTAAAGCGGGAGTGGTTAGACAAGATTCTCGCCCGCCATGTTGCGGACTACAGGAAATACTATGACCGCATGACGCTTGACCTCGGGAAGGGCGACATGACCGTTCCGACACGTGAGCGGCTCGCGCGTGTAAAGAAAGGCGGCAAGGATCCCGCGCTTATCGCGCTTATGTTCAACTTCGGTCGCTATCTTCTCATTTCCAGCTCTCGTCCTGGCACTCTCCCCGCGAACCTGCAGGGAATATGGAACAACTCAAACAAGCCCGCCTGGCACTGCGACTACCACACGAACATCAACATCCAGATGAACTACTGGGGCGCGGATTCGGCGAACCTCTCCGACTGCTTCACGCCGCTTTCCGACTGGATGATGAAATCTCTCCCAGTCGCTGAGGCGGGCACTCGCGCGGCCTTCCCGAACTCGAAGGGCTACGCCTACCGCACGAGCGCGAACGCCGTTGGCGGCGGCGGCTGGCGCTGGAACTTCGCCGGTGCTCCATGGCTTGCGGCGCAGTGCTATGACCATTGGCTCTTCACGCGCGACAGGAAGTATCTCAAGGAAGTCTGCTGGCCGCTTATGAAGGGCGCTGCCGAGTTCATGATCTCTACGCAGCTCAAGGAGCGTCCCGACGGCACAATCGTCGTTAAGAACGGGTGGAGCCCCGAGCACGGCCCGCGCGAGGACGGCGTTGCGCACGACCAGCAGATAATGCGCGAGCTTTTCCGCGCGATTCTCGCCGCGGCGAAGGAGCTCAAGATTGACGACGCGTTCGTGAAGGAAGTCGCGCGCATCGAGCCGAAGCTCCTGAAGGACAAGATCGGCAGCTGGGGCCAGCTTCAGGAATGGGAGACCGACCGCGACAAGAAGGGCGACCAGCATCGCCACACGAGCCACCTCTACGCCGTGTATCCCGGTTCTACGATTTCGCCCAAGGCGACGCCTGAACTCGCCGAGGCCGCAAAGGTCGCGCTTGCCGGCCGTACGCTCACGGGCGATTCGCGCCGCAGTTGGACCTGGCCGTGGCGTGCCGCGCTCTGGGCGCGGCTCGGAGATGGCGACAAGGCGGGCGAGATGCTCGATTCGCTGCTTCGCTACAACACGCTCGACAACATGTTTGCGACGCACCCCCCGTTCCAGATCGACGGCAACCTCGGGATGGTCGCGGCCGTGTGCGAGATGTTGCTTGAAGGGGCGATTCCCTCCACTTGGCCCCATGGTTCTGTGAAGGGGCTTCGCACGCGCGACGGTGGCACGAAGACCTTCAGTTGGTAACACTTGACAAGAGCCATTGCGGGCGGCGTCGAAATATGCGATAATACAATCTAATGAAAACAGCAGTCGTAAATGGACAGGAAATATCGGCGGAGGCGGTGAACTTTGAGCTCGACCGGCTCGTCCGATTCTATATGGGCCACGGCATGACGATGGCCGAAATCAGGCAGAACCTCCCGAAGCTCGAGGCCAAGGCGCTCGACCAGGCGATTGGCGCAAAGCTCCTCCTTGACCAGGCCGCGCGGCTCGACATCCCCGTGACCGAGAAGGACATCGACGCCGAAGTCGCGCGAGTCGTCCAGCAGGTTGGCGGAGAGGAGAACTACAAGAAGGCGCTCGCCGCGCAGGGAATCGCCGAGGCGGACTTCCGCAAGGAACTCGAGAAGGGCGCGCGCGTCAACATGCTCGTCAACCAGGCGTGTGCGCATGTCGCGGATCCGACCGAGGACGAGGTGACTGCGTTCTACGAGGCGCACAAGGCCGAATACGTCGAACCGCCGCAAGTCCTTTGCCAGCACATTCTCGTCAAGGGCTCGAACGACGCTGCACTCGACAAGATCAAGGAAATACGCGAGCGCATCGTCTCCGACAAGGCCGACTTCGCCGAAGAGGCGAAGAAGCACTCCGACTGCCCGTCCGGCGCACAGGGCGGCTCGCTCGGCTGGTTCGGGCGCGGCATGATGGTGCCTGAGTTCGACAAGGCCGCTTTCGAGATGAAGAAGGGCGAAGTCTCGGGTGTCGTCACGACCGAGTTCGGTTACCACATCATCTACAAGGCCGACGAGCGTGGCGGCGGGCAGCAGACCATCGTCGATGTCCATGACCAGATCAAGGACCTCCTTCGTCACGAGGCGCGCGGCAAGGCGATGGATGCCTACGTAGCGGAGCTTCGCGAGAAGGCGACGATCGAGTACAAGGACGCCAAGCACGAGTGCAGTTGTGGGCACGACCATGGGCATGGCCACGACTGCGGCTGCGGGCACCACCATTGAGAGTGTAAAGTTTAAAGTGTAAAACGTAAAACGAAAAGTGAGAATCAAAGCATAAGGAGTAATACGACGATGAAGAAAACGTACATAGCGCTTGTTGCGGCGTTTGCCGCGCTTCAGATATTCGCGGAAATCAAGATGGGCGCTCCGTTCACGGACGGCGCGGTTTTGCAGCGCGGGATGAAGGTTCCCGTCTGGGGCAAGGTCACGCCGCCTGTTAGCAAGGTGCTACGCAAGGTGCGTGTCGAGTTCGCCGGGCAGGAGAAAGTCGCCGTGGTTGGAAAAGGCGGCGAGTGGAGGGTCGATCTCGACCCGATGGAGGCGTCGAAGGAAAGCCGTACAATGACGGTCAGCCAGTTGGAGCCGGGGTTCTTCTTCGACTCCGTCATTGAGACGGTCGAGGTGAAGGACATTCTTGTAGGCGAGGTCTGGTTTGCCTCCGGCCAGAGCAATATGGAGTGTCCGATCTGGGGTGGCAGCACACGCTACCGCGACATGAAGGGCGGGCTTTTGACGACGATGACCTACCTTCCGAACATTCGCTACGTGAAGAGTTCGAAAGCGTGGTCTGTGGAGCCCAAGGAGCTTCATGCCAAGTGGCGCAAGTTTACGCCGGAGAATCTCCAGCTTTTCCATCGCGAGAACGGCGGCGCAGGCACAGAGCTCTCGGCCGTTGCGTTCTATTACGCGCGCGAGCTCTATCTTGCGCTCGATGTCCCAATCGGCATTCTTGATGCGAGCTGGGGCGGGACAAACATTGACGCGTGGACGCCGAGGAGCGGCTATGGAGATGGCTGCGACGAGTCAATCAAGGAGACGGCGAAATATCCCGTGAAGGCGAACTGGAAGGCCGAGACCGACAGGAAAGGGCCGATTGGCGGGGCGCATCAGCAGCCGACCGTTCTCTACAACGGAATGGCCGCCGCATACGCGCCGATGGCGATGCGTGGTTTCATTTGGTACCAGGGCTGTCACAACAGCGGCGAGTCCCAGCTTTACTGCGCGAAACTTCATGCGCTCTATAACGGCTGGAGCCGCGATTTCGAGAACCCAGAGCTTAAGCTCTACCTTGTCCAGCTTGCCCCCTACAACCAGAACTGGCTTGGCATCTGCATGGCTCAGACGCAATTTTGCGCGGAGGAGAAGAACGCCGCGCTCGCAGTCACGGCCGACGTCGGCAATTTCGACGACATTCACCCGAATGACAAGGAGATCGTCGCCAAGCGTCTCGCAGTCCACGCTCTCAAGCGTGACTATGGCTTTGTGATTCCAGAGGACGACTCGCCGGTGCTCAAGTCGGCGTCGTTCGCAGACGGCAAGGCGACGCTCGTGTTCGACAATGTGAAGTCCTGGTACGTCTACGCCCCCGACCGTTCTCGCAAGCCAGTGTTCGAACTTGCCGGAGCGGACGGGAAGTGGCAGGAGGCCAAGGTGCTCAACTACAGGAAGCAAAAGGGCAAGGACGGCAAGGAGTCTGACACCGACTACATCGACGGGGCGGAGATCGTCCTTTCGAGCGATGGAGTGCTAGAGCCGGTGAAGGTTCGCTACATGGGCAAGCCGCGCACGGCTGGCACGCTCTACAACGAGGCATCGCTCCCGCTTGGCCCCTTCGAAGCTAAGTAATCCAATGGAAATCACCTCGCCATCAAATCCCAAACTCAAGTACGTCGTAAGGCTGCGCAGCTGCTCGACGCGCGAGGAGTCTGGCGAGATGATCGTCGAGGGCTACCGTGAGTGCCGTCGTGCGCTCGACAGCGGCTATCGCCCGCGCGCGATTTTCCACTGCCCCGAGTTCTACCTGAAGAACGAGAACGAACCGGGGCTGGTGGACGAGTGTTCGCATCTTGGAGCAGAAGTCTACACTTGCTCTAAGACGTGCTTCTCGAAGATTGCCTACAAGGAGCGTCCCGATGGGCTTCTCATGGTCGGCCCGCATGTCTCGATAAAGCTCGCCGACTTAAAGCTTCCCGAGAACGCGCTCGTCATCGTCACCGAGGCGATTGAGAAGCCGGGCAACCTCGGCACTATTCTCCGTTCGGCGGATGCTGCGAAGGTTGCTGCGGTGATAGTCTGCGACCGCACGACCGACATCCACAACCCGAACGTGGTCCGCGCCTCTACGGGGACGATGTTCACAGTGCCGATCGTCGAGGCGACTTCGGACGAGGCGCTTGCGTGGCTAAAGGAGCGCGGTTTCAAGATTCTCGCCGCGACGCCTCATGCCGAGAAGCTCCATTTCGAAGTCGACTTGACTGGCAACGTCGCGATTGCGCTTGGCGCCGAGCAATACGGACTCACGGCTAAGTGGATGGATGGAGCGGAACTCAGGGTCAGAATCCCGATGCTCGGGACGGCCGATTCACTCAATGTCTCTGCCGCTGCGACGATTCTCGTATATGAGGCAGTTCGCCAGCGCATCGCCGCCGGCGTCGACAAGGTTCCAGAGTTCATTCCCTGGCATGGGGAAGGGAAGAAGGACAAGTGAGATTCGCAAATCCGATATTCCTCGTTCTTTCGCTCCTTGTCCCGATCGCGGGGCTCTGGTGGTCGTTTCTCAAGGTGCGTCGCGAGAAGGCGCTGGCGAAATTGACGCTGAAGGTTCCGACGTCGTCGGTCTCCGGACTGCAGACGGCATGCATCGTCACGGGGCTTTTCCTTGCGCTTTTCGCCGCCGCGCGGCCGCAGTGGGGCAAGTCGATGGAGAAGACAGTGACGCGCGCGCGCAACGTCGTCATAGCGATCGACGTGTCGCGCTCGATGCTTGCCGAAGATGTCCGCCCCAATCGCCTCGAACGTGCCAAGGCCGATGTCGCGGACCTCATAGACTCGCTCGCCGGCGACCGCTGTGCGCTCGTCGCGTTTCGCCGCACTGGCGTCGTGGTGTGTCCGCTCACGACCGACCATGGGTATCTTCGGAGCGCCCTTGAGCGCATGAGCCCCGAGTCCGCGCCGCGCGGCGAGACGGATCTCGGCAGCGCTATCCGCGCCGCGCTTAGCGCACTCGATCCCGCGGCAGACGACCACAACGCGATCATCTTGATTTCCGATGGCGGCGACCTTCGTGGCGAGGCGCTCAAGAACGCCGAGGCGGCGAGGAAGCGCGGGATTCCGATTTTCACTGTTGGCATTGGCGACCCGAAGCGCGGCGCAACGATTCCGGCCGAGGACGGGCGTGGAGTTCAGAAGTTCGACGGCAAGCCGGTGACGGTCAAGCTTGAGGAGTCGGCGTTAAAGGCGATTGCGGAGGCGTCGAAAGGGGCGTATGTCCAGCTCGCCACTGCCGGCACTGCGGAGACGACGCTTGGCGCGATTTACCGCCGGCGCCTACGCCAGATTGCGCTGATGGAGCAGAACGAGGAGGAGTCGCGGCTTGGCGAACGCTACCAGATCTTCCTCGTTCCCGGGCTTGTCCTCCTCCTCCTTGGCGCCGCGCTTTCCAAAGGCCGCTTCGCCAAACGCAAGGTTGCGTAGTGTTAAAAATAGCCGCGCCGCCCGATGGTGCGGCCTGCGCCCGACCTGCTCGCCCGACCCGCAGTTTGCGGGCACCCCACCGGCATGATTTTGATGCGCGCGCCTTCACGCGCGCCCTTTACGCTGGCGGTCAAAATCACGCCGGGCCCGCAAACATGCTCTCGTGCGCCAGTCGGCTCTCCGGCCTCTCTGCTTCGCTTCGACCATCGGCTCGGCTTGGCGATAGCCTTACGGTAGAAACTCATGCCGCCGAAACACCCCCACCGCGTCCGCGCTCTAACTTTGCCCTACTCTATGCCGAGTCTGCACGACTCTATCTACTCCAACTCTAATTGATTCTATCGACTCTAACCGACGCTCCTCGCACGCGTCGCCTTGCCTCGACCTTCCACAAGGCGCGTTTTTCTTCGTAGCTTCTGCGCTCGCCGACGTTCCGTCGGCTCGCTTACCCTTGTCCGCGACAAATGTGTCGCACACTAACAAATACGCGCTTGATTCCAGCGCGGCGTTTTCGCTATAATACCCACATCCCGCGAGGTGCACTATTCCCCAATGGTAGGGGCGGCACTCCGTGCCGACCGCGCGCGACGCGGGGTTATAGTCCGGAAAACGGGAAACCCACCGGGCGCTTGTCAATGTAGCATCAACGCTACGCGTCGTTCATCCGAAATACTGCGACATTTCATGTTTGGAACGACATGTAAGCGGAGATGCGTCCTTCTGGGGCGCATTTCTTCTTCGTGTATTCCAAACAGGCCCGTCGCAGGGCTTCGGATGAGTGCATGGGAAGGAGTGCGCCCATTTTTCATGCATGTGACATGGTGTTCGCGATGAAATTTCGCGCAATCTAAAACGTTGCCCATTAGGAGTGATTATGCAAATACGAACGGAGTGTCCTACTTGCAAGAATATTTATGAGCTGGATTCACAGTATGAGGGGTTTGAAGTTGAATGTGAAGGCTGTCACAAAATATTTACGGTTGCCCGAAACAAAGCCGCACACTGGAAGGCAAACCGAGCATGAGGAGACAAACACACGCACACATGGCGGTAATCACGCACGGAGGGAAAAATTTGGTATAATACACGGAAATTTCAAGGAGAGGAATGATGGAAGAGCAAATCAAGGCCAAGTTGGACGAGCTGCGCGTCGGGCTGCAAGCCGACGGCGGCGACCTCGAACTCGTCAAGATCGAGGGCAAGGTCGTCTACCTCAAGCTCGTCGGCCACTGCGGTAGCTGCCCGTTCGCGATGATGACCCTCAAGCAGGGCATCGAGGCGGGGCTCCAGGAAATCGACCCCGAGATTACGGTCGAACGCGTCGTCGAGGAGCAGATGCCGTGAAGACAGTGAACGTCTCGCTCGTCGGCGTCGGCGGACAGGGAATCATCCTCACCGCCGACATCCTCGCAAAGACTGCCGCGCTCGCAGGGCTCGACGTCAAGAAGTCCGAGATCCACGGCATGGCCCAGCGCGGCGGCTCGGTGACGAGTCAGGTGCGCTTCGGCTCTTCCGTCGCCTCGCCGATCATCCAGGAAGGAACAGCCGATATCCTCGTCTCGTTCGACAAGGTCGAGGCGCTAAGGAACTCCGGGATTCTTGCGAAGGGCGGTACGGCCCTCGTAAACGACCTCTACCTCGTTCCTGTCACCGTCTCGTCTGGCCAGCAGAAGAACCCCGAGGATCTCGACGGCCGCGTGAAGAAGTCGTTCAAGAAGCTCGTCCTCATCGATGCGATGAAGATCGCGACCGAGGATGTTGGCAACGCGCGCACGATGAACATGGTCCTCGCGGGCGCTCTTTCGACGCTCTGCCCCTTCAAGGAAGAGACATGGCTCAAGGCGATGGCGGAGATGCTCTCCGGTCCCAAGGCCAAGCTTCTCGAAGTCAACAAGAAGGCGTTCGCCCTCGGTCGCGCCGCAACGGAGGTCTGACATGTCGATGTGGAACCGCGAGAAGGAGACGCTGTCGCGCGACGAATACGCGAAGGTGCAGCTTGAGGGATTGAAGAAGTCGCTGAACCGCGTGTGGGGCAACGAGTTCTATCGCGAGCGTCTTAAGAAAGGCGGCCTTGGCTCGCCCGAGGACGTAAAGTCGCTTGACGACCTCGCCAGCTTGCCGTTCTTCACGAAGGACGATTTCCGCGACGCCTATCCGCTCAAGATGAACTGCGTGGACAGGAAAGACCTCCTCGAGTTCCACATGTCTTCCGGTTCGACCGGTACGCCCGTCGTCATGGCGTATACTAAGAACGACCTCCTTCAGTGGGCCGAGTGCATGGCGCGCTGCTATGCGATGGCGGGCTTGGAGAAGGGCGATGCGTTCCAGATCATTCCGACGTTCGGGCTCTTCAACGGCGGCTTCGGCTTCTACCACGGCGCCAGGAAGGCGGGGCTCTTCACCGTTCCTGCGTCTTCCGGCAACACCGAGCGCCAGATCAAGCTGATGAAGGACTTCAAGTCGAAGGGCTTTGCGTCCGTCGTTTCGTATGTCCCGCGTCTTATCGAGAAACTTGACGAGTGCCCAGAGGGCGAACGCGACCTCCCCTACCTCAAGGTCGGCATCTTCGGCTCGGAGACGTTCTCCGACGAGACGCGCCGCCGCATCGAGAAGCGAAGTCGGAGGCCAAGCGGTCTTAGGAAGACAAAATTTGTA
>JAZSLQ010000115.1:0-7673 GCA_045535455.1 Kiritimatiellia bacterium | reverse complement strand
AGGCCAAGCGGTCTTAGGAAGACAAAATTTGTATTCAACTCCTTGGCTCACAGAACGACATGGCTTCGATCCGACTTCGTGTTCAAGAAGCTCGAGCACATGCTCTCGCCGGAGACAGTGCTGCTCGACGAGCCGAGGCGGCTTAAGAATTTTCCGCATTGGATTCTCAAAAAGGGAGAGGCAGAAGGAGTCGCAAGGCACATAAGAGACGGCCGAAAGCGGCAAAAGATGACTAAGCGACGGCGACGCGACTTGTAGGGCGACGCGACTTATAAATATGCGCTACTTGATCGACGCCACAAAGGCCTGACGCCACAAGAGCCTGACGCCGCAAAAGCCTGACGCCACAAGAGCCTAACGCCGCAAAAGCCTGACGCCAAAAAAATCTTGCACCACGAGAATCTGACGCCTCGAGAATCTACGGGAATATCATTTTGGAGATTCACTTCCCCCAGGGACAACCCAACTGATGCTCCTGTTGCACGGCCTGAAGATGGTCTTTGCGACCGCCTGCACATCGGCAGATGTGACGGCCTTTATACCCGCAACCTGCTCGTCAGGCGACATGAGACGCCCGAAGGACAGCAACGTCTGCCCGTAGAAAAAGAGTTTCGACGTCACCCTCTCGTGCGAAAGCCGGAAGTTGCCAACAAGAAATTCCTTCGCGCGGGCGAGCTCGGCGGCAGATATCTTCTTTTCGCACACCTTCTTGAGCTCGCGCTCGATTGTCGAAAGCGCAAGCTTCGCCTTGGAAACGTCAAGCCCCGCCGTCACCGTGAACATGCCCGCATCCTTGAAGAACTGCATACGCGAGGCAATGTCGTAGCTAAGCCCCCTCTTCTCGCGCACTTCCTGGAAAAGCCGAGAGGACATGCCGCGCCCGAGAATCGCATCAAGCACGGTTGCCGCGTATTTGCGGCGGTCGCGGATGCCGAAGGTGCGGTAGCCGAGCGCGAGCTGCGTCTGATGGATGTCCTTCTTCGCCGTCACTGACGGCACGACAGAGCCGAGCAAATCCCTGCCAGCGGCGGCGCGGCGCATTTGCCGCGCCTTTAGCGGCTTGAAGGACTTCTCGACGAGCGCAAGCGCCTTTTGCGCGTCGAAGCTCCCCGCGATTACGACAACCGTGTTGTCCGCGCGGTAGTGCGACTTCACGTAGTTCCTAAGATCGCTAGTCGTCATCGGAGCGAGCGACTTTTCGCTCCCGGCGACAGGCGAGCCGAGCATTGACTTCGGGAAGAGATTTCGCTGCAGGTTCTCCATTGCAACGGCATCGGGCTCGTCGGCGTACATCTTGATCTCCTCAATCACGACCTGCTTCTCACGAGCGAACTCGTCATCGGGAATCGTCGCGCGAAGATACATGTCGGAGAGTATGTCGACCGCCTCGCCAAGGTAGTCGTCGGGAAGATGCGCGAAGTAGCATGTTGCCTCCTCGCCCGTCATCGCGTTGAAGTTGCCGCCGCGCCCCTCTATCGCGCGGGTGATGTCGATGGGCTTTCTCGTCGGCGTTCCCTTGAAGAGCATGTGCTCAATGAAATGCGATATTCCTGCCGTCTTCGCCGTCTCGTGGCGCGAACCGCTCGCCACGAACACCCCGACCGCGGCGCTCTCGGCCTCGCATGGCACGAGCACGACCCTAAGACCATTTGCGAGCGTGTGCAGTTTAGCTGAATTCATAATTAAGTCCTATACCAGATTTCACCATATTCCATTTGACCCGACAACTTGAAAACCGCCAATCAGTCCAGCACCTTGGCAGTCGGCCCTGCGCCAGAATAGGAATCGAGGCCGCCAAAGCCCGCGTACGTGTCGGAGTCGCCGCAGGGAGTCGTGCCGTCGTCGCCCTCCGACACCGCGACGCGCTTCACCTTGGGACGCTCGCCAAAGAGCACCGTACCAAGACGCACCCATGTCGCACCCTCTTCGACCGCAACTTCATAGTCGCCGCTCATGCCCATCGAAAGGCGCGGAAGCCCAACTCCAAGCCGCGACTCGAGATCGTCGCGCATCTCGTGCAATTTGCGGAAATACAGCCTCGCATCTTCGGGATTCTCGCTGAACGGAGCCATCGTCATAAGCCCCTCGAGCGTGATTCGCGGGCACGATTCGGCAATGTGCTTGATAGTCGGCTCGACCTCTTCCGGCTTCATGCCGCTCTTCGACTTCTCGCCAGAGACGTTGACCTCAAGAAGGATGTGAGGCGACGCGCCGATCTCGTCGGCAATAAAGTTGATCCTGTCCGCGAGCTTTATCGAATCAACGGAGTGGATGAAGTCGAAAATCTCAAGCGCATGGCGAACCTTGTTCGACTGGAGATGGCCGATCAAGTGCCACGACGGTCCCGACACGCTCGCTGGCTTTTTCCATGCCGCCTCCTGCACCTTGTTTTCACCAACTATCGTAAGCCCCGCATCCCATGCTTCCTTCACGACCTCTGCGCCGTGGGTCTTGGTGACGGCGATGATTTCGACTTCGCTTGGGTCGCGTCCGACACGAGCACATGCCGCGGCGATTTTGCCGCGGACGCCTTTTAAAATCTCATTAAGGTCTGTCATTTTTGTCTCTGCGTACTTTGCGTCTCTGCGTTAAAAATTGAACAGTGTAGATTATGTAGAAGAAGCGACGATTCCGATTTCGGAGACATCGGAAAGGCCGTTTGCGGCGGCGAGCAAGATGCCGTAGTTCACGATTGGAATTCCCGCTTCCTTCGCGCAGTCGATGCGCCGTAACACCTCGCGGCGCGTCAGCATGCAGCCGCCGCAGTGAACGACAAGATTAGCGCTTGGTGCCTGGTGCTTGGTGCCTGGTGCGAAGAGCTGGGAGGAATGAGACTCAAGCGAGAAACCGGATCCAGAGGAAAAGACGAAGTGGAGCTTCTTCCCGCCGGAGAGTTTCGCAAGCGCCTTGGGAATCTTTACAGCGCCGATGTCGTTGCACTGGCGGTGGTGCGTGCAGCCCTCGGCAATAAGCACAGTGTCGCCGTCCTTGAGATTCTTGACCGCCGCGACGCCTTTAAGAAACTCGGCAAGATCGCCCTTCTGCCGCGCAAAGAGAATCGAGAAAGAAGTGAGGCGAACATCGCGCCCCTCGACAGCGCGACGAACCTCGCCAAACGCCTGAGAGTCTGTAACGACCAGCGTCTTGCGCCGCACTGTCTCACCCTCAACTTTACACTTTACACTTTCAACTTTCAACTCTTCTTTCAGTTCCGCCGGCTGGCAGACTATGCTCGTCGCGTGGCGGTCGAGACAGTCGCGGATTAGCTGCACTTGCGGGAGGATGATTCTCCCCTTGGGTGCGGACTCGTCGATCGGGCAGACGCAAATCACGCAGTCGCCCTTTTCGACAAGGCCGTCAAGAAGACCGGGAACGACATCAGTAAGCTTGATGTCGGCGATCTTGCGCTTAAGCTCGTCGACAGAATCGCCGCGCCTGTAGTCAAGCACCACGACGTTGCGGCGGCGGCACTCTCCGAGGAAAAGCTCGTGCAAGTCGGCGCGATCGGCATCGTGCGGCGTCTCGACCCAAATTGCGATGTCTGTTATCTCAAGGACGCCAAGAGTCTTCTTTACACGAAGTTCGCCAAGCTCGCCTTCGTCGTCAAGCCCTGCCGTGTCAGTGATTAGGCAAGGGCCGAGAGGAAGAATTTCCATCGCCTTGGAGACTGGATCCGTCGTCGTGCCGGGAGTATCGGAGACAATTGCGAGATCCTGACCAGTGAAGGCGTTTACAAGCGTAGACTTGCCAGCGTTACGCAACCCAAAGAAGGCGATGCGAACGCGGTTTGCCTGAGGAGTCTCGTTTAAAAGTGCCATAAATCATTCGCCGAGGTCGGTCTTTGCCGTGACCTGACGCGGACGCTCGTAGCACGCGAAGAGCGCGTCTGTGAAGTGACGGTCAGGCGACTTCGAGAGCCAACTCACAAGCGGAACGATGACGAAACCGGCGAGCATCGCAATCGCACCAGAATTAATCGGCGAGCGCAGGATCGCGGGAAGCGTCGCGCGGAAAAGCATGTTGTAGATCATGAGTCCCGAGCCGAACGCAAACGACGCCCAGCACGCCGCTTTTGTCGTGCCCTTCCAGTAGAGCGAGTAGAGGAACGGCGCGAGGAAGCTGCCCGCGAGCGCGCCCCAGGAGATGCCCATCAGCTGCGCGATGAACGTTACCGAGCTCTTGTGCTGCATGATTGCGAGAACCGCCGAGATCGCAATGAACACGACGATGAAGAGACGGATTACGAGAACCTCGTTCTTCTGCTTCATGTTCGGCACAAATGCGCTCTTGATAAAGTCGCTCGTGAGGGTCGAGCTCGAGGCAATGACGAGCGAGGAGAGCGTGGACATGGAGGCGGAGAGCACGAGGATGACCGTGAGCGCAATAAGCCCCGGCCCGAGATTCGAGAGCATCGCAGGGATAATCGCATCAAAGCCGTCCTTCGCGATATCGACCTTGTCGCCGAAAAGACGACCGAAGCCGCCGAGGAAGTAGCATCCGCCAGCGACAACGAACGCGAAGAGCGTGGAGATCACAGTGCCCTTCCTGATTGCGTCCTCGTTCTTGATCGCGTAGAACTTCTGCACCATCTGCGGAAGTCCCCACGTTCCGAGCGAGGTGAGAATCACGACGAAGAGGAGGTTCAGTGGATCAGGACCGAAGAATGACGCAAAGATGCCTGGCGTGGTCGAAACCGCAGGATCGGACACGCGTGCGAGCCCATCGAGCGCAGCGACAAAGCCGCCCTTCGACATAAGGACCGCCGCGATGATTGCGACAAGCCCAAATAGCATGATGATCCCCTGAATGAAATCGTTCACTGCCGTCGCAAGGTAGCCGCCCGCGATAACGTAGATCGCCGTCAGGACGGACATGAGGACGATGCAGACGGAGTAGTCCATGGAGAACGCCATGGCAAAGAGACGCGAGAGGCCGTTGTAAAGCGACGCCGTGTAGGGAACGAGGAAGACGAAGATGATCGCCGAGGCTACGAGCTTCAGCGCCTTTGAGTCAAAACGCTTGCCGAAGAACTCGGGCATTGTAGACGAGTCAAGATGCTGCGTCAGGAGGCGTGTGCGACGCCCGAGGACTACCCAGGCGAGGAGCGAGCCGATTACGGCGTTGCCAATGCCCGCCCATGTCGCGGAGATGCCGTACTTCCAGCCGAACTGCCCTGCGTAGCCGACGAACACGACGGCCGAAAAGTAGCTCGTGCCGTAGGCGAACGCCGTGAGCCACGCGCCGACGGAACGCCCGCCGAGGACGAATCCGCTGACCGATCCCGCGCCCTTGCGGCACTTGAAGCCAATCCACAGGAGGACGATGAAGTATGCTGCGAGTAATGCGATTTTCATTTTACCTGTCTTTCGTTGTTCCTTTGCGCCACGCGTCGATGCCTGCGGCTATCGCCTCTGCAACAACGCGCCTGCGCGCGGCGTTCCATATTGCCTCCTCGCCTGCGGGCGAAGTGACGAAATCGACTTCCACGAGACAGCTCGGTATCTCGGGGTTGCGCGTAACGGCGAAGTTGGCGTGCATCGGGCCGTTCGACTTGAGAGTGTCGCCAAGCGCCGCAGCCATCTCGGCGTTGATGGCCGTCGCGAGCGCCTCGCCAATCGGATTCCACGAATAGACCGTATGGTAGCGCAGCAGATTCGGGTCCTTGTCGTAGGGCGGCGCGTTGTGATGAATCGACACAAAGGCGTCGGCGTTGCTCGCGTGCGCCACCTTCGGACGGTCATAGAGAGGAATAGAGACATCCGTTTCGCGCGTCATCACGACGTTGTAGCCGCGAGCCATAAGCGCCGCCTTGAGCCGTTCCGCGACGAGAAGATTGGCACTCTTCTCATAAAATCCGTGGGGGCTCCTCGCGCCAGTGTCCTCGCCGCCATGCCCCGCGTCGATAACAATAGTCACCTCGTGCGGTGCCTTGTTCGTCGGCGGTTCCTTCGCCTCGCCCTTGGCGTAGTCAAGTTTCTTCCACACCTTTTCCGGCGCGGGTTTCGCGCTCGGGTCTGCGACTGGCTTTTTAGCGACCTTGAACCAGACATTCGTCGCCTCGCCAGACTGCGACACTACCGAGACATTGTTCGACCCCTCGGTCGCCTCAATAAACGTTGCCCACGCGCCAGTGCGGTAGACCGGAACATCGACACCGTTTACTACGACGTTCGTATCGCCCTTCGCAACCGCGCCGACCAAATAGACATGGTCGATTGCAGGGAGCTTCGCGCCCTGCGAGGGAAAGGCCACAAACGGCGCGGCGGCGAGAAGAAGCGTCGATATCATCTGTCAGAGCGCGGCGAAAATCGCGTTCAGGAAGTCGTCGTACGTCTCAAACGCCGGGATGTCGGGATTGTCGGCCTTGATCGCCGCGGTCGAGCGGAAGAGGAACCCTGCCTTGGACGCGCGGATCATGCCGAGGTCATTGTAACTGTCACCGGCGGCAATCGTATCGAAACCGCAGCTCTGCAACGCCTTTACGGTCGTAAGCTTCGACTGCGGGCAACGCATCTTGTAGCCCGTGATGCGCCCGTCCTCGGAAACCGTGAGCGAGTTGCAGAAGATCGCAGGCCAGTTGAGCTTCTTCATGAGCGGGCGAGAGAACTGGTCGAAAGTGTCAGAAAGAATCAGCACCTGGGTCCGCTCGCGGAGCTGGTCGAGAAACTCCTCCGCGCCGATGAGCGGGCGCATGGAGCCGATGACTTCCTGTATCTGGGGGAGCTTGAGTCCGTGCTTGTCAAGGAGGTCGATGCGGTAGTGCATGAGCTTGTCGTAGTCGGGTTCGTCGCGCGTGGTGCGGCGGAATTCAGGAATCCCCGTCTTTTCAGCGAAAGCAATCCAAATCTCGGGGACCAACACTCCTTCAAGATCCAAGCAAACGATATTCATTCTCTTTTTTCCTTTTGGCCGCATATTCTTTTGGCCGCATATTATATCATTTGCGGCGGTCGATTATCAATTGCACGACGCGGCCCTCCGCAAGTTTTCCGCAGAGGACCGCGCCTACATCCAGTCATAGCTGGACGCGAACCGTTAGCCGTTCTTCTTCTCGAAGTCCTTCATGAAGGAGACGAGAGCGTCGACGCCTTCCATCGGGAACGCATTGTAGATCGACGCACGCAAGCCACCGACGGAACGATGGCCCTTGAGCGAGCTCATGCCGAGCTTCTTGGACTCGTCGAGGAACTTCTTCTCGAGCTCCTCGTCGCCGCCCTTGATGCGCCAGGTAACGTTCATGTTGGAACGGAACTCCTTGAGCGCCGTGCCGGTCCAGAACTCGGAACCGTCGATAACGTCGTAGATCTTCTTCGCCTTCTCGGCGTTGAGCTTGAAGAGGTTCTCCTTGCCCATCTTCTTGACCCACTTCATCGTCTCGCCGAAGATGTAGATGCCCCAGGTCGGCGGAGTGTTGAAGAGGGAGTTCTCGTCGACGTAGGTGCGGTACTGGAGCATCGTCGGGATCTTGTCGTCGCCCTTCGCGGCGAGTTCCTTCTTGATCGCGACGACGGCCATGCCGGAAGGACCGAGGTTCTTCTGGGCACCGGCGTAGAACATGTCAAACTTGTTGTAGTCGCGCTCGCAGCTCAGGATGTCGGACGACATGTCGCAGATGAGCGGGCCGCCGACCTTCGGGAACTCCTTGAGCTCCGCGCCGGCAATCGTCTCGTTCG
>JAZSLQ010000066.1:0-18263 GCA_045535455.1 Kiritimatiellia bacterium | reverse complement strand
GTACGCTCCTGTCTTCACGACGAATTTCTCGACCGCCAAGTCGCCGCAGCAGATGCTCTCCGCTCTCTGCAAGAGCTACTGGGCCGACAAGAACGGCGTCGACCACACGAAGATCCACGTCACTTCGATCATGCCCTGCACGGCGAAGAAGCACGAGATCGCGCGCGACGAGTTCATGAGCGCCACCGGCACCCAGGATACCGACGTCGTGCTGACGACGCGCGAGCTCGCCCGCATGATCAAGGCGGCCGGCATCGACTTCGCCTCGCTCCCCGAGGAACCGGCTGACAAGCTTTTAGGCGAGTATACCGGCGCAGGCACGATCTTCGGCGTCACCGGCGGCGTCATGGAAGCGGCTCTCCGCACGGCCTACTGCCTTATTACTGGCGAGGCGCAGCCGCCGAGCATCGACTTCCAGGCGGTGCGCGGCATGGACGGCGTCAAGACGGCCACGATTGACATCAAGGGCACGAAGGTCAACATCGCTGTCGCCCACCAGATGGGCAACGTCGAGAAGGTCCTCGACATGATCCGCGAAGACCGCAAGAACGGCGTCAAGCCGCGCTTCGACTTCATTGAGGTCATGGCGTGCCGCGGCGGCTGCATCGGCGGTGGCGGTCAGCCCTGCCTTGCGACGGACGCGATCCGCGCACAGCGCACGGCGGGCCTCTACACCGACGACGAGAAGTGCACGCTTCGCATGTCGCACCAGAACCCCGAAGTCACTGCCCTCTACAAGGACTACCTTGACGGCAAGACGGGCGCTCAGGGCGGCGAGAAGGCGCATCACCTTCTCCACACCGGCTACAAGAAGATCGACGTCTACACGTTCGACAAGTGACGCTTGGCAAGCGGTTTTCAAACGCCGCTTCCATCGAAAAGCGCAAAGGGGCTGGCAATTGCCAGCCCCTTGCTTTTTTGGTTTCTTTGACGAATTCGGTGTGGCGGCGGATGGCTTATATTTGGTATAATAACGACATGAACGAAAATCAAACTTCGAAGATGTCCAACTTCCGCTGGGTCATCTGCGCGTTGCTGTTTTTTGCAACTACCGTAAACTATCTCGACCGCCAGGTTCTCTCGCTCACTTGGAAGGACTTCATCTCGCCTGAGTTCAACTGGACCGACAACGACTACGGCACGATTACGGCGACGTTCTCGATCATCTACGCCTTGTGCAACCTCTTTGCCGGGAAGTTCATCGACAAGCTTGGCACGAAGAAGGGGTATCTGTGGGCGATCTTCATTTGGTCGCTCGGCGCGTGCCTCCACGCGGCGTGCGGCGTCGGCACTTCCGCGCTCAAGGCCGCCGGCTTCGTCGCCATGATGGGCATCACGGCGTCCGTGTGGCTCTTCCTTGCGTGCCGCGCAGTTCTCGCCCTCGGCGAAGCGGGCAACTTCCCTGCGGCGATCAAGGTGACGGCGGAGTACTTCCCGAAGAAAGACCGCGCGTTCGCGACCTCGATCTTCAACTCCGGCTCTTCCGTCGGCGCACTCGCCGCGCCTCTCACGATTCCGATTATCGCGAAGTTCTGGGGCTGGGAGATGGCGTTTATCGTCATCGGCGCCCTTGGCTTTGTGTGGATGGGCTTCTGGATTTGGCTCTACAAGAAACCCGCCGAGAACCCTCGCGTCAACGCCGCGGAGCTCAAGTATATCGAGTCGGACGATGCAACGGACGGGGCCTCGGGCGGCCCCGCACCCTCGCCCGAAGAAAAGAAAATCTCTTATGGCAAGGCGTTTTCGCTTCGCCAGACGTGGTCGCTCGTCTTCGGCCGATTCCTCACCGACGGCGTGTGGTGGTTCTTCCTCTTCTGGACCCCTGGGTACTTCTCCGACCAGTTCGGCTACAAGAGCGACACCCTTGCGGGCATGGCGCTGATCTTCTCCCTCTACGCGATCGTCACTTTCGTCTCGATAGGGCTCTGCAAGATTCCGACGTACATGGTCGACAAGCGCGGCATGAACGCCTACGAGGGTCGCATGGTCGCGATGTTCATCTTCGCGTGCTTCCCGCTTCTCGCGCTCGGCGCACAGCCCCTCGGTGTGTTCGGCAGCTCCCTCGCGGTCAACGCTCAGAAATTCCTCGCCGCCATGGGTGTTGCGATCTTGATCGGTCTTGCGTGTGCTGGACACCAGGCGTGGTCTGCTAACGTCTATTCCGTTGTCGGCGACATGTTCCCTAAGTCAACTATCGGCACCTTGACCGGCATCGCGCAGTTTGCCGCGGGCTGCGGAAGCTTCATGGTGAACAAGTGCGCGGGCAAGCTGTTTACGTACGCTGCGGAGCAAGGCGACGCGTTCGCGTTCTGCGGCTACACCGGCAAGCCCGCCGGCTACATGATTCTCTTTAGCTATTGCGCCGTCGCGTATATTGTCGGCTGGTGCTTTATGAAGGGCCTTGTGCCGCACTATAAGAAAGTGGAGTTGTAATATGAAGCAGGGATGGAGATGGTATGGTGACGCAGATGCGATCACGTTGAAGGAAATCCGTCAGGCGGGCGTTACCGACATCGTCGCCGCGCTCTACGAGAGGAAGCCGGGCGAAGTGTGGCCCGTCGCCGAAATCAAGGCGCGCGCGAAAAAGGTCAAGGACGCCGGCATGACCTGGAGTGTCGTCGAGTCCGTGCCGATTCACGAGGACATCAAGAAGCACACCGGCAACTACCTCAAGTATGTCGCGAACTACAAGCAGACTTTGAGGAACCTTGCGAAGTGCGGCATTAAGACCGTCTGCTACAACTTTATGCCCGTCCTCGACTGGACACGCTCGAACCTCGAGTACGCTCTCCCCGACGGCTCCACTTGCCTCGAGTACAATGAGTACGAGCTAGCCGGTTTCGACATGTTCTACCTGAAGCGCCCCGGCGCCGAGAAGGAGTACGACAAGAAGACCCGCGACCGCGCTACGCGCCTCTGGAAGAAGCTTTCCCCGAAGGAGAAAAAGCGCGTCGCTGATTCGGTTCTCTGCGGTCTTCCCGGCACGGTTGACGACTTGAGCCCCGAGGAGTTCCTCGCGCAGCTCAAGACCTACGAGGGCATCGACGACAAGAAGCTCCGCGAGAACATGTACTGGTTCCTCAACGAGATCTCGCCTGTTCTCGAAGAGACTGGCGTCGACATGTGCATCCACCCCGACGATCCGCCGCACCAGATCTTCGGTCTTCCGCGCATCCTCTCTAACGCCAAGGACATCGCGGAGATGTACAAGAAGTGCCCCTCGAAGCACGTCGGCCTTACGCTCTGCACGGGCTCTCTCGGAGGCGACCCGAAGAACGACGCCGTCGAGATCATGAAGAAGTTTGGCAAGCGCGTCTTCTTCTGTCACTTCCGAAACCTCGAGTACACCGACGACAAGATCTTCCACGAGTCGCAGTGTCATCTCTGCGGCCAGACGAACATCCCGAAGCTCTTCGAGGAATTCCTCAAGGAAGAGAAGCGCCGCGGCGAAAAGATCGTTGTTCGTCCCGACCACGGGCGTCTCATGGAGATCGACGACGAGCTTGCGAAGCTCAAGGGCAAGAAGTGCTACTGCGGCTACAGCTACGGTGGTCGGCTCATCGGCCTCGCAGAGCTTCGCGGCCTTGAAATCGGGCTTAAGTACGCAAAGAAGGGGCTCTGACAGATGAAGTCGGCGCACGTAATTTCGCTTCTCGCGGTTCTGGCCGGTTCTGCCGCGTTCTCTGCCATGCGTCCGGTCGCGCAGTGGGACGTCATTCCCTGCCAGCGCCTAAAGGAGCCGTTCAAGGCGGGCGTAGTCGCGTTCTACGACAAGCCGTTCTATGTTGAATTCACCATAAACGGCAAGAAGGCCGCAAAGGTCGAGAAGCCAACCCTTAACGACAGGACAAGGGTCGTTGAGCATTGGTTCACGATTGACCCCGCCTCCTTCGACGTTGCGAAACTAAAGGAAAACAAATTAGTCGTTGGCGCGAAAGCTGTTGCCGAGGATGGCACGAGCCACAAGCTCCCCGACATGCTGCTCTACTGCGACAAGGACGGCAAGCTTGGTTCCACGAAGGCGATATGGCTCGACCAGACGGACGGAATCGACTACAATGACGGCACTAAGGAGTCTCCCGTAAAGTCGATGAAGCAGGCGGTCAAAAAGGCGGGCGACGGCGGAACGGTATACCTCATGAAGCCCGGCGTATATCCCGTCGAGCGTATCGGCGGCGGCAACGACCGCAAGTACTGGACGACGATCAGACCGGCCCCCGGGCTCACGCGCAAGGACATTCGCATAAAGGGCGCTCGCACCGGGTGCGACAAGCTCAGGTTCAAGGACGTGCAGATTTTCTGTGACATCGAGGGCGGCCAGGGCTATGCTCTCGCCGGTGTGGACGACAAGTCGAGCTGCTGGCTCGAGGACTGCATTGTTCGCAACAAGGGCGGCCGCGCCGTCGCCAATACGTTCGTCTTTGGCAACCGGCTCACCGGCTACGTGACTGGCGGAGCAACGACCGAGATGGCGAACGGGCCGTGCTGCAAGATTGTCCGCAACCACATCATCAAGTCAATTTCCGCCGACGCGTTCTCGGCAGAAGACTGCCTGGCAGTCAACTGCAAGCTGATCGACGTTGAGTCGTCTGGCGTTGTCGAAGAGCCGGCCTTCCACAGGTCGCAGGGGTTGTATGGCACATGGGTTCACGACGTGATCCTCGCCAACATCACGGCGACTGGGTGCGAGTGCAACGGCTTCATCGGTCTTAAACTTCGCGACTCTGTCTTCTCCAACATCACCCTTGAGACGATAGGCCCTGAACGTCGTTTCGTTTCGCGCTATGCGTGGGAGATGGAGAACGTGTGGTTCGACCGCGTCAAAGTCACTGGCCAGGAGTGGATCTGGTTCAAGGCAGAAAACCACAACGGAGACTTTGCGCCGACGGACGTGCGCGTGACCGACTGTTCGTTCGAGCTGCCCAAGCCCGAAGAAGAGTGACAAGGTATTTTCGTGTATTTCGTGGTTTAAAAATCTGAAAATTTCGTGGTTTAAAATAACAGTCAAAAAAAGGAGAACAATGAGCTACAAAGAAGCGCAGAAGAAGTACGCCAAGATCGGCATCGACACCGAGAAGGCGATCAAGGACCTCGGCAAGATCGCTATCTCGCTGCATTGCTGGCAGGGCGACGACGTTGGCGGCTTTGAGACGACCGGCGGCGCGTCGGGCGGCATTCAGACGACTGGCAACTACCCGGGCAAGGCGAGGACTCCCCAGGAGCTCATGAAGGACCTTGAGTTTGCGCTCGCGCTGATCCCTGGACGCCACCGCGTCAACCTCCACGCCTGCTACGGAATCCATGAGGGCAAGGTCATCGACCGCGACAAGCTCAGCGAGAAGAACTTTGCGCCGTGGGTGAAGTGGGCGAAGAAGACGGGCGTCAAGCTTGACTTCAATCCGACGTTCTTCTCACACCCGATGGCGGCCGACGGGCTCACTCTTTCGAGTCCTGACCCTAAGGTTCGCAACTTCTGGATCAAGCATGGCATTCAGTGCCTCAAGATCGGCGAGTATTTCGCGAAGGAGCTTAAGTCTCCCTGCGGCATCAACTTCTGGTGCCCAGACGGCTACAAGGACGAGCCCAGCGACCGCCTTGGGCCGCGCAAGCGCATGGCCGACTCCTTAGACAAGATCTTCAAGTACAAGTACAACAAGAAGGCCGTCATCCCGTTCCTCGAGTCGAAGCTCTTCGGCATCGGCGTCGAGAGCTACACGGTGAACTCCCACGAGTTCGTGATGGGCTACGCGATGACGCGCAAGATCCTCGCTCTTCTCGACATGGGGCACTTCCACCTCACAGAGTCGGTCGCCGACAAGATCAGTTCGTTCCTCATGACGTTCGGCAAGGTCGCGTTCCACATCTCGCGCCCGGTCAGGTGGGATTCCGACCACGTGATCCGCCAGAACGACGATCTCCGTGCGTGTGCGCAGGAAATCGTCAAGATGGGCCCCGAGAACTTCATCGTCGCGCTCGACTACTTTGACGCTTCGATCAACCGCGTTGCGGCGTGGGTGCTCGGCATGCGCAACATGCAGAAGGAGCTCCTCAAGGCGATGCTCGTTCCGTGGAAGGACTTGACGAAGCTCCAGGACACCGGCGCTCTCACGGCGCAGCTTGTCCTCCAGGAAGAGTACAAGAACTATCCCGTCGACGAAGTCTGGGCCGAGTTCTGCAAGCGCAACGGAGTCGTCGCCGACGAGTCCTGGTTCAAGCAAGTTGAAAAGTACGAGAAGGACGTTCTGCTCAAGAGATAAAGTTCAAAAGTTCTAGAATTTGAACTTTACTCTTGGACCCTCTAACCCTTAAACCCTTGAACTTTCGAAACAACAATCATCACCACAAGGGCCCGCGCGAGCTGGTGACCGGCGGCGAGTGGATCTACGGGAGAAATCCCGTTGAGGAAGCTCTCGCCGCCGCTCGCCGCACTGCGTCTGAAATTGTCCTGCCGCCAGCGTTCCCCGACGAGGACGACCAGATCGCCCGCATACGCGCCGAGGCGCAGTCGCGCCGGCTGATGATCCGCACGATGGACCGCGACCAGCTCGACCGCCTGACGCGCTTTGGCCACCATCAGGGCGTCGCGCTGAAGACGACGGGCTATCCGTATGTCGGGATTGAGGACATTGTTCGCGATGTCGAAGAGGATGAAAACGCCCTTGTGGTCGTCCTTGACCATCTCGAAGACCCGCAGAACGTCGGTGCTATTCTCCGCACTGCCGCGGCGGTCGGCGCGACTGGCGTCGTGATTCCCGAGGACCGCGCGTGCGGCATCACGCCTGCGGCCGTTCGCGCTTCGGCTGGCGGCGCGGAGCACATAAAGGTCGCCCACGTCGTCAATCTGCCGCGCGCGATTGAAGAGCTAAAGGATGCGGGGCTCTGGTTCACGGGGCTTGACTGGGGCGAGGATGCGAAGAACTACACGGACATCGACTTCAAGGGGCGCGTCGGCCTCGTCGTTGGTGCGGAGGGGAACGGCATCTCACGGCTCGTGCGCGAGAAGTGCGACTTCATAGCCGTCCTGCCGATGCCTGGCGGCTTCGAGTCTCTGAATGCTGCGACGGCCGCATCTGTCGCCATGTACGAAATTCTTAGGCAGAGAGTAAAATGACATTGCGCTTTATAGCGGTATTTCTTGCGTTTGCTGTGCTTGCGGGGTGCAAGTCGTCCGAGTGTACCACCGAAGAGTCACCTTCTGATCTAATCGAACAGGCCAAGGGCATTGAGGACAGGGAGATCTACTGGTACCAGCGTGGAGCCGACGCCACAAGGGCGATATGGACCAAGTATCGGCTTTCCAGCGACGTCGCTCTTCTCTCAGACGGAAAACGAGGCGTTGCTCCGTCGTTCAGTTTCGCGACCCATGGCTTCTCGCTTCTTCTCGACAATGTCTCAACGTTTTGGCGCATGGACCTTGCGGCAGAGGCCATTGACGCCTATTTCGGAGATTTCTCGTCCGTGTATCCCGACCGTGCGGCGAATGGGCGAAACGACGAGGTCCTGAAATGGGCAATTGCATGTGCGCGCGCCTCGCGCACGACCGGCAGCAAGAAGTATCTCGACGAGGCGCGGACGCTCTACGACTCGCTTTGGCTCAACCATGTCGACAACGCACTTGGCGGCGGCATGTGGCACAGGAGCGACGAGAAGACGTCAAAGAGCGCTGCGGCCAATTTCAGCGCCGTAGTCGCTGCGCTCGGGCTCTACAATGCGACGCAGGACGTCAAGTATCTGCTGCAAGCACGCAAGCTCTACAAGTGGGCGGTAGAACGCATGTTTGACCCTGCGACTGGCGCGGTCCGCGAGGCGCTGTTCGTGGACGGCACCCGTTCTGACGCAGAATCCGCGGAGAATGTCGGCGTCTTCATTGGTGCGTCGATGCGGCTCTACAGGGCGACGGGAAGCGCGATCTACCTCGTGAACGCGAAGAAGGCAGCCGACCGACTGATAGGGTCGTCGGATTCCGTGCGTTGCGCGAGAAGCATAGCAGAAGGTCTTTCCAATGGCGTCGCGATGCGGTATCTTTCTGAACTCGCCAGGCGCCCAGGGTGCGAGAAGTACCGCGACTACATTCTCGCCAACGCCCGCTCCGCGTGGACTTCGCGCCGTCTTTCCGATGGAATCAACGGTCCCGACTGGAGAAAACCGCCGCTCGGCGGAGAGGCGGTAGATCCGCAGTACGCCGTTTCCGCGGCCATTCTCTACATGTCCGCCTCCCGCGCCTGTCGATAGTCGACCCCTCTGGAAAACGGGGCGGAGCGGCAGAAGAATATGGTATAATATCCGCATGAGAACGGCTAAGATTTCGCGCGACACGAAGGAAACGAAGATTGCCCTTGAACTGAACCTCGACGGTTCTGGCGAAGGGGTGATATCGACAGGAATCGGTTTTTTCGACCACATGCTTGAGCTCCTGAAGAAGCATGCGCTTATTGACCTCACTGTAAAGGCGGACGGCGACCTCAAGGTCGACTACCACCACACGGTGGAGGATGTCGGGCTCGTTCTCGGCAAGGCACTCAATGAGGCGCTCGGCGACAGGAAGGGGATCGTCCGCTATGGCTTCGCGTCGATTCCGATGGACGAGGCGCTGTGCGAGACTTCGCTCGACCTCGGCGGCCGTCCTTTCCTCGACATGCAGTGCGCGATGAAGCACATGTTCGTCAAGGACTTCGAGGTGAAGCTCGTCGAGGAGTTCTTTCGCGCAGTTTCCGTCGAAAGCCGCTCGAATATCCACCTCCGCCAGATCTACGGCGACGAGGCGCACCACGTTTGCGAGGGGCTTTTCAAGAGCTTTGCCCGCGCACTTCGCCAGGCAAAGGCCGTCGACCCTAACGAGAAGGGCGTTCCTTCGTCGAAGGGGGTCATCTGACATGGTAATACTCCCCGCAATCGATCTCAAGGACGGCAAATGCGTGCGGCTCAGGCAGGGCCGTGCCGACGACGTCACTGTCTATGGCGACGATCCGGCGGCGCAGGCGAAGGACTGGCGCGAGCAGGGCGGCGAAGAACTTCACGTCGTCGACCTTGACGGCGCTTTCGCTGGAACGCCGAAGCATGCCGAGACGATAGCTCGCATAATCGAGGCGTTCGGCGGCCCCGTCGAAGTCGGCGGCGGCCTTCGCGACCCCGAGTCGCTTCGCGCTGTCCTCGAGGCGGGCGCGACGCGCGCGATAATCGGGAGCGCCGCCCTCGAAGACCCCGCGTTTCTTTCCGAGGCGATCGAGCTCTACGGCGACAAGATTGCCGTAGGCATAGATGCGCGTTATGGCTTTGTCCAGACGAAGGGCTGGGTCGAGACGACGAAGGTCAAGGCGACCGAGCTCGCCGCCGCCGTCGCCAAGGCCGGCGTTAAGACGATAATCTACACCGACACCGCGACGGACGGCATGCTCGGCGGGCCGAATCTCACTCAGATGGCGGCGATTTGCGATGCCGCGCCGACATGCCAGATAACGGCCTCCGGCGGTGTAAGCTCTCCGTTCGACATCGAGAACCTCAAGGCGCTAGAGCGTCCGAACCTGCGGGCTGCGATAGTCGGCAAGGCGCTCTATGACGGGCGCACGACGCTAAAGGAAATCAAGCGCGCTGCTCTCTGACAAATGATCCAGACTCCGGCTCCCGAATCGTTTCTTCTCAGGTGGCGCGGCGACGTGCTATCTGTAACGCTTACGCTTGAAACGCCGCGCAAGGGCCGCGCGGCGTTTCGCACTAACATCGGCCACGCCCGCGTGCGCCGGCGCGAGATCATCGCGGAGACCGAGAGAGGGGAGACGCCGCTTGCACGCGCGTGGACTGACATTCCGCTCGTGGAAACGGAGCCAGGCGTTTTCAAGGCCGACATTCTCCTTGATGAAGTCGGCATTTTCTCTGGTAAGGCGTGCTTTTTCCCCGAGGGGTCTAATGTTCCCGAATGGCCCGAGGGACGCAATCTCCATATCAAGGTCGAGAGCGCGGAAACGCGGGCCAACAACACGATCTACACCGTCTTTCCTCGGCAGTTCGGCTCGTTCCGCGAAGTGGCGCGGCGTCTCGACCACATAATGGACAGGATGGGTTTTCGCATCATCCAGACGCTTCCTCCTTTCCCCGTGCCGACGACGTACGCCGTCATGGGCGAATACGGCTGCCCGTTTGCCGCGACTGACTTTTTTGCCGTCGATCCGGCGATGGCGGAGTTCGACGAGTTTACGACTCCGCTCGACCAGTTCATGGAACTTATCGACGCGGTGCACGCGCGGCATGGACTCTTGCTCGTCGATCTTCCTGCGAACCACACTGGCTGGGCTTCGACGCTGCAGACGCACCATCCAGACTGGTTCCGCCACGAGGCGGACGGTCGCTTCCATTCGCCTGGCGCGTGGGGCGTAAAGTGGGCCGACCTCGTTGAGCTCGACTACTCGAACCCCGAGCTTCGTGCCTACATGGCAGACGTATTTCTCTTCTGGTGCCGCAACGGCGTTGATGGCTTCAGGTGCGATGCCGGGTACATGATTCCGCTCAAGACGTGGGAGTACATTGTCTCTCGCGTCCGCGAGGAGTATCCCGACACGATCTTCATGCTCGAGGGTCTTGGCGGTGATCTTAAGCTCACCGACGACTTGCTCGCAGTGGCAAACCTCGACTGGGCGTACTCCGAGATATTCCAGACATACGACCGCGGCGCGTTCGAGTGGTATCTCCCTGGCGCAATCGAGCGGAGCGAGAAATTCGGTACGCTCGTCCACTTCGCGGAAACGCACGACAACGACCGTCTGGCCAAGAAGGGCGAGACATACGCGCGGCTTCGTGTGCAGCTTGCGGCGCTTCTCTCGTGGCAGGGCGCATGGGGAATCGCGAACGGTGTTGAATGGTTCTGCCGCGAGAAGATAGACGTCCACGGCAAGAACGACCTCGCGTGGAACAGCGAGTCGAACATGGTCGATATGATCGCGAAGCTCAACCATATCTTGCGAAGCGATCCGACTTTCTCAGGCGCGAGCCGCCTGTCGCTTGTCACTCGCGGCGAGGGCAATACGCTTGCCGTGGTGAGGAAGTGTGGAACGGACGGGGAAGGCGTTCCCCGCACCCCTTCGGCGGAACGGCTTGTCCTTGTTCTCGCCAACCTCGACTGTGGTGCGCCGGCGATGATCGACTGGGATCGCGCGGCGTTTCCCTACGGCGAGGCGTTTGACTTGCTTTCCGAGCGCAAGGTCAAGACCTCCGGTCCAGTGCCGCTTAAGCCCGGCGAAGTTCTCTGCCTCGCAACTTCGGCTACTTTGGCAAAGGCCGGTCCAGCTCAGACGACCAAGCATCCGGACGCCAAGACGCCAAAGCCCGCTTTCCATTGGGTCTTCCCGCGCGACCTACACCGCGTCGTGTGCGTTCCAGAGAATGAATTTGTGGAAGTCTCGGCTGAATGTCATTTTAGGGTGCGACTAATCGACCCTGAGATCGGCAAGACGCTTAGAGTTTATCGTTCGCGTCCCGACGGCCAGCGCCACGTGGCGATATTTGACGCGCCGCACTACAAGGGCGATGGCACACATTGTCGCGAGCTTGAGATAATGGTCGTCGTCTATCCCGAGGGCAAGGCACAACGGACGGGCGCGAAGTTTCTCGTCCCGCCGACGCCAAAGCTCGCTGCGGCGAAGCTTGTCCTGAGTGGCGACGAGGTGCGCAAGCATCCCGAGTACAGAACGATTCTTTCAAATGGTGCGGGCGCTGCGTCTCAGGTGCGCCTCGGTTGGGGCGACATAGCGAGCCAGTACGACGCTATTCTCGCGGCAAACCCGAACCCGAACGTGCCGTCCGACCGGCTGAACCTTTGGACGCGCACGCGCTGCTGGCTTCAGCGCGAGGGATACACGCGCGAGATCGACGCGAAGTGCGTGACGTCCTTCACCGCCGACCCAGCGGGGCGCGGTGCGCGCTGGGATTTCCTCGTCCCGTGCGGCATGGGTCACTCCGCCTCGTTCTCCTTCGTGCTCACGCTTGCCGAGGGAAGAAATGCCGCGCGGCTCGTCGTCTCGCGCTACGAGCGCGGCGACAACGACGTCGGCGACCAGGTGCGGATAGTCTTCCGCCCAGACATCGAATGGAGGAGCTTCCATTCTACGACAAAGGCCTACGCGGGTCTCGAAGATCTTTTCCCGGCAAAGACGCGTGATATAGGAAACGGTTTCTCCTTTGCGCCCTACGAAGGAAAGTTCGAGATGACGGTGGAGAACGGCGTCTATCACCACGAGCCGCAGTGGGAGTACAATGTTTCGCACTCCGAGGAAGCCGCGCGAGGGCAGGATGGATCTGGCGATCTCTACAGCCCTGGCTGGATATCCGCAGACCTCAAGGTGGGCGAAGCGGTCGTCATGACCGGCGTCTATGAAGGCGACTCCGCTCGCGGCAAATCCGCCGCGCCGTTCAGGTGGTGCGCAGAGCAACTGCCATCCGTCGTGACGGCGCCTGTTCCCGATGTCCTCGCTCGCTCTCTCGACCTCTTCATCGTAAAGCGCGACGACCTAAAGACGGTAATCGCCGGCTATTTGTGGTTTTTTGATTGGGGGCGCGACACTTTCATCTTCATGCGCGGCATGATTGCCGCGGGCAAGATCACCGACTCCGTCCGTATCTTGAAGGCGTTCGCCGCGTTTGAGGAAAATGGGACACTTCCCAACATCATCTACGGCAACACCGCCGGAAACCGCGACACTACTGACGCGCAGCTTTGGTTCATACGCTGCGTGCAGGAGATCTGCGAGGCCGGCTGCGCGAACCAGATGACGGCGCTTAAGAAGACGTGCGAGTCGATAGTCGACAACTATATCAAGGGCACGCCCAACGGAATCCACGTAGACAGGGAAAGTGCGCTCGTCTGGTCGCCGTCTCACTTCACGTGGATGGACACGAACTATCCGGCGTGCACGCCGCGCATCGGCTATCCCGTCGAGATACAGGCGCTATGGATTTCCGCTCTTCGCTTCCTCGGCCGCAGCGAACTCGCGGACAAGGCGCTCGATTCTCTGAAGCGGCTCTTTAAGCGCAAGGACGCGCCTGGTTACTTCGACTGTCTCGCGGCGCCGAACGGAGAAAGGGCGGCAGATGCGAAGCCAGAGGACACGATTCGCCCGAATCAGCTTTTCCTGATTACGCTCGGCATTATCGACGATCCGTCCATACTGCTTGCGACCGAGGAGCTCGTCGTTCCGGGCGGCATGCGGTCGCTCAACTCTGGCCATCCGCTCTACTGCGGCGTCTATGCCGGCGACGAGGACACGAAACGCAAGCCCGCCTACCACAACGGAACGGTGTGGGGCTGGGTGTTCCCGCTGTACGCCGAGGCGCTCGTCAAGATCGGCGCGTGTTCGCGCTCTTCCGCGCTTTCGCTTCTCGCCTCGTCTGTCGAGAACATCAACGCGGGCTGCGTCTGCCATGTGAGCGAAAACGCCGACGGCGACGCGCCGCATGCCCAGAAGGGCTGCGCGGCCCAGGCGTGGAGTGATTCCGAGCTTCTCCGCGTCTGGCTCAAAATTTGCAAACAGCCCCCTTGCGCACGTGGCGTCACTTTTGATATAATACGCGCCACTTGACTATTCGGGCGTGGCGCAGTGGTAGCGCAGTTGACTGTTAATCAATTGGTCGCTGGTTCGAATCCAGCCGCCCGAGCCAAGTTTATGAATCCCCATGATGGGGGTGATCCGGTTTCGACGGGACATGTTGAGGTCAGATCGCGCGTCGTGGATCCTCGTTGGCCACGTAAAAAACGAGGACAAAAAGTAATTGCGAACAACGATTACGCTCTCGCCGCCTAATTAACGGCCGCGATGTCGAAGCGCCGATGTCTGCTGAGCGCCGAGGCATAATTTAGCAGGCCACGCTTGAGGGGGCTCCGCTCGCTCGCTTAAGGGTGCCGAACCGAGCGGGTGGTTGCGGATAAGCCCGGACGTCGGCGTACCGCTTCCGAGATCAAAGGCGCCATACACGCGTAGAAGTTTGGTTGATTCTGTTTCGGACAGGGGTTCGACTCCCCTCACCTCCACCATCCTCCGCTCAGCGGGCCGTAAGGCGGACAGGAATTGGACACGCGCCGCCGAGGGGTAGAATATGGTATAATCTCTACATGGGCGATAAGAGCGAAATAAAGTGTCTGCATAGATTTGTTTTCATATACGGTGCGCCTGCAAGCGGGAAGTCAACGCTTGGCAAGGCGCTGGCCGAACGGCTTGGCGCTGTCTTTGTCGACCTTGACGAGCGCATTGTCGCCGAAGAGGGTGTGGCGATCCCCGAGATTTTCAAGGTGCGCGGCGAGGCGGCTTTCCGAGATCTTGAGCGCACCGTATTGCAAGATTTGATTTCTTCATCCGCTGAAAAACTTTCAACTTTAAACTCTCAACTTTCAACTCTTACTGTCGTATCGCTTGGCGGTGGCACTCTCTTGCGCGACGAGAACAGGTCGCTTTGCGAAGCGAATGGCACTGTCTTTTGCCTCGACACTCCTTCTGACGATGAACTTGCGCGTCGCATCGGCGCGGCGCCTGGGTCGCGGCCCCTCGGCGACAAGGCGAAGGAGCGTGCATCGCACTATGGCTCTTTCCCAAATCGGGTTGCCGCGTTTTTCGACGCACAGTCTTCGCTTGTCGTTGTTGGTCGCGGCATCGCACCTGCAATCCTCGCAGGGCGCAACGTCGTTGCTGACGAGACTGTAGCTCGGCTCTGGTCTGATCGTCTTGGAGTTTCGCCATTCGCCACCATTCCGTCGGGCGAAGAGCACAAGACGCCTGTGACAGTCGCCAAACTCTGGCGCGTATTTGCAGAGAGAGGGATTGGCCGCAAGGACATGGTCGTTGCGCTTGGCGGCGGTGTCGCAGGCGACTTGACCGGCTTCGCCGCCGCAACTTGGATGCGCGGCATCTCCTGGATCAATGTTCCGACTACGTTGCTTTCAATGGTTGACGCATCTACTGGCGGCAAGACGGGGTGCGATCTTCCAGATGGCAAGAATCTTGCCGGTGCTTTCCATTTCCCGAAGCTCGTAGTAATCGATACGGACTTCCTCGAAACGCTTTCCACGAAACTCGTCGCAGATGGCCGCGCCGAAATGATCAAGCATGAAGCGATTGGGGGAGTTGAAAGTTTAAAGTTTAAAGTTGAAAGTTCAAAGCTGGGGATTCCTTCTCCTGCCGAGATTGCCGAGAATTTGATGGTAAAGGTCGGAATTGTGCGAGAGGACCCGCTTGAGACGCTTGGTCGCCGAATTCTTCTCAACTGCGGGCATACTGTTGCGCATGCAATCGAAAAGGCGACTGGCTACCGAGTCTCGCATGGCGAGGCAGTCGCGATCGGCTGCGTCGAGGAGGCGAAAATCGCTGTCCGCCGCGGTCTTACCCCTGCGTCGTGGCCAGAGGAATTTGCCGCGCGCTTCGCTGCTGCAGGACTTCCGACTTCGCTTCCTGCCGGTCTTTCTCTCGACGGGCTTGTGACATTGATGCGCGGCGACAAGAAGCGGGAGGGCGGTGCCGTGACGTTTGCCTTGCCGTGCGGTTGGGGCGATGTGCGCGGAATTAAGATAGATCTTTCGAAGGAGATTCTTTGATGACCACGATTCAACCCGGCAAGCGAACAGGTTCTGTCAAGATTCCGCGATCAAAATCACATGAACACCGGCTTCTCGTCGCCGACTTTCTCGCTGGCGACTATTCTCGTCTTGTACCAGCCGAGGGCGACAGCGAGGACATAATTGCTACGAAACGGTGTCTTGAGGCGCTGAAGGGCGATAGCCAACTTGCCGTCCTTGACTGCGGTGAAAGCGGATCGACGCGTCGCTTCCTCGGCCCTGTCGCCGCCGCGCTTGGGAAGTCGGTTACGTTCCTTACGCGCGGGCGCCTTTCCGAGCGGCCCCAACTCGACTATTCAGAACTCAAGAGCGGGCTCCATGAGCTCGCTGGCGATGTATCGTCGCAGTTCGTGACCGGGCTTCTCTTCGCGCTTCCGCTTCTTGACGGCGACTCGCAGATACGCTTCACGACTCCGCTCGAGTCGCGTGGCTACGTCGATATGACGCTTCGCGTTCTTTCCGGTGCGGGAATATATGTCGCAGTGCGCGACGACGGCTTTGATGTCCCTGGAGGACAGAAGTACATTGCGCAGCCCGACACGAAAGTCGAGCTCGACTGGTCTGGCGCGGCGTTCTGGAGCGCGATGAACTCTATGGGCAGCGTAGTCATGTTCGATGGGCTCGACGCGCATTCGTCCCAGCCAGACCGCGCGGTTTCTGAGCTTGCGCCGCGCATCGCGTCAGCATGGAAGGGCGAGCAGGTTGACGTGTCCGTGTCTGGATGCCCTGATATCTTTCCTGCGCTTGCGGTGCTTGCTGGCGCGTCGTCTGGCGTTACGCGCTTCTCCGGGACGCGTCGTCTGCGCCTTAAGGAGTCAGATCGCATTGCGGCGATGACGGACGTATTGAAGCGCTTTGGCGTCGATACCGAATCGGATGAGGATTCTTTCGTGATCCACGGCACGGGTGGCAAGTTCGACGGCGGTGCGTTCCACTCGTTCGACGACCACCGCATCGCGATGGCTATCGCCATCGGCGCTACGGTAGCAGATGGTCCCGTCGAGATAGACAACTCCGAATGCGTTGCGAAGTCGTATCCTGGCTTTTTCGACGAGTTCGCGCGCCTTCGCAACATCTGAAACTTGGCAAGGGATTTGTAGGAGTCGTATAACTGAAAGGATGATGGGATGGAAGATTCTATTTTAAGCGAGTGGTTCGAACTTCTGAAATACGAGACGGTTGGCTCGGACTCCGCTCGTCTTAAGGAGTGTGTCGCCTGTGCGTCGTGGCTTCGCAAATGGCTGTCGAAGCTTGGCTTCTCGTCTGAGATGCTTTATCCTGGCGATGGCGCGACAGCATCGGCAGAGGCGCTCCCGCCGCCAGTTCTGTTCGCGGAGAGGAAGGGCGAAGAGGGTGCGCCAACAGTGCTCATCTACGGTCATTACGACGTCCAGCCGCCGGATCCGATCGAAGAGTGGAAGACGCCGCCGTTCGAGCCGACAGTCATTGACGGGCGCGTTTATTGCCGTGGAGCAAACGACGACAAGGGGCAGACGTTCGCCTTCTTGTGCGGTATGCGCGACTACCTCGCGCTTGACGGTGGGAAGCTCAACATCAAGATAGTCCTTGACGGCCAGGAGGAATCTGGGAGTAAGTCGCTTTCTGAACTCGTTCCCTCGTTGCGCCGCCGCCTCGCCGCAGACGTGTTGCTCGTCTGCGACACGTCCGCTGCATCTAACTTGAGGCCCGCAATCATCGCCGGCCTCCGCGGGATTTCCCATTTTACTGTGCGGCTTTCTGGTCCAAACCGCGATCTCCACTCGGGCGAATACGGTGGCATTTCGCCGAGCCCGGCGCAAGGCATCGCCGAACTGATGGCAAGTCTCCACCTCCCAGACGGGTCGATTGCAGTCGCCGGGTTTCGCGACGGAATCGAGAATCCGACGCACGACGAACTCGCGACGGCCGAGATGTTCGGGCCTTCCGACGAATCGCTTGAAGAGGACATCGGTTGCGAGCCGTGCGGCGGACAGACGGGAAAGACGATAGTTCAGCGAAACTCCTTCGAGCCCACGATAGAGGTGAACGGCATACATTCCGGCTACGGCGGCCCAGGGTCCAAGACCATAATACCTTCGTCCGCTTTCGCGAAGATATCGATGCGTCTCGTCCCCGGGCAGTCGCCGCGCGGCGCATTTGCCGCAGTGCGTACGCACCTCGAGGACAGGTGCCCGAAGGGGCTTAAGCTCATGTTTGAAGACGTGGTCGAGGGAAGCGCCGCGTTTCGGCTTCCGCTCGCCTCGCCGCTCTTCCGGCTCGCGTCGGACGTTCTTTCCGAAATGGATCCGCGCGGGCCCGCGTTCCAGTGGTGCGGCGCGTCGATCCCAGTTCTTTCGCTTTTGCGCGAGGCGTCTGGCGCGGCGCCGCTCATCGTCGGCTGGGGACAGGGCGAAGACCGCATCCATTCCCCGAACGAAAGCTATTCCTTCGCGCAGTTCGACAAGGCGCGCGAGTGGGGTCGCAGGATTCTTTCGGCGCTTTAGGACATGGGGGAGATTGCGAAGATACGGATAGTCGAGGACGACGCGACGATTCGCGCGCTTCTCGAAATGGCGCTTCTCGGCGCGGGTTACGGCGATGTCGCATCGTCGCCCCGCGGCGGCGGAGGGCTCAAGATGGGTGGGGGGGGCAAGCGAGACCTCGTTCTTCTCGACGTGGTGCTCCCTGGGCTTGG
>JAZSLQ010000103.1:0-2735 GCA_045535455.1 Kiritimatiellia bacterium | reverse complement strand
GGAAAAGTGTAGGTTTCCGTTCACTGAAAAAGAAAGGAATCTATCCCGCCTATGGGATAGCAATGAAACGTAAATAAGGAACGAAAGGAGAAACGAGATGCAGTTGAGGAGGATCGGAATGCTGGCGGTTGCAGTCGCATGGGCCGCGATATGTCTGGGTTCGAACGAGCCGGGGACCTATCGCAAGTTCATCGCCTGGGGATACGAGTTCGTATTCTCCACTCCGGAGATTCTCAAGAGCAATCTCGACGCCATCGAAGCCTCCGGGCTTGACGGCATTGGATTCGGCGTCTATGTCAAGGTGCCGGAGCGCAATGGCTCGATGAGCACTGATCATATGTTCGACGGGCTCCTTTGGGAACGCGAACGTTTCGGAGAAATGGCCCGAGGCTATCGCGAGGTGCTCGGGCACAAGGGGCTGCGGCACAGCTTCCTGCAGATGTTCCGGGCTCCGTACAAGCGCGTCGACTGGACGGACGACGCGACGTGGGCCCTTGCGGCGTCCAACCTTACGGTGGCGGCCTGGTTCGCCAAGAAGAGCGGCTTTGAGGGGATCACCATCGACATGGAGGACTACTTCAACACGAGACAGTTCACCAGGCTTCCTTCCGACATGCCGTACGACAGTCTGGCCCTTGTCGCTCGGCGGCGCGGCGCTGAACTGTTCAGGGGCGTGTTCCGGGAGTTCCCCGACACCGTGGTGTTCTCCTACTGGCTTCTGTCCATGATCCACGGCATGGTCAACGCCGTCGATCCGCAGTCGGCAGTACGCGCCTGCGGCGATCTCTGGGTGCCGTTCGTCAACGGGATGCTCGACGTGGCGCCTCCGACCGTCCGCTTCGTTGACGGGAACGAGGACTCATATTATTTTGATGCGGAGCAGTACGAATACTGGCGGGCGGCGGTCGAGCAGAAGATGGTGATGTCGGCACTCGTCGCGGAGGAGAATAGGAGAAAGTACCGTGCGCAGGTGACTTCCGCGATGGGGATGTACATGGAGAACTTCACGAACGACGCGAAGCAGCGCTACTACGTGCCGCCGCTCGGCGGCTCGCGTCTGCGCCGCTTCACGCAGAACCTCAACCAGGCGATGATGGCTTCCGACGAATATGTGTGGTTCTGGAACGAGCGGGACTGCTGGGTGAAATGGAGCGAGGAGAAGCGGTTCAACGGCAAGACCAGGCGGCGCACCTTCGAGGAGGCGCTGCCCGGCATTACGCGGGTGATGAAGATGCTGCGGAACCGCGACAAACTCCCGGACGACCTGCCCGCGAACCTGCTGACTCCCGAGAAGAAGGTGTACAGCTGGGCCGACGGCAAGGTCAAGGGCACATTCTCCAAGGAAGGCGACGTGCTGGTCGCGACCGGGTGTGGATCGCAGGGTGGTTACGCAGTGAGCTTCGACAAGGTGTCGCCGGGCGACATCTACGGGGTGCGCTGCCGGATGCTGGGAGACAGAGTGCAGTCGGGCGTCAGCTGGAAGCGCAAGGGGAAATGGCTGAAGCCCAGCGCGTCTCTCGCCTTCGGCGAGCCCGATGCCGACGGATGGCGCACAGGCGAGGGGATCGCGGTCGTTCCGCCGGGAGCCGACACTATGGTGTTTTCCATTACCGCGAAGGGCCTTAAGCCCGGCGAATCGGTCAAAACAAAGGATATGGCAGTCTACAGGCTGGGTTGCGACTAATGCGGTGAGATGGGATCATTGCGCCTTGCCGGAAAATGATCTAGACAGAAAGGGGACTACAATGAAAAGCAAATCGATGCTCTGCATGACGCTTGTCGCCACAGGCGCCTTGGCTGCAGCGGCGGCCGACTACAGGCCGGGATTCCGCGAGGTGGACGGCGTGACCGTTGAGGCGGACGGGTCCGTTCAGTTGGACGGCACCGTCGCCGTCGGCGACAAGGGACGCTTCGTCAAGGCGGGCGACGGCACGCTCTCAATGTCGATGTCGCAGATCAACGCCAGCGGCAACACCCGCATCGCCGTGGTCGGCGGCACGCTTGCCGCGACGCCGGGTGCCGACACCACGGTGGATCTTGCAGCGCCGCCGGCGGTGATCGCCGACAAGGCCGCGTTCTGGGTCAACGAAACGAGCGTGGTGGCGACGAACGGGGCAAACAACGTAGCGTACGCTTCGAAGTGGTGCGACGTGCGCGAAACAAATCCGGCGTCGCCGACCCGCATCTTTGCGATGCCTCAGTGGTATGATGGTTCGGGGTCGCCTGGCACGAGGCAGGGCATCGATCCGTGCGTTGAAACGAAGGACGGGGTGCAGGCCGTCTATTTCGGCGGCGCGTCGTCCGGGCAGAACATGCGGTGGTTCTCAAAAGTCGGGACAACGGTGAGTTCGTTGCAAGTCCGGCACTTCTTCCTTGTACATGGCGCCTACGATTGCTGGGGGAACGTCCTTGGATGTGCCGGCAAATCGCGCGACGGCGGCTTCGTCGTGGGGCTGTCGGCCACCGTACCGAGTCTCAATAACGTCACAGCACACTTCCCCGCGCGTTTCGACTGCTGCCCAGATCTGATGACTGCGCGTTTTTTCCTTGACGGCGAATATATCGACGTTCTCCGTGTGCCGCCCAAGCGCGGCTTTCAGCTACTTGAGGGATGTTCCACGACATATCCGTTCCGGATGGATAGCTTCTTCCGGACGAGCTTCGAGACATTCAAAAATGCTCAAGGCGGCGACTATATCGCAGAGGCCATAGTGTTCACGGATCTCCTGACAGAG
>JAZSLQ010000228.1:0-39017 GCA_045535455.1 Kiritimatiellia bacterium | reverse complement strand
AAGGACTTCTCCACGCCCCAGTCATGCGGCACGCGAACCGGCCGCCACGCGGCCGAGTTCGTCTCGTTCGCAGATCCGTCTGCACGCATAAAGAGCCATCCGTCCGCAAGCCGTTCGCGAACGGTCGCGGCCCCTGCGCAGAACGCAGCCCCCGCCGCAATCAGCAATGTCAAAGCGGCAGATCTCATCACCTCAGTCTTCATGGCATCCCCCATTGGCATTTGTTGACCTTCAGTATTTTTGCCTCAGAATCGGCTCAAGGACGACATCCGTGCACTCCGCTCCGCGCACAGATATGCCACCCCTCGCGGGGAAGCCGCTGCCGAGCCGCTCGTTGCACACGACCTCGAATCCGTTGACCTTCACGCTCACCGCGCGCCTGTGCAGCACGACCTCCATGTCCGCGACGTCCGAACCCGGGCGTCGCGCGTCGTAGAGCGGCCTGTATCCAGCGACCGCACCGACTTCCCCGGCGAGGGCCACTTCCGCCGCGCCGCGGAGCACGATTGCCGCGCCTGGAACGATTTTGCAGGCGCGAAGCCGCAGTCTGAAGTCGCCGATTTCGCCTACTGCCGCAAGCGCGGCCGCGTCTGGAAGTTCGGCGGCAGCGTCGTATTCGGCATACCATGGCTTCGGCACGTTCCATTCCCACTTGGCTCGTTCAGGCGACACGCATCCTGCAAGACACCCTTCTGCAAAGAATTCCGGGCAGTTCTCCGGCGCAGTCAAGCCAGATGCGACGCAGTCCGCCAGCAGGTTTTCCAGCCGCAGCCCCCTCACCGCGCATTCAGGGTCGCCGGAAACGCGGCAGAACGAGTCTGCGCGGCCCACGGAGCAGTTGCGCACCACGATGCCGTCGATCTCGGTCCGGCGCGTCTCGGAGGTGGGATATGGATAGCGGCTCGATGAGGTGTCAATGCGCACTGCGTCCCTTACCGTATCGGACCTGCAGTTCTCCATAAGCACGCCGCGCACGAACCCGCCGCGGCGCTCGTTTGTCTTGAGCGAAAACAGGGCGAAGGAAGACCCCGTCTGGGAAGAGTTGCGCATGACTACGTTGCTGACGCCGCCGCTGAGCTCGCTGCCCACGACGAGAAGCCCGTGGCCTTCGACAAGCTTCACGCCGTCTATGTCGATGTTCGCGCACACGGACGAGCCGTCCCATCCGTCGCGGTTGCGCCCCGCCTTTACCACCACTCCGTCGTCTCCCTGATGGAGTCGGCAGTCCCGCACTACGACGTTGCGCGACTTCTCGATGTTTATCCCGTCGGAGTTGTGCCCGAGGGCGCGGGAGTCTATGCCGCTGACGAACACGCCGTCGCAGCGGAGAAGGTGTATCGTCCAGAACGGCGACTCGCGCACCCTGAAGCCGCTGAGCGTCACGCCGCGGCAGCGGTTGAACTGCACGAGGTGCGGGCGGAAGAACCCTCCCCTTCCGGCAAGGACGCGGGACTCCACCGGATCGCCGCGCATCATCGCCGCGTATGCCTCGCCGCGAACACGGCCGTGTATCTCGCCTCCGACGAACCACGAGCGCCACTTGTCCATCCTCGGCGCGAGAGTGCCCCTGCCCACGATGCCGACGTTTGTGCAACCGTATGCGTAGACAAGGGGCGAGTAGTTCATGCACTCCACTCCCTCCCAGCTCGTCCTTACGGCGGGAAGGCATAGCTTCGGGTCGTCCTCGAACACAAGAAACGACCCCTCGTCGAGGCGCAGCCTCACGTTCGAGGCAAGGTGGACAGGGCCTGTGCGCCATGTCCCGGGGGGAACCACGACTTCGCCTCCTCCTGACGAGGCGCATTCGGCAACAGCACGGCCTACGGCAGATGCATTTGCCGACGGATCGACGCCGAACAGCCCTTCCTCCGCGCCGAAATCGGCCACCGACACGTCTCGCGCATGCGACGCGAACGCGAAAACGGCGGCAAGCGCTGCGGGAACGAGCCTCACGAGGTCATTTCTCCCCGAGAAGCGAGGGATTCACAAGCAGGGCGTCGCGGAACGAGAGCGACACGGCGTTCCCCGACTCCCCGGAGACGAAGCGCAGCTCGTCGCCGGCCTTGAGCCCGAAGCGCCCGACGTAGACCGTCTGCCATGCGTCCTCTCCGCGAGAGCCGAACACCTTCACAGACGCAAGGAGCGTGCGCTCGCCGCCTTTCTTCTCGGACGGACGCCACAGCTCAAGACGCCCCGCGGCCGCGTCGAGGACAGTTCCGTTAACGACCCTCACGCGCGCGAACAGCTCGCGGTCTCCGGCGTTCTTCGCGCCCACCACGGCCGACAGCGCGGCGGAGGCGTCGCCTACGGGCGCAAGCTCGCGGTAAGCATACCCGTCGATGCCGTCGCGCCTTCCCTCGCCGCCACGCACCCCGATTGATTCGTGCGCGAACGCCGCAGGGTCGACGAACGCAATGCTCTTGACGTCGAGGAATCGCGATGGATGCTCCGCGCCCGGCATGACCCACACGCGCGCGCCGTCATAGAGCTTCTTCGTGCCGAGCGCGACCCAGCGCCACCCGTCCTCGCCCGGGGAGGACGGAATCGTCATCGACGCGATTTCGCTCATCTTGCGCCCGATGCGGGCGCCGTTTACTATCCACGGGGAGTATATCCCCATGTAGGCCGCGGCGGGGTCGTTCGTGACTGTCGCCCCGACGCGCATCCGGGCGAGGACCGTCCATACGCCGGCGAGACCGTTGGAGACGGTGTGCCCGACTTCGGCATACTTCGGGTTCATGAAGATGCGCTCTCCGCCGCCGAAGCCGAACGTCAGCTTGGCGTATTCGCCTTCTACCTCGTCGCTGGCAATCGACATGGCCGTGCCGCCTGTCAGCTCCGCACCGGAAACGACCACCGACTCGCCAGGACGAGCTGGCCATGTCGTGGGAACGGAACCATTGGCCATTATCGGGCCGAAGTAGTCGTCACCCCACTTCTTCCATCCCGCGCCTTCGCGGCATTGCTGCGGATAACCGATCACCGCGCGGCGGCAGCGGTAGTCGGAAATGTACCGGTACCATGTGTTGGTGTAGCTCTCCCACGAGGCGAGCTTGTACTTGAGCCGCTTTGCGGGCTCGATGAGGTCGGGATACCTTATCGCCGCCGTATGTATGCCGGCGTACCTGAGCCGCCACACCGCCTCTCGCACGGGCTCTGGCTCTTCGGACGCGAGCTTGTCCGCTTCGTCGAAGGCGCGGAGCATCCCGATCACGTCGTCGGGAGTCATGAAGTTGGAGGTGTCGCCCACGTAGCATCCGACCCAGATTCCGCGTTCGCGCGTCTTGGCGTGGCGGAGTATCTCCATGTAGCGCCGAACTGCGGGCGCCGCCTTTCCGTAGACGCCAGCCACAAACGACTCCGTCAGCTTCGCTTCGTCAGCGTCCGGGTTCCACATGAGCTTGCCCATCAGATACCAGTTGAGGTCGGCGAGCGGAGCCATGCGCGAGTGTGGCATCTGTGCAAAGCCGCCGACGAACTTGTTGTCTCGGTAGAAGCGCAGCGCCGGCCCCAGGATGTCGAGATTTGGGAACGGATTCAGGTATCCGGCGAAATTGGCGTAGTAGTCCCAGAACACGAAGTTGTCGGACATCTCCTGCCAGGCCCTGACACGTGGCGCGAAGCGCTCGTTGCAGTCGATCGGGAAGCCGTGGTTGCGCCACAGCGCGGCAAAGCCGACGCCGCAGTTGGGGGGCAGGCGCCACTTTGCGGTATCGGCAGGCGGCTCGGCGGCGGTCCAGTACGACAGCAGGTTGAACGTCGCCTCCGGGTACTTCTCGCGGAAATGGTCGGCGACGAAGCGCACGAGATCGAGATAGAGCAGGGTCGACACGTGCTTTGCGTCTGACTTGACGAGCTCCATGCATCGCGGGCAGTGGCACCATTCGCCCATGTCGCTCGGGGAAAGCGACACCGACCGTTCATTTGGGTAGTTCTTGTCGAGAAACGCCCCAACCTCGCGCAGCAGCTCTTCGCGCATCTCGGGGTTCGTCGTGCACAGGGCGCCGTGGTAGCGCGTCTCCTTCCTCTCTCCCGTCGCAGGGTCGGTTCGGACGACGAGCGCGAACCAGTCGGGATGCTCTTCGAAGAACTTCTTTCTCGGTATCCACCTGAGGGTCAGGGAATGCATTATGTCCTCGTGCTCGCCCGGACCGACGTCGACTCCATGCGAAGCAACGCTCCGCGCGCCGTTGTCCCTCAGCTTCAGGCGGAACCTCTGTCCAGACGTGTAGTGGCACACCTCGCGTATGCGCATCGCCGGCGCATCGTCCTTCAAGTAGTCGGCCGGCAGAGAAAGGTCTGGGCGGCGCGGCACTGTCTCGGAGTTGGGAGTCCAGAACCCGCAGCCAAGCGTCTCAAGCAGGTCGTAGACCGCATAGATCGCCGACCGCGGGCGCTCGGCGAGGATGTCGAGCCCGTTCCCGGAAGCGCGTATGGATATCTCCTCGAAGCGCTTCAGCTCCCCGGAAACGGCAATGCGCACCGTGTTCCACCCTTCTATGGGCTTTTCGGCCACCGGGAAGTGCGCGCCAGTCATGCGGTTCAGGTAGTCGGCAAGCTCGTCTGCGGCGTATTTTACGGCCGGCGGGGCATCTGCCGCGACGACTATAGCCGCCCGTGCGCGGCCAGACTCGGCGAAGACAAAGTCTTCAGCCGCGGAGACAGGGGCGGCGGCAAGCGCGGCAACTGCGAGCGCAATGCCAAGGCATGGTTCTGATGCGAGTTTCATATTTCGGTATATTATCAAATCAGGCAGTGGATGACAACGCGCCATACTGTCTGTATCGGAAAGAAATGATTGCTGTTTCTGGCAAGTCATGACCCCCTTATCGTGAATGACGCGCACGGCGTCACCGAGTCGAGCCCATAGTAGTTCGCGCGGAAGGTGTCGATCGGGGGGCGGTCGTAGTGCACGTCGCCGAGGAGCGGCACGGAATACGACGAACGCAGGGGCGCCATCCGGCATCCGGCGAAGCAGCCGATGGTCCAGGCAGCGGAGCTGCGGATAAAGGACCTGCGCGAGAATTCTGACTTCTCGCGATTACAAGGCGTCGGGTTCATCGCAGAAGTCGGCGAGCCTGAGCAGTGTGCGCGCCGTGAAAGCCATGCAGTTGAGCCAGTTCCTGCCGGCGCGCCCGGGATCGTAGGGGAACACCGTGGGGATCAGTCCGTCTGGCATCTGGTTGCGCGTAATCGCGTCTCCAAGCGCACGCGCCTTGGCCAGGTCGAGCGGGTTGCGCTCGAGTTCGTACATCCTGAGATAGAACTCGATCATCTGCGAATACGACCCGTCGATCGTAACGAGACAGACGTACTGCTCCACCGCGCCAGGGACATACCACGACTTGCGCAGCGGCGTTCCCCATGCGACGAACTGGTCCTCGCAAAACCGCAGCGTCTCGCGCGCCGCCGCCAGATGGCGTCCGTCCGGGAAGGCCTCGAGCAGATGCATAATGGTTGACGAGGCCGTGAACTGCGTCAAGTTCGCGTAGGGCTTCTTCTGCACATCGCCGTCCTCGAACTGCCCCTCCCAGTCAAAAGTCCGCAGCCGCTCGCAGAACGAAGGCAATGCGCGCCGCGCCGCCTCCGCGTACCTCCCGTCGCCGGTCTCTTTCGACATCTGCCCGAGAAAGTCGCACACGCCCTGTGCGCCGATCGCGTTTGACGCCAGCTCCCTGCCCGTTCCGATTTCAAGCACCAGCGCCCACGAACCGTCAGGCCGCTGAAGGCCGAGATAGCGGTCAGCTATCGTACGCGCATAGTCCATGTACACCTTCTTCCCCGTCGCCTTCCAGAGCGCGACCATGGAAGCCGCGACCTCGGCCGGGTATATCATCATCACCTGGTTTCGCTTCCTGTGCGCGATCTGCTTCGACTTGTAGACATCCCCCAGCGCCCTGGTCTCCTTCCAGTAGTCGGCGTATGTAAGGGGCAGACCGCGCATCGACTGCGGCTCGCGGACCGAAGTCGCCATCAGCCATCCGGCGGCGTTTTCAGCGTACGCAACAAGCTCCTGACGACGCGAAGGGTCGAGAGTCGACAGCAGCAGCGCCGCATCCACCACCGCACGCACGTTCTTCGAGGGGAAGCAGTTCAGCTGATAGGTCTTGTCGAACACGTTCGTCCTCCACGAGACGACTGGATGGTAGCGAAACATCCACTCGAGGCCCCTCCTGGCGCATTCCCTGTAGGAACGGGCCGCGGGCGGATACGAACCTGGGGCGAACGGCTCCGCCCTGTGGAACTCCCGCCTCCACGCGCGCCCGACCGCGTTCCCCTCCGCGTCAAGGCCCACGACCTCGAGAACCGCACTACCAGGCGCGACATCCCTCCAGACCGGCGTCAACGGCGACTGCGCCGCCTCCGACCGGAAGACATGCCTCTTGCCTTTCGCGTCTACCACGCAGTAGCGGTAGCTGCAGGCGTTCTCGACCGGACGCACGTCGAAACGCGGCGCATAGAGGAACTGCCGGGAATTGACATTCCAGAACGGAGATCCGTCAACGCCGCCAGGACGGACCTCGGCGGCGAGATCACGGGCATTCAGATCATCGATCTCCTGCGGGACGTTCGACGCCGCAAGCATTGCAATTGCAAGTACTGAAACCATGGAAGCAACTCCTTTCACTGCTTTTTCGCGTATTTGTCAAACAAGACGGCGACGGGGCCGATCAAACCGCTCTCGTGGTACTCGGCGTCCGGCCCCGGCCCCTTTTTCGTCCAGGTGGTCCGCTCGCCCTCCGGCAGCTTTGCATCGCGCACAAGGGCGTTGTACCAGGTGGACACGACCTCGACCCGCACCCTTGCGCGAGCCCCGGGAACCGCAGACGACGGCATCTCGCAGACGTATGGCGAGCACCAGAGGTCGGCGACTTTCCTTCCGTCAACGTACACCGTCGCCCAGTCGCGGACCGACCCAAGGTCAAGCCTGCACCCCGCGGCGTCCGACGGGATGTCGACCACACCTTCGTACACGCGCCGAGTCGCCCAGACAGGATAGTCCTCGGCTGGCTTCAGCGCCACCGGCAGCGCGGTGGATGCGCTGCGCCCGGACGCCGCGGACCACGAGTCGGCGTCACACTCACTTCCCGTAACCGGGTCGAACACGGTGCAGCTCCCCCCCTCCACATGGTAGAAGGCCGAGCGTCCGTCATTCTCCGCGACAAAGAAGATGTCCGCGTCCCCGTCACGCCGCTGATACCACCCGAGAACGTCAGACGCGTCCCTTCCCAGTCGGTCCTTGAGCGGAGACTCCCAGTCGGGCACGAAGTCTCCGCGCACCACGCGTCCGCCTTCCCTCTCGAGCTGCACGAGCTTCTCCTCCGTCCCGGGGAGCAGGAAAGTCCCCTTCGGGACCCACAGCACGCGGTAGCTCATGCCGTCCGGGAGCGCGAACCTCCCGCCCCTGACGTGGATGCGCGTCATGAGGACGTCGCTGTTGAGGTAGTCGTATTTGTATCTGTTGCCGAAGAGGAGTTCGCTCTCGGACGGCTTGTGGTTTACGTCGTCGCCGAGATACATGAGTATGTCGACCGCCGGGAGCCCCCGCTCCAGCTCGCGTCCGCAGCGTTCCAGGTACTTCGTCAGGTGCTTGAGGTACGGCCACCACGTCTGCTCCCTCAGGAACGGAGAGCCGATTCCCGAGCCGAAGCTCGTCGACGGCGGTCTGCCCCCCACGACCGGGTTATGGGTGTATGTGTGGAAGACGACGTGGGTGACACCGCGCGCCAGGTGCTCGTCCAGTATCCTCTTCCAGTCGTTGAAGTTTTCGTCGAATGTCAGTTCGAAGCTGGTGAGCGCCTCCGCGCTGACGCGGCGCTTGCCGTAGACGTGCGCTGCGGAGATGCACGGGAGGACCGGCTTGAAGTCGAAGCTGCCGACGAAGCCGTCGTTGCGGTGTGGGCCCCAGAACTCGCACATTGGCTCGTCGGCATGCTTCCAGTAGCGCAGTATGTCGCCCGGAACGACGTCTCCGAACGCCGTCTCGTACTGGACGCCCATCCCGTGCCTTGCGGCAAGACGCGCAATCGTTCCGTAGTAGTTTTCCTCGACAAGCCGCGAGCAGACGTTTCGCCAGTCGAGAAGGAACTTCTCCGTCTGCGCCTCGCCTGAAAGGACATGTCCGAAGAGCGCGGGAAGCCACGGGCGTAGCGCATATCCGGCTCGTCTCTCGAACTCCTCCTCCATCTTCCACGTCCATGTCTGGCAGCCGCACTCCCAGCTGTCGACGAGCATTCCGTCTATCTTCACGCCCGCGTCGAGAAGACGCCCGACATACCCCCTGAAGTTCGCCTCGAAACCACGCGCGTCCATCTTGTCGCACTCCCATCCCGTCGCCTCCGGCGGGGCCGGGTGGTTCCTGCGCTTCATGTTTACGTGGCCGAAGACGAGCGTGCGCGACACCGCGTTTCGCAGGGGCGTTGAATCGGTCGACATCTCGAACCCGCGCAGCGTCCATCCCGCCTTCGCCTGCCAGTTGTCGAGACGGCGTGAGGACGACCACTCTGGCGTGAACGGCTTGATCTCGCGCCCTGTCCGCACGCGTATCTCAAGGTCCTCCCGTGGAAGCGTCCCTATGTCAAATGTCATTTCGAGCCCAGGTCCGCTGAAAGTGTCCGCGTACGTTCCCTGCGGACACTTTCGTTCAAGCGCCTTCCGTCCCTTTGACCAGACCTCGAACACGATGTCCGGTTCGTAGCACCAGTTGTGGTTGAGTCGGCTCGGCGGCGGAAGCGTCACGGAGCGAACGACGGAAGGATCCTCCGCCTCCTCGGTAAATGTCACGCTGCCGATTTCCCTGAAGTCGTCGTCTGCGTCGAAGGCCGGCCTATGCCCCGGCTCGAAGCAGACGAGCTTGCGCATCGCATGCTCCGCATCGATCCACGGTCCGCCGGACATCGACCATCCGGGGCAGTTCTGCATCTTGAACGAGAGCCCATGCCGTCTGCATTCCTTCTCGGCGAACTTCACGAAGTCGATCCAGTCCGCGCCAAGGCACTGGATTCCGTTCGTGACGCCGGGCCATAGGTCTTCCTTTGCCCATCCTCCGTGGAAGAACTGTATGCCGGAGATTCCGGCTTCCGCAATCGCGGCGATGTCTGCGGAGAGCCCTTCCCGAGACGCATTTCCGCCAATGACGTGAAACCATGTTTCAGGTGCCGTCGACGAGAATCGGCTGGGCGGCGCGTCACGGACTGCCCACGCCTTGCGCGACGACGCAAAAAGGACGCCTACGCACGAGGCCGGGGCGAAGTCGCGTTCCCTGCATTCAAAGGGCGAGATGAGCGCATTCCACGACGCATCGTCTCGAGGAATGCGAACTACGCAACGCTTGCCTTCCTCTGCGGTGTTGGCGACTGGACTGACTCCCGTCATGATCCGCTTCAGCACCGAGAACGGAGGCGGCGATCCCCGCCAGACAACCTCCCTGACGGCTCGGGCGTCGTGGAACGGCGGCCAGCCCTCCCCAACCTCGCGCAATGCAGGCGTCTCCAAGTCTATCGTCTCAAGCGCCGTCAGCCCGCGACAGCATCCTCGCGAGCCGCCAAGCGAGACAAGGCGCGGCGCGGCAACCGTCAGCGTTCGCAGATGCGGTGCATGGCCGATGTTGCAGCTCCCAAGGGCGACAAGCCCAGAACCGCGAATCTCGAGGTTTGTAAGGGCGCACATCGGAGTGAACACGCCGTAGGCGAAGCGCCCGGAAGTTATTCCACCGGGGAACCGCGCAAGGTCGTCGGCGCAACCAAGCCGGATGTCTTCTATCCCCGACTCGGCAAAGGCGCGGGCTCCGATGCCGCGTAGCGCCGCCGTCGTGAAGGTTCCCTTGAGGCGGGTGCACTCGGCGAATGCACATGCGCCGACATTGGTGACGCCAGGCGAAAAGAGCGTTCCTACGTCGATCGCGAGGTTCGTGCAGCCGACGAAGGCGGCGGAACCTATAGACGACACCGGAAGCGCGAGCGTCAGGTTTGTGAGCGCGTGGCAGTCGGAGAACACGCCGCGCCGGATCGAGGAATGCGTGGCGTATCTCCCGTCTGGCAGCACAGAGGCCGTTCCCTCGAGGAATATCTCGCCAAGCGAGGAGGCGCGGCAAAACGCGAGCGAGCCGACATGGGAAACATGGTTGGCGCGAAAGGAAGTCACCCCTTTGTTCTCAAGCAGAAACGCGTTTCCGATGGCGATCTCGCGGACTGGCAGCGTCCTTTCCCCGACTTTGACGGAAGCGTCTAAGAGATCTACGGGGCCAGAGCCAGAGACAAGGGAATGTCCGCCTGCATTGGCGCTGGCGTAAAGCTTCAAGACACCCCGCTCGAGGTCTTTCGGGGCGTCGCCGCCAAGCCGCAGCGTAACGGAACCGTCAGGACTCTTAAGCGCCCATCCATCACGCCTGTCGCGTTCGCCCAGCGTCCATACAGGCCCACCCTCGGCGCAGAGGACAAAGGCCGCGAACGCCGCAAGTGCCATAACCCGTTTCATTGCAGCTGCCTTTCTCTTTTCCTATTTCGTCCGGCGCGGGCAGTCGCCGCATCCATCGTCGCCTCTAGGACGAAGCACCTCGGCGCGGCGCATCCAGGATTCTTCGCGTATGTCGCCCAGCGTCGCCGCGCGCCGTGCGCCCGCGCACGGAGAAAGCCGGACGAGATGCGTCGCATGGCCGGGAACGGAAACGCGGTAGCCGCGCTCGACCTCGCCCTCGTCGCGCTGTCGCCAAAGGTCGCGCACCATCCAGCGTCCGGCAAGACCGGCTTTCTGCAGGCAGAAGAGTATCTCCCGCTCCAACTGCCCTTCGTTGACGAGCGCGACTGCGTAGTCGCCACCTTCGAGCGGACGAGCCCAGCAAGACCATCCCTCTGCGCACTGTACCTTTGACGCCGCTGCGCCAAGCGGATCCTGGTTGATGTCGATGACCTCGGCGTTGGTGACGAGCGAAAGAGTAAAGGCGTCGATCTTGCGGAGGTCGCATCCAAGCACCATTGGAACCGCCCCCATCGCCCACATCGACACGTGGGTATACTGCTCGTTAGGAGTAAGGCGCGTTCCGCCGCAGTCGTTCCAGCAGAGGTCGCCGACGACCATCATGTCCATGTCGTTCCATCCGCCGGGGCCCGCATGGCGCCATAGCGCGTCCATCTGATCCATCGCGCCCAGGATCCCGCCCCAGAAGTCGAACAAGTCGCGCGTAGTCCGCCAGCACTGTGCGTTCACGGACGCGCCCCAGGTCGCCACATCACCAAAGCCGTAGGCGCAGGCGTAGTGAACTATGTCGCGTTTGCACGAGCGCAGTTGCCGCCCCATTATGAGATATGGATACATGTATTTCAGCTGCAAGGTCTCGCCCTTGGCGATGTCGCCATAGCTGCACCAGTCGTATTTAAGGAAGTCGTATCCCCACTCCGCGTAGGCGCGCGCATCGACGGCTTCATGCATCCAGCTGCCCTCGTAGCCAGTGCATGTGACAGGACCAGGGCTCGAATAAAGGCCCGCCTTCAGCCCCTTCGAGTGTATGTATGCGGCGAGGGAACGCATGTCGGGGAATCGTTCGTTCGTAAGCTGCACCCCGTGGGCGTCTCGTCGAGGTTCCTTCGCGTCCGCCTTGACCTGCCATCCGTCGTCGACCATTACATAGGACCACCCGAAATCGGCGAGCCCCAGTCTTTCGATTGCGTCTGCCGTCTCGCGCACCAATGCGTCGGAAACCTCGCGACCAAAGGCATTCCAGCTGTTCCATCCCATCGGCGGCGTCAGCGCGAGCTTGTCGCCTACGACGAGTTTCAGAATGCGCGACGCGCGACCAGCCCCGTTCTGCGCCTCAAGGCGGAGCGGATACACACCCTCGACCTCGACGCATCCAGTCAACAGCCGACGCGACGGGTCGTAGGAGAGTCCCGGCACGTCGGCGATGTTCGCCACAGATACAGAAAGTGGAGCCGCGCCCGTGACTGGCACGCGAAAGAAGACTGGATGTCCCGGACGCGCACCGACGACACTTGGGCCGTTGAAGCGCGGCGCGTCGCCTGGAGGCGGCGTCAACACGCCAAGCTGACGCGAGAGGCACGCGATATCGCGCGGCCGGCAACCCTTCTCCATGTCGATGTACGCGTCTGCGACAACCGACTTGCCGGCCCACGGGTTGCCTACGGCCTGAACTTCGATCTCGACCCACCGCGAGCCCCTTAAATCGGCGGCAACGCGATGCGGTCCCGAAGTGGAGTTCAGCTCCGGCGTCGAGGCGACCAACTTGCCGTCGCACCAGACGCGAAGATGAAGCATTGAGCGATTCGGCTTTTGAAGTTGCCCGAAAGTCGCGCTGAACGATTTCGCCTTGCCGTCCGTTGCAAGACAAAGTCTCGCCGGCGAAGGGACGGCAAGGCCGCGCTTAAATTCGCCGCCGACCATCGTCTCGCCATTGGTGCAGGGATAGACGACTCCATTCCCGCCAAACCGTGCCGAGACAGAAGGCTCGTCCAGCCAAATACGACTGGACGAGGACTCATCTGCCGCCACCGTGCATATAGCAAATGACGAGGCGATGCAGATTAAAAGACTCTTCATGTCTGCCTGGCGAGGCTTAGCGAACAATCACAAAAAAACCATTGCCGTTATTAACAGCGGCCGATGCTACAATGAAATTTGTATTCTGTATGGAATCGTACTCGGCCTTAACCCAATCTCCATTTGCACTTACGGTACGCATTCTGCATTCATCGATACGCCCAATTTTACCCAGCAAATGCCAATCATAGGAGGTAGCCTTGTACTTAGTATAGTTGCCTAACCCGGTTACAGTGCCGCACAATTCTCCATTTATATATACCGTAAATACAGTACCACTCGTAATTACAACTGCATAATGGAACCAACCCGCTGATCTGACACTAAAACTTTTGCCAACTTTTGAATCAGTAGTCTTATAGCGTAAACGTAATGCACCCCATGTGTTAAACCCATAGAGACGCCAATGATAGCTCCCCGCCGAACTATTTCTTAGCAAAATCTCTCCAGCATTAGTAGCATCACAAGATTCTTCAAGCTTCTCGTTTGTTGTCACTCCTATTGATGTCCATCCAGAGACAGTAAAATTCTTTTCAAGACCAACTGCTATTTCCGGAGTTTTCAACGCTTTATACGAGCCCTGAGACGAATCATCTTGCTTTGAATAAAAAGAGCAACCAATTTTGGACATTCCGTTTGTTATTATTCCAGTATCAAAAGGAGACATCACAGACATATTATAATTTCCAGCAGAATCTTGCTGCGCCCCAGAACTATTCATATGCCAAACCCCAAGGTAATTCGCCGCTGTCCAGACCTCCTGCGCCCTTGCATCGGCGAGCTTAGTCTTGTGTTTCCAGTTCATGTAGAAGACGGCGTTGGTGTAAACCTGCGGAACGGAAACCCAGGCGACGGATTCGCCTTCCGTATTCCACACCTCTACTTCGTGCGGAAGGATATTGCCGCTTTCGTCGGAGAAGGAAATATCGTCCGCGCCATCGCATTTGTCGTAAGAGAAGCCCTCGATCTTGGTCGTGGAAATGCGCACTGGGACAGGAAAGTTTGCTAGAGCAATAGACTGCTCATTCGTGCAGCCGGCGATCGTCATCATTGAAGTGAACTTCGGCTTGTGCGATCTAATCTTTTCAGAGGCAGACGCGGATAAAACCGCGAAAGCAGCTATGGCGCACAAAAGCGCCCTTGTGCTAATTAACCAAAACACCCCCCCCCCCCGCAAAAGTGGGAAGATATGGATATGAGTTGTTGTCGAAGTGTTTCATTGTCTTTGCTCCTTATTTGCTTGTTGCTTGTATAGTATCAAAAGAAATGTAAATCGGTCAACAAAACCACTTGCCGAATCACGAAACGTTTTATTGTCAATTTTAGAAATCACCGTTTTTCTCCCTCAACGATTTGATAATTCTGAACATCACGCTAGGGTAGTCGGTCGAGAATCCGTCGCAGCCGAGTTCCCAGAGCCGGAGGTATACTTCTCCCGTCTCGCCGCCCTGGAAAGGAATGGAGCAGACCGGTATCCCGTGCCTATGGAACTCGTCCACCATTTCCTTCAGGACTGGCGTGGACGGCACAAACGGGTCGACAGGGTCCTTCGGATCGTAGTAGGAGTGTATGGAGATGCACGAAATGAACTCGAAGTCCTTCTCGCGAAGCTTCGCCATGGCGTCGCGGAACCACTTGTCCGCACGGGCGCGCTCCTCAGGACCGTGGTTCTTTGGCCATGCGCCCAGCCACAGCAGCGACTTGCCGCCAGGCAGGATCCTGTTCCATTCGATTATCTTCTCGTGGCTCGGCCCCGTGTAGTACACCTGATCCTGTACGCCCGCCTCGACTGCCTTCTCCGCTATGTACTTCGGCCCAGCGCCCTTCTCGTCCACGAAGCACAGCCACGTCGGATGTTCCTTCATCGCGGCAAATGTCGCCTCGATGGTCGGGATGCGTTCATTCGAGAACCTTGGATCGAGGTAACTCCCTACGTCGACGTCCTTGATCATTGCCCAGGTGAGCTCCTCCGAGACATTCTTCTTCGCGAGCTCCCCGTCTATGCCCCTTCCCGTGCGCATAAGGGTGTTGTCGTGGAGCATTATCCCGACTCCGTCCTTAGTCCTGCGGCAGTCGCACTCAAGGGCCGAACCGTTCTCCCAGCACCAGAGGAAGGTCTCGAGCGTGTTGTCGGGACGCTCCTCCTTGCCGCCGCCGCGGTGGACGTGGCTGAGATGAAGAAGCGACTTGCGCGGCTGGCCGACCTCTATCGGCGCCTTCATGCGGAAAGGCCCCGCAGGCAGCCCGAAGCCGTTCACGAGGTTCGGCGTCGAACCGTTGTAGGCGGCGAAACGCACCTGGCGCGGCTCATCCACGCCCTCCGCCGTCAGCACGACGTCGTGCCCGTCTATCTGCGCGGCCGCAGGCGTCCACGCCCCGACAAGACTGCGTATCTCGAACTCGGTCGGGGCGAGTCCGTCGCGCGTCTTGAGCCCTTCGGCGTTGTCGAAGGCGACTCGCAGCGCCGCGCCCTCCGTCCTGGCGCATTTCGCGACCGGCGTCTTCCAGTCCTTCACCTTGCGCCGCGCGCTCATCGTGTACTCCATGTTGCTCTGCCCCGAGCAGAACCACACTTCGCCGACCACTACATTCGTCAGCACGATTTCGTTCGCGCCCTTTACGCGGAACTCCGCACCCTCCGCGCACGCCTCAAGCGGGGCGAGGTCAACCCTCCAGCGTCCGTCGTCGCCGACGGTCGCCGACACGGACTGCCCGGCGAACTCCACCGTCACCGCTTCGCCCGGCTCGCCGGTGCCCCAGACGGGCACGCGCTGCCCGCGCTGCAGCACCATGTTGTCCCCGAACACGTGCGGCAGCGAAGCGGCGTTCGCCCCAAGAACTGCGAATGCTGCTACGACTGAAAGCGAAATCATCGGCATTCTCTTCATCCTTGACTCCTCTTTGTTTTCGATTTGCGCATCAAGATGAGTTCGATGTTTTTCAGCGGTCTACGTCGATAATGACCTTCATTGTAGAGACGCGGTTGGCATCGATGTAGCGATAGGCCTCCGCGTAGTCTTTGAGGGCGAAGTGCTTCGAAACGAGCGGGGCAAGCCGCACCTTCCCTTGGTCGACGAGTTCGATCGCCGTCACGTAGTCCTCATGGCGGTACATCATCGTCGTGTTGAGGTCGAGCTCGTGGTCATTCAGGACGGCGAGGTCCACCGTGGCGGGCTTTGCGAAGACGGCGACGAGGATGATCGTAGAGCCCTTTCGCGCATACTTGATCGCCTGGCCCATCGTGACGTCGTTCCCCGCGCAGTCGTAGATGACATCCGCCTTGTCTGGACCGAACGAGCGAATCATCGCCTCGCCGAAATCCTCCTTCGACGTGTCGACCGCGAAGTCCGCGCCGCACTCCTTCGCCTTCCCGAGGCGTCCTTCGGCGACGTCGGTGACAAGCACAGACGCCGCGCCAAGACCCTTTACCGCCTGTGCAACGAGAATGCCAATCGGACCCGCGCCGAGAACTGCGACCTTCGCGCCTTTAAGTTCTGGGAAGCGCCGCGCCGCATGCACCGCGACGGCGAGCGGTTCAATCATCGCGCCCTCGTCGAAGTCCATCTTCGCCCCGAGCTTCGTGACCTTCATGGCGTCCACGGCGAAGTATTCGCTTGCCGTGCCGGTCGTCTGGAAGCCCATCACCTTCAGCTCTTCGCAGAGGTTGTACTTTCCGTGGCGGCACGGGTGGCACTTCCCGCAGACGACCTGCGGCTCTATAGTGACCTTCTCTCCGACGGCGAATCCCTCGACGCCTGTGCCAAGCGCGACCACCTCGCCAGAGACCTCGTGTCCCTGCGTCACGGGATAGCTCGTGAACGGATGCTTACCGTGCCAGACATGGATGTCCGACCCGCACACCCCGATGCGGCGGATCCGCACCAGCACTTCGCCCGCCTGTGGCTCGGGACGCTCGATCTCCCTGAACGATATCTCGCCTGGCGCCGTCATGACCTGTTGCAGCATCTTCATTTCTTCCTTTCCTCCAGTTCGCCAATTATCTTCGAATAACCCTTTTTGTCAAGGCGATAAAAAAGAAGCCCAAATCCCGTGAGGAGCCAAAGCGCACCGGGAATCGTGGTGAACGCGTGGCGCATCACAGCGACCACCGACTCGTTCTGCACCTGGGCGACGCCATTCACTGGCTCAAGATAGCCGACGGCGCTTAAGACCGCCGCAAGCCCGGCCGTGCCAAGTGCCATCCCCATCTTGTTGCCGAACGAAATGAACGAATACTGGAAGCCGTCGTTCCTCACGCCCGTCTTCCACTCGCCATACTCCACGCAATCGGGGATGATCGCGTAGATGGCCGTGTTGAAGCCGGCGAAGAAGAACTGCGCGAGCGCCGCTGTCGCGTAGAACATGAAAGGCGTCGAGACGGGATCGAACGGGTAGATCGCGAACATCCCAAGACCAGTGAGGAACGCGAGAATCGCGGCGGCGCGACCTTTGTTGCCGGTAAGCGCGAATACGGGGCGGAACAGTACCGCACCGAAAATCGAGGGAAGAACGATTACAAGCGCAAAAGTAGTGAAGATATCCTCGTTGCCCGCAACATATTTGAAGTAGTAGATGTAGTCGGCATTGCGCCCGTAGAGAACCGCGCCGAACAGGAACTGTCCGAGAAGCGCAGCGAGGTAGGGAGGATTCTTCGCGACGGCGCGAAGCTGGTGCCCAAGCGGGATCTTCTCGCGCACGGCGGGGGTGACGATCTCGCGCGTGTTGGCAAAGCAGAAGAGATGGCAGGCGGCGAAGATAACACCGTAAAGGATCGCCACCGAGAGGTAGGCAGAGGCAGAAGTCTTCCCGCCAAAGGCGTTGACGAGCGGGAGCGTAATCACGTTTATGACGCCGATCGCGATCATCGCAGCGAGCGAGCGCGAGGTGTTGAGCCGCGCGCGCTCGTCGATGTCCTGCGTCATCGCGCCGCAAAGCGTGCCATAGGGAAGGTTCACGCAAGTGTAGCCGAACACGAGCACCGAATAGGTGACGTACATGTAGATGACTTTCGCCGTGTCGCTCCAGTCTGGGTGCGCCCAGAACGTGAGGGCGAGGACGATTGCCGTGAGCGGCGCACCGAACGCGAGCCAGGGACGGAAACGCCCCCATCGCGTGCGCGTCTTGTCGGCAAGAAGCCCTACGAGCGGATCGTTCACCGCGTCCCACACGCGCGAGACGAGCATGAGCGTCGCGACCGCCGCCATCGAGATGCCAAAGACGTCCGTATAGAAGAACATGAGGAAGTTCCCCACGAACATCCAGGAAAAGTTGCAGCCGACGTCCCCGAACCCGTAGGCGAGAACCGTCCTGAAGCCGAGTTTGCTCTTATTGTCGCTTTGTGCCATGTCTTCTTATCCTCTTATGTCGAATGTCGCGCAGGGCCTGGACGAACCAAGGCCGTAAAAGTTAGCACGAACGCCGCTGTAGGTGAACAGCAGCTCGGCATGGCCTGTGGCATCGGCGGTATAGTAGCGCTTCATCCCGAACTCGTACTCTGCATAAAGCGCATCGACTGCAGCGTCGGGCCTTGCCGTCGGGCCGACACGGCAGCGGCCGAAGTCAGACGGCTTGTCGCCAACCACGACGGGAGTTCCAGGAATGTCCTTCCCCTTCACTGTTCGCGTAACGGAGTTCATGACAAACTCGGTTATCCGCCCGCCGTCGCCATACCAGTCGCGCAGCTCAAGACGATGGGAGTGTCCGCTCAGGACTATTGCGTTCCGCGCGGCGAGAAGCCGCCTGACGCGGCGGCGCGCGGCGTCCCAGACGGGAATCTCCGCCATGAGCTCATCTTCGGAAAGCCGCCGCCCCGTCGTGACGCTGTACTGGGGGCGTCCTAGGAAAAACCAGCCGCGCGGATTCCTGTTGCCGTTCGTCAGCACTGCCCCATGGGAGCAGAATACCGTATACCTCGCGCCAAGGCCCTCGGACAGGAGCTTCTCCACAAGTCTTGCGTTCGGACGGTTGTAGTCTGCGATGATCCAGAGATCAGGTCCGTTCCAGAACGAGAACGTCAGATCGTCCACCACACGGGCGAGTTCGCGAGAATGCCAGGCGCAGATGTCGCGGCGGTAGTTCTCGAACTCGCCCTGCCTATGGGCGCCTTTCCGCACGTCGTGGTTGCCGGCCACTGTCAGGAAGGGAATGTCGCCGTACGTGCGCTTCATGAGTGCGAGAGCATCCGACAGCATTCGCGCATGATCAGCGGAGGATTCGCAGTCGCCTTCGATGAGATCGCCCAGCTGGAGCGCGAACGCGGCGTCTGGGCGGCGGGCCTTGCCCGACGCGGCGATGAGCGCGAAGCTCATCCCCCCCTGGCCCCACATCGAGGAGAAGGACTCGAATTCGCCGCGGTAGGAATCAAACATGCCGTCCGTCTTGTGCATGGCCCTGAACTCGGAATGAAAGACGTCGATCGGCGGACGGTCGTAATGCACGTCGCCAAGAAGCGGCACGGAATACGCCGAACGTCGCGGCGCAGTTCTGCAACCTGCTGCGCAGCTTGCCACCCAGGCCGTGGAGCTCTTGAGGAAGTTTCTGCGATTCAACTTCATGTCGTCCTCTTGAAGTCTGGGTAATTGCCTATGGACTCCTGGCGTCATGCCATGGCTTTTCCCAATCTTGGAACGCCGGTATGATATCACAATCGCGCGACTTATGTCAAGATGCTTACTAAAGTTTTTCGAGGTGCCTGTTCATGAGGCAGAGCGCCGCGCCGATCGCGGAAGCGTCGCGCCCGCACCGCCCCACGCGCACATAGTCGGAATCGGCGTCGAACCCGTTGAGCGCCTTCAGCCGGACCTTGAGTTCATGGAGATGCGCCTCCATGAGCGCCCCGACGTATCCACCGACGACGACTGTCCTGTCGAAAGCCATGCGGAGGTTGGTCACCATCAGGGCGAGATCGTCCAAGTACGAGCCCCAGACGCGCTTCGCGGACACTTCGCCGGCCTCGAGCCGGGCAAAGAAATCCTCGAGACTGGAAGCGCTCTCCGAGAGGCGCAAGGCGGAGAGGTAGCCGTCTGCACAGCCCTTCTTGCCGCAGTAGCAGCGACGACCGCCAGGATGAAGCACCGTGTGCCCGAATTCTCCGGCGCGCCTGTTGTCGCCGAGGTGTATCATGCGCGGCGAGGCTATGCCGCCGCCGACCGTGTTCGAAAGCGAGAGATACACGATGTCGCCGCTCAGGTCGGAGACTTCCGTCTGCACCGCCGCGTTCGCGTCGTTCTCGAAGTCCACGTCGATTCCGCGAAACGCCTCGCCAAAAGGCGCGAGGTCGAGGTCCTCAAGTTCAAGGGCATGAGAGCGCGCAAGGGTGGCGCGGTCGTGCGAGAGTATGCCTGGGAGCGAGATGCCGATCCCGGCGATCTTGCGGCGAGCGAAGCCCCCTTCGGCGGCAAACGAGAGGAAAGAATCCTTCACCGATGCCATGTACTTCGCACCAGGCGAGAAGACCTGGCGCCGGCGGCGTTTCGCGACGGCTTTCCCCGTCCAGTCGACGACAACCTCCGTTACGTGGTTGCGCGTGATGTCGATTCCTCCGAAGTAGCGGTACGACGGATTAGGCGCTATCACCTTGGCCTTGCGGCCGCCCGTGGAGTCGTATTCTCCGGACTCCTTCAGTATCCCGTCCGCGACCAGCGAGCCCACGGCGTTTATGACCGTGGGATGGGAATAATCAAGAGCCGCCTCTATCTCGACTTTTGACATCTGTCCACGGGTTATGACAAGACGCGCAATCTCGCATCGCGCGCTACCCCGCCCCAACATTGCCTTTTCCACGCCCATGGCTGCCGGTATTATAGCAAAAGCGAGGCGGAATTCACCACGCTTTTCTGTCCGCCCGCGCTTTTCCGGCTATTTTGGCTTCTTCAGCAGCTCTCCGCCTTCACGCATGAGCTTTATGAACTCCGCTATCGACGGCATCCCCTGACCGAAGCTCCTGACCTTGTACTCGGCGCATATCGCCTCAAATTCGTCCACAAGCTTGTCCCGCGGCGGAAGAGGCACCTTCTCGGCCTTGGCCGCCACCAACACCCCCCGGTTGTAGTTGCATATCACCGCCGTCAACGGCGCAAGCGAAATACGGCGCACCTGCGCATGTGTGCGCGCATCGCCCTCCGTCGCCTTGAGCGCCTCCTGCATCAGTACATATCCCTTGACAAGCTCCTTTGGAGTGAACACATGGAGACTGTCGGGGTCGTATGGCCCATAGCTGCGTTTGCGGTCGCGCGCCTTGCGCCTAATCTCAAGCCACTCCTTCACGGCAGCGGAACCGGCGCCACACGCGCCGTCGCACCATTTGCGCATCAGTTCGTGCTCGTCCTGCTCGGGATTCCACAGAAGCTTCGCGCAAAGCCATGTCCTAAGCTCGGCGAAGTCCATCAACGCCGCGCCGAACCCGGCCATCTGCACCATCACGCCCTTTATCTCCTTCTTTGCGTATTCCCTGAAGCCGGGGCCCATCATGTCGATGATGGGCGTCGGGAGCAGATAGCCCCTGAACTGCGTGTTGTAATCCCAGATGACCACGTTGCCTTTCGCGAGCTCCCGCCATTTGTTGAGCTTGGCGTCGTGCCCCGGCACCTTTGACGGCGGCACCGCGAAGTTGCGCAACCGCGCCCAGCAGACCGTCACATTCGGCTCAAGGGACATGCCCTTGGGCGGCGTCTGGGACACCCAGTAGGCGAGCACTACGATGCGCACGTTCGGGAGATCCTTTGCTATCGCCTTCGCCACACGGTTCGCGCAGTCGAAGATCGGCGCGGCAGTGCTGTCGTGCTTCTTCACGAGTCGGCGGCATTTATCGCACTGGCATATCTTGTCGTTGTCACGCAGCGACACAGACTCGTAGGATGTATTTGAAGGATTCGTCTTGTATCTCGATCGTATTTTTGCGATGATTGCGTCAACGACCTCGTCATTCGAAGTGCACATCTGCCTCATTGTCCTCGCCTTCTCCTTCTCCCTCCAGGCGAACCAATCGGGATGCTCGGCGAAGAGTCTTTTCTCCGCATCGCCATGGTTAAGCCCGGCGAGGGACTGCCCCATCGCCATCGAATCAGACCCGCCGAGCTCCTGCGGCGTGGCTTCGGTCCACATCCGCCCGTTGATCCTGAGCTTTGGCTTCCACTTGATCTTGTAGCCGTACTGGCTGTGCACCTGCCGCCACGGAATGGCCGGCTTTGACTGCACCTTCCAGGTTGACTCGACGGAAAGCGACTTTGCGCTCGGCACGGTTTCGTTGAACGGAGACCAGAAGCCGCAGCCAAAGTGCTCAAGAAGCTCGTATGCGGCGTATAGCGCCGCCCGAGGGCTGCCCCCGGCAAGCGACAGGACGCCGCTTTTCGTCTCGATGCGGAATTCCTCCCTTTCAAGCCCCTTCACGGCGTCGTCAATTTCGATTCTCGCACCGCCCACGGTCCGCCCTACGACGATCTTCAGTTTCGCGCCTGTCATCGCCTCCACGTACTTGGTGATTTCCTTGGCGGCAAACTGGGCCGCGCTCGAAGCATTTCCGACCACGCATACGACGGCAACAGGACGCCCGTTGTCTACGACAACGAAATCAGCCCTGGCAACGAACGCAACGCACGCAAAGGCACAGGCCGCACCAATCTTGCCAAACATGTTCATGCCGCAAATGCTATCACACGCCCTTAGCGTCAGTCAAGTTTGCAAGATGTCCGCTTTGGAAAAAAAACAATACAAGTTCTGGCAATGCTGTCAAGGGGGAACGCACGGTAGCCGACAGGCGTCAGCCCCAGCAGGCAAACGGTTGTGTCGGGATCGTTTTCTTGGATTCGACACGAAGGATGGTTGTGTCGTGGTTGTGGTTGGGTTATGGTTGGCGAGTGGTTGCTGAGTGAAGTCGGGATTCCTGCATGCGTGTTCCTCGGCGCTTCCAAATTTTTCCTAATTCTATCGCCGCCTGAGCGAGACGAGGGTCTCGAACCGGGCGGTGCGGGGGAACATGTTGAACCAGCGGACCGATTCGACCTCATAGCCCCTCGAAATAACTCGGAGATCGCGCATCAGCGTCGCAGGGTCGCACGAGACGTAGAGGATGCGCGGCGCATTTGACGCGGCAAGCCACTTCGGAACGTTCGGCTCGAGCCCGCCACGCGGCGGATCGACGATTACCGTCGTCTTCGGCCCGACCTTTATGCGGCCGACGTTGCGCCCGACCTGCTCGGAAAAGAATCGCGCGTCCGCCGCCTTCTGCGCGGCGGCGTTGCGCTTCGCAAACTCTATCGCCTGACGCCCAGACTCTATGCCCGTAAGCCGTGGCGGTTTGCAGCAGAGCCCCAGTACGCCGACGCCGCAGTAGAGGTCAAGGACTTCCGGCGCTTCTGCTGCGCCCTTCTGGTATTCGGCCACAACCGCTTTCGCAAGCTCCTCTCCGACATCTGTGTTCACCTGGTAGAATCCGTCTGCGGGAACCTCGAAGTCGAGAGCGCAAGTCGTCTCCTTCAGAACTAAGTCCTTCGGCGCGTCGCCTATCCACCACTTGACGCCGCTCTTTTTCGTCCAACGCACGGTCACGTTGCCCTTGCGCTCGGTGTCCTTGCGCACCGGAACAGGACCGGTCGTCAACAGCGTCATGACGGCACGGCGGATCTCGCCGAGCTTCGCGTTGATTTCGGGACGCGCAAGAGGATCGTCCGCAACGTCGATGATCTCGTGCGACGGCTCGGTGCGGTAGCCGATACGCCACCCACCGTCGCGCGTTGCGCTTTGGTGGGCAGGCGCATTGCCATATTTCGCAAAGTGGTAGACGACCTTGTTGCGATAATTCAACTCGGAGCCGCACTTCGCGGAAACGAATTCCGGCACTTCAATGCGGGCGCGCTCGAAGAACTCCTTGAGCTGACCCTCCTTCGCCTTCAGCTCGCCTGTGTAGGAAAGATCGGCGTAGACCATTCCAGGTACGACGCGCTCCGCGGCACATTCGACACGGTCGGGAGATTTCTCCACGACCTCGACAAGACGCGCCTTGACGAAATGTTTCTTCTCCTCGACGATTTCCGCCTTGACCTGCTCGCCAGCCCAAGCGCCTGGAACGAAAACAACGCGTCCGTCGCCAAGGCGCCCGAGTCCATCGCCGCCGTATACGTTCTTTGCAATGTAAACCGTTGATGTCATCTAAACTCTCCTACTCTTCTTCCGTGCATTCCGTGGTTTATTCTTCTTCCGTGCATTCCGTGTGTTCCGTGGTTTAATTACGATCACTAAGTTTCTTTATGAGCGCAATCTCGTCACGGTAACCCTGCAAGTCGCACGGCGTCTCAAGGTAGAACGGCAAGTCCTTCAGCTTCGGATGGTTCACGACGCGCATAAGCGCATCAAGTCCGATCTTGCCCTTGCCAATCTTCTCATGCCTGTCCTTGTGCGCTCCGAGGACATTCATAGAGTCGTTGAGGTGTATCGCCTTGAGCCGCTCAAGCCCGACGACTCTGTCGAATTCCGCAAGGACTCCGTCAAGGTCGTTCACTATGTCGTAGCCGCCATCCCAGACATGGCAAGTATCGAGGCAGACGCCAATAAGAGCCTGAGGGTCTGAGGGTTTGAGGGCCTGAGGGTCAATGCCAAGTTTCGATTCGGTTGTGTCGATGATCGCGCGGATCTCGGCGAAGTCTCGTCCGACCTCGCTACCCTTTCCAGACATGGTTTCGAGTAGTATTGTTGTAGAGGGAAGTTTCCCGCCGTGTACATCGAGCCAGCGTTGGAGAATTCGCGAGAGCATCCCCGATATGAGGTTAATCCCCTCTTCCGTGCCCTGCCCGACATGGCTGCCTGGATGAAAATTGTACATCGCGCCAGGAGTATGCTCTAGACGATCCAAGTCGTCCGCCATCACCTCCTCGGCAAACTCCCTAACGCGCAGTTCGGCACCTGCCGCGTTGAGCGTATAGGGCGCGTGGGCGAGAATAGGGCCAATGCCGTTCGCCGCGGCAAAATCAAGAAACGCCGCAACATCGCCCTTGTCCAACGGCTTCGCCGCGCCGCCGCGCGGGTTGCGAGTGAAGAACTGAAACACGTTCGCGCCGATTGAGACGGCCGTCTGCCCCATGGCAAGATAGCCCCCCGACGCACTAAGATGACAACCTATCTTCATTGTTTCTCCACCTTCGTCACTTTAATCCGAGAATACGCGAAATCTCGCTCGTGACCTTGAACATCTCATTTTCGAAATCGTCCTTCTTTGCCGGAACCGTCGCGCTCTCTACGACAGTCTCGCCTTGCTTCAGCGAAACTTCGACTTCATTCCCCTCGCGGCGAACCGATATCGCGAACTCGACCACCTCCTCCGGCGGCTCCTCGGGCGTCTCTTCGGGCGGCGGTTCCTCGGGTGGCGGCTCTTCTGGCTTTTCCTCGTTCTCTGGCTTCGGCTCGTTCATTTCCTCGAGAATCGTCCTTGCGAGAAGTTCGATTTTGCGACGAACACTCGGGAAAAGCGACTTGTGCTGTTCGGCGGCGTTCGAGGGTCGCTTCGTCTCATCTGGCCAGAGCGTGCTAATACGCGACGCGTTCCACGACTCCTCGGTCGCCTGTGTAAGAAGCCCGACTATGGTCTTCAAATCAGGCGTGTGCGTCCAGAAAGAGTCCTTACGCCTCTTCGCCTCGGCAAGCACCTGAGCGTGGTTCCTGTCGACTATTGAGTTCTGCGCGGCAATCGCGCTGCGAGCGATGTCAAACGCAACGGAGACCTCGGAATCGGCGCGGCTGTCAGCTTCTTCCATCAGCGGCTTGCCCTTCGGCGCATCTGCGAGAGATTTAAGCGCTGCGAGCGAACGCCACTCCTTGACCGACTTCGAGTAGTCGCTTCTCGCCGCAATGTCGTCCGCGGGATCGGCCGGCGGGAACCAGGTTTTGTCCGCGAGCGTGGGCCACGTCTCGTCTGCCTGGCGCTTCGCCGCCGTCGCACGCGCCTCTCGCCACTTTGGAAGCACCTCTTTCTTCACCTTCGCCTCTGCGGCCTTCTGAATCCGCTCGCCACCAAGACGCGCGGATAGGTATCCCCGCAGTTCTTCGCGCTCCGACTGCGGCACGTCGTTGCAAGCTCCGTCGAGAGCTCGCGCAAGTATTGCTGCTGAATAGCGAATCGCGAAGACCTTTTCGCTCTCCGCTTGCTTCACGTGCTTTTGCGGTGCTTCGACGATCTCCTTGAGTATCGAATCGACATCGACTTCGACATTTGTCGCGTCCATCTTCTTTTCGAGACGGTCGAGAGTGCGACGCTCAACGGCTGGGCCGATAGATTTCTCAAACGTTCCAACGAATACGCCCCACGCCTTCGACGGATCGTCAGCCTTTTCGCGACGCTCCTTCACATTCTCCTCGAGCCGCGCCTTTAGGTCGGCGGCAAGCTTCGACGGCGCGGCCGTGTCGCACCGCGCGCGCATTAGGTAATCCTTTTGTCGCTTCTGCTCGGCGCGGGCGTCCTTGATGACGGGCTCCACCATGCGCTCGCTGATGAACTGACGGTTCTCGGAGAACACGACCGTCTTCTGCTCGTCAATGATGCGCTTCTGCATCTGCTCGCGAAGTTCCCAGTCGTCCTTCTCGTCGAATTCCGCTTCCGTCGGGCGAGTCGCGGCGACAATCGTCTTCGCCTGAGCCTCGACTGCGGCCTTCCGTTCGGCGGCAAATGCGGCGGCAAAATGCTTGTTTGCGATCTCGTCGGCCTTGCCTGCGTCCAACTCCACCTTGTCCGACTCTATGCCAAGGCGCTCGTCTATGGCGCGCGCCTTCGCGGCGAACTGTGCGCGCAGCTCGTCGGCAAAGACGCCGCGGCAAAGCGCCTCGGCCTCGGCCGGCTTTTCGAACTTCTTTGGATCGGCGAGCATCGCCTTTTCAAGCGCCCCCGGCGCCGGTCCCTTCTCGCGCAGCTCCTCGCGTGCGCGGGAAAGCGAGATGTCGCGCGCTCCGTCACGCGCCGTCGAGTCGAACTCGGCGTTTCCGGCCGAGAGCGTCGCGGCCAAAATCAGTGCAATCATGTTCACGGCAGAACCTCCGCGCCTGTCGCCTCTGCGACGAGCTTAAGCGACTTTGCCTTTAGTGCGTCCGCAAGTGCGCTTGGGTCGGCGATGTCGCCGAGCGCGGACGGGTTTTCGATCCACTGGCGCTGCAGACGCGCGGCAAGAGCGCGCTGAACGCCGCGGGCGTCGAGGCGAACTTCCTCGACGGAACGCGCGATCTCGTCGTCGAGCCACGTCTTTTCGTCGTCGGTAAGCGCGGCTTCCTCGAGCTTCGCCTCATTGAGGACGGCTGACTTCCACGCGACGGCGAGCGCGGCAGAATCACGGTAGTCGGCGCATGCCGCCGCGGAGCCAGACGCAAACGCGGCCTTCGCCGCCGGCGCGAGCTCGATGCGCCCGCCCTTCACGTGTTCGTCGGCATCGAACGAGCGGCGGCCGTCTGTCCCCTGGGTCATCAGCGCGTTGAGCCCGTATTTCACGCGATGGTCCTCGGCAACCTTCTCGAGCGCAAGCACGAGCTTCTGCCTGTTCACTTCGAGGATTTCCTCGGCGCGTTCCTTGCGCGACATCTCGACGAAGATGAAGTAGGCGATCATGAAGACCATAAGTAGCGCAAACACGACCTGAAGAAGAAGCCCCTGCAAGTCGTCGGTCGTCGCCCGACGAGAGGCATCTCCGCCAAGGAGCCGTTTCAGCGCAGCGCGGTCAGATTCCGTCATGGCTTATCCCCTAAGCGCAGCGGCAATCTTCGCAAGGCGCGCTTCCGTCTCGACGCGCGCTTCGTCTGCGGCCTTTGCGCGGCGCTCGAGCGCCTCTATCTCGCGCTTGAAGAACTCGACATATTCCTTCTGGCGCGTCTCGAAAGACTGTTCGTAGTCGGAAAGACGCTTCTCGAAATGCGCGGCATATTCGCCGCGCCGCTTCTCGAATTCCGCCGCGTCGGCCGCCGCCCTGCGCGACGCTTCCGCCGCGTAGTCGTCGAGGCGCTTGCGAAACTCTGCCTCGAACTCCTGCTGACGCTTCTCGAACGCGTCAGACGCCGCGCCGAGGCGCACGACGAGCCGGTCCACCGCCGCCGCGAGATCGCCGTCGTCCGTCTCGGCAAGCCCCGTCTCTTCGAGAAGCCGCGTGAAATACGGCCTCACGAGCGGACGGTCAACGAGGAACACCCAGACGACAGCGGCCAAGGTCGAGAAGAGCGCCGTGTGGAGACACTGCATGAGGTCGGCCATCGTCACCGTGTCGAGCTTGAAGTAGCCGATTACTATGATTCCCCATAGCGTGCCGAGAAGCCCGAGCGCGACATTCAGCTGGTCGGACCCGCGGAAAAACGGGAAGTCGCCAGCACGCGCACGACGGCCTGCGAGCATCCGCGACAGCGAAAGCGTCATGCAGAGGAAACCGAGCAGCGGAATGAACGTCGTCACCGCCGAATAGTCGACAACCGCCCAGTCGAGCCAGGGCAGGAACCCCGACGCCTTTGCCGCGAAAGCCGACGAATCGCCGCCGGCGGCGATAAACGACGACCACCAGTTGAATATGGCGACGACGTTGTTTGCGAAGGCAAGCGCGAAGAAGACTGTCGCGCAGATGCACGCGGAAAGAAGGACAATGACTTTTTTCATAGGATCCCCGTTGGCATGTCGGACGGTATCGACCAGCTCTCCTTGGAGAAGTCGAATGAAAATACCCTTATTCCGTCAGGCGCGCAGTTGCGCTTGAACGCCTGGGAGACAAGGCGATAGAGGAACGTGTCGAGCGTGCGACCGATGAGATCAAGCCCGAAAGTCTTCCCATAGCGCTTCGCCGCGGCGTCGTAGAGCGCCTTGCGGTCAAGGCCGTTTTTGCAGAAGTTCCAGATGAAGAAGTCATGCAGCTCGTAGGGACCGATCTTGTCCTCTGTAACCTGTCCCTTCACGAGCTCTGGGCTCACTGGCGTAACGACAATATCGAGCAACGCCCTCGCCGCCTTCCAGGAGTTTAAAGTTGAAAGTGAAGAGCGTAAAGTTGATGTGCAACTTTTCACTTTACACTTTAAACTTTCAACTCTCTCTTCCGCCCACCACTTGCAGACCTTGCGGACGATTGTCTTCGGAACGCCGGAATTGACGCCGAACATCGACATGTGGTCGCCGTTGTAGGTGCACCAGCCAAGCGCAATCTCCGACATGTCGCCCGTGCCGAGGACTATGCCGCCGACCATGTTTGCCTTGTCCATCAGAATCATCGTGCGCATCCTCGCCTGCGAGTTCTCGTAGGCGGCGTCTGGCGTCTTTCCGTCGTGCCCGATGTCCTTGAGGTGCTGTCTCACCGACTTGGCGATTGAAATCGTCTCCATCTTCACACCGAGACCTTCGCAGAGAAGGTCGGCGTTCGTCTTCGTGCGCGTCGAGGTTCCGAAACCGGGCATCGTATAGGCGTGGATACCGGAAAGCGGGAGCGAAAGCTTCTTGAAGGCACCGACTGCGACGAGAAGCACAAGCGCGGAGTCAAGCCCTCCCGACACGCCGACAACGACGTCCGTTACGCCGATGCGCTTGAGCCGAAGCGCAAGGCCATCGACCTGTTTTGCATATACCTTCGCGGGGTCGCAAGGGAACGGGGCGGACGCCGCGCGCCCCTTCGGGAGCTTTGCGAGACTGCCAAGAGTCCCACCGCTCTTGATGTATTCCTTAAGACGTTTGTCCATGCGAGAAATTATACCAAAATCGGCAGCAGAATCCTATGGCGTTTCGCACGGGGGAATTATGGTATAATCTACAGCCAATGAAAGTTTGCTTCGAGACATTCGGCTGCAGGTTGAACCGCGCAGAGGCGCTCGACCAGGAGGCGGAGTATCTTGCGGCCGGATGGGAGCTTACGGACAGCCATTCCGACGCCGACGTCATAGTGGTGCGCGGCTGCTCGGTGACGCGCCGCGCCCAACGCGACTGCGAACACCTCATCGCGCACATAAAGAAGAAATATCCACTTAAGCGGCTTCTGATCGAGGGCTGCATTGCCGCCGGCCGTGCGGCAAAAGTCGTAGTGCAACACCCCCGCGTCGTCCTTCGCAAGGTGAGAAGAGACCTCCCAGTTCCCACGCGGACGGCACGCGCCTACCTGAAAGTCCAGGACGGGTGCGCAGGCAAATGCTCCTTTTGCATAGTCCCGAAATTCAGGGGCCCGTCAAAGTCGGTCGACTTTGACGCCGTTCTCGACAAGGCGAGGCGTTTCATTGACGCCGGCTACCACGAGATCGTGGTAACGGGCTGCAACCTCTCTCTCTACGCATCAAGCGGAAAGCGGCTCCCAGAACTTCTCGCCGCCCTCGCCGCGCTATCGCCCGACTGCCGCATACGGCTCGGCTCGCTCGAACCGTCCGACGTCGCACTTGACGTGGTCGCGACAATCGCCGGCACTTCCAACGTCTGCCGCTTCATGCACATCCCCGTGCAGTCCGCGTCGAACAGGATACTCTCCGCCATGAAGCGGCCCTATCTCATGAAGGACGTCCGCGAACTCGTCTGCGCGATACGCAAGCAGATTCCAGACGCTGGCTTAGGATGCGACCTCATGACCGGTTTCCCAAGCGAAGGAGACCTCGACTTCATGGCGACGAGGGGAATGCTCGAGCGCGACCCCTTCTCGCAAGTCCATGTCTTCCCATACTCCGAGCGTCCGGGGACTCCAGCGGCAGCCATGCCAAATGTCATCCCCCCCGAGATACGCAAGGCCCGCGCAAGGGAACTGATGCTGGTAGCAGACAGGAAGCGCACTGGCTTTGCAATGCACTTCATAGGCAAGGAGACAGAAATAGTCGTCGAAGACGAGGAAACCTGTTCCGGCTGGACTTCCGAATACCTCTGGTGCTCGTGCCCTAACGCAAAACGGCCGCGAAAGTCGCTCGTCCGCGTTCGCATCGTCGAGTCAAAAGGCCACACGCTCATCGGGACGGCAATCTGAAATGGCTGGCGAAACGACAAAGACGGAGGCCATATGCCTCGACATACGGCCATGGTCTCGCACAAGCCATGTCGTGCGGTGGATGACCTCGGAAGGTCCTGTCACGACAGTCGTCAAGGGCGCAGTCAGGCCAAAGAGTGCGTTCCTTGGGCAATACGACCTGAACTACACTTGCGAAATCGTCTATTACTCGCGCGCAAAAGGCGAGCTCCACGCGCTGCGCGAGTGTTCGCCCTTGGCGACACGCGAGAACCTGCGCTCAAACTACCGTGCGCTCGTCCTCGCCGAGCACATGCGCGCGCAGGTCGCGACGCTCGCGCCGCATGGCGGCGAATCTGGCGCGTGGCACACTACGCTCGAGGTCGCCCTCGATTCCCTTGCCGATGGCGCGGCACATTCGCCGCGCCGACTCGTCGCGACACTCCTCGACTTCGAGCTCAAAATCCTCGCCCTCTCAGGGCTTTCGCCGGAAATAGAGGCAGAATCGGGCTCGTTTTCGCTGCGCGGAGAGCGCCAGATGCCAATATCACCCGAGGTCGCCCGCTGCATAGGCGCCCCAATGGACGAAAAAAACATGCAGATTCTACTGGACGCGGCGAGGGCAATTGGTGTATTCTATGCGTTCCACCTGGATTCTGCCCCGGAAACGAGGCGGACAGTCCTGAGGATGATTTCCAACAACGAAGAAGGAACAGGAAAACAAGATGGCCAAGATTAAGATAGTAGGCACGGCGCTCGTCGCCGCGGCGCTCGTCGCCGGATGCTCGAAGAACGAAACAGCCGACGTCACCCCAGACGCGGCGACCGTACCTGCGGAAGACCCGAACGAGGTGATGGTGTCCGTCGGGGAGAAAAACCTCACCCGCGGCGAAATCGACAAAATGGTCAATACGGCCCTATCGAAAGACGTTGACAAGATCCCCGCCGAGCAGCTCGCCTACCAGAAGCGCATGATTGCCGCGCAGTTTGCTCAGGGCTTTATCATGGACAACGCGCTCGCGGTAAAAGCGACTGAACTCGGCTACAAGGTCAGCAACGACGATTTCAAGGCCTTCACAGAAAAGGTCCTTAAGCAGTTCGAGGGCCGTCCCGACGCGCCAAAGACCATTGAGGAATTTGCAGAGAAGTTCCCGTTCGGCAAAGACTACGTCATGGCGCAGCTCAAGAGCCAGGCGCTCATCGAAAAGATGATCGAGGGCGAAGTCACCTCGAAGAATACGAACGATTACTCCGCCGAGGCGAAGAAGATCATCGACGGCATCAAGGAAAAGAACTCCCATACCCAGGAATGCGTCACGGCTAGCCACATACTCGTCAAGACTGGCGTAGGCGAGGCAAGCGACGAGGAGGCCGAGAAGAAGATCAAAGAGCTCAAGGCAACACTCGATGCTGTGAGTGACGAGGAGAAGTCGGCAAAATTCGCCGAACTCGCCAAGGAGCACTCTGGCTGTCCCTCAGGCGCAAAGGGAGGGAATCTCGGTTCGTTCGTGCATGGACAGATGGTCAAGGAGTTCGAGGAGGCCGCGTTCTCGTTGCCGCTCAAGACTGTTTCCAACCCCATCAAGACAAAGTTTGGATACCACCTCATATATGTCACCGAGCGCAAGGCCCAAGACCCTGATCCAGTCCCCGACGAGGCCGACGTGATCGCTTTCCTCAAGAACCGCAACAGCCGTACGCAGATCGGCGAATTCCTGCAGGACATTCTTCGCAAGGCCAACATAAAGGCGGCCGGCGAATACAAGGCCCTGCTCCCGCCCCCGGAACTCCCGAAGGCAGAGCCGGTCCCGGCCGCCGAACCGGAAAAAGCCGCCGAACCCCAAAAGGCGGTTGAAACCGCCGCCGAGAAATGATATACTTTCCCGCAATCGAAAGGAATAGCAGAAAATGAGCCAGCATGCATCTCTTAAGGGTTCCGGCAAGATCGTCTCGAAGCGCAACGTCCTGAAGCGTTTCGAGCGCGTAAACCTCCTCCAGAAGCGCGGGGAATGGAAGGAAGGAAGCCGCGGCCTTGGTCTCAAGAAGACCAAACCCGAGGCCTAAGAATTTTTCAAGGTCAAAACAAGAAAAGAGGCGCCCGCCATGCGGACGCCCCTTTTCTTTTCAACCCTCTAACCCTTTAACCCTGTATCCCTTTTACCCTTTGACCCTTTAACTTTACTCATGATACACGCCCTGCGCATCAAGTGCCTTTGCAATCTCTGAATACGCGAGAGCGCACGGCGAGACACCCTTCTGCGCGGCAAGGCCAGCAGCGACACCGGCGGCCTGACCCGTCATGAAGCACGGCGCTATAAGGCGGAAAGTGTCAATTGAGTCGCCCTTCCCGAGACAACGTCCGGCACAGAGCAAGTTCTCGACCTTCTTCGGCAGTATCTGCCTATACGAGACACGAAACGCCCTGTGAGGACCGTCTGCACCGCACCAGCCAATGCAATCAGAAAACTTGTCGTTCTCCTCGACGATTTCCTTGCGTCCCATGACGTATTCCGCCGCGATAAGCCGTGACTGGCGCGCGCCAATCTGCGAGGCGGAATTCGATGTATAGACGTTCTCCCATCCCGGCGTCGAGCGCATCTTCATGACCTTTTTCCAGTTGAGTCGACGCTGCTCCACCTCTACAGCGGAAAGGTCGCGCACGGAAAGCCCGTTGCCAGTTATCATGCTCGCCCCGCCCCAGCGCGCGTCGGGATTGCCTTCGTTGCCATGCAGCGGATAAGGAGACTTGGCGCCTTGCGGAGGATTGATAGTGTCCATGTTCGCCCAGCGGAACACCGTCGAGATTGGACATGTCACCTGGCTGTAGTCGCCGCCCGCGAGAAAGAGCATGTCAGCGTCGCCGGTGCAGTCAACGACTTGTTTTGCGAGGACTGCCTGACGGCCCTGCTTGGACTCGAACACTACGCCCTTCACTGCATTTCCGTACTGGATAACGTCGACGCCCCAGGAATGGAAGAACATCTCCACTTTGTTCTCTGCAATCATCTCGTCCATGATCACCTTGGCCGCCTCTGGATCAATGGTCGGCTGCCAGTGCTTCTGGGGATAAGCCGGTTCAGGCGGATTGCAAAATATCTTCCCGAACTTGCCAGCGCGAAGCATGAGTTCCTCGCACACGCCGCGAGTGACGAGATTCCACTTGCCGTTCCTGTTCGCGCAGGTCGCAAGGACAATCAGCACCATGCCGTTCGTGAAAAGGCCGCCAAGCGACCCATAGCGCTCCACGAGGGCGACTTTAGCGCCGGTCCGTGCAGCCGAGACGGCGGCGGCGAACCCAGCAGGACCTCCGCCGACGACAACGACGTCTGTCTCGTGGAAGATAGGCAACTCACGCGCGGGCTGAAATACCTTGCCGTCCTTCAAGAAGCAACTCGGGAAGTCTGTCATCGTGTGGTCGAGCGGGAAGATGTGCTTGCCGAACCAGACGTTCTCAGGGTCGCCGCAGCTTCCCACCGGGAGACGGCTCTTGTCAGGAACGTATTCGTCGCCAAGCGCCGCGCCAGTCGCAAGCGCCGCGCCGCCAATGCCGAGCTTCTTCAAAAATTCGCGTTTTGTAATTTGCATATATTCAGTCCTTTGTCTTTGAGTAGGATTTTTCTACACGTTCTACATGTTCTACACGGTTAAATGTTTGTGCCATGGTGGTTTTGCGATTACATTTGATATTTTACCAAAACCGCGCACGGCGTGGAAGTGGCTCAGCGAACTTCGCTTACGATTTCTCCGTTCGCGAGGCGCGTGTGCAGCACGTCGCCGCGGGAGACCTGGTCGGCAGACTTCACGACAGTGCCATCCTTGTCTGTCGTGAGCGAATAGCCGCGCTCAAGCACAGAATACGGCGAGAGCAGCGCAAGTTTTTCCCTAGCCCTGTCGAAAGCGGCCTCTCGCCTCGTGAAGCCGAGAACAACTGAGGAGCCAAGCGCACTCGACAGGGATTCTATACGGTGCGCGACATCGGCTGCCCTCACCTGGAGAGCGGGAACGAGCGCAGAGGAAAGATGGTCCGTCCTCTGCGCAAACCATTCGTATTTCGCGCGCAGCGCCTTGACAAGCTGCGCGTCAAACGATGCAAGACGGTCGCGCAAGTCAGCAAGCACGGGAACGGCAATCTCGGCGGCGATCGACGGAGTTCCGGCGCGGACGTCTGCCGCGAAGTCGCAGAGCGTGTAGTCGGTCTGGTGTCCCACGGCGGAAATCGTCGGAACCTTCGACGCCGCGACGGCGCGGACGAGCGCTTCGTCGTTGAAACAGAAGAGGTCCTCGAAACTGCCGCCGCCGCGCGCGACGATGAGCACGTCTGGCTTGAAGTCACCGTCCTCGCGGTTGAAATACTCGATGCCGGCGACAATCGTCTTCGGCGCGTCCGCGCCTTGCACCTGCGCAGGGAAAAGACGTATCTCAAGATTCGGGAATCTGCGCGTAAGGACGGTGCACATGTCGTGTATCACGGCGCCGGCCTCGCTCGTCACGATTCCTATGCGCCTCGGCATCGAAGGGAGAGTGCGCTTTCGCGCAGGATCAAAGAGCCCTTCGCCCTCGAGCTTCGCCTTGAGCTCAAGATACTTCTGCATCAAGTCGCCAAGCCCCGCGAGCGTCGCGGAGAGGACGACTATCTGGTAGTTGCCGCGAGGCGGATAGACGGTCACGTTGCCAAAGACCTTGATCTTCGCGCCGTCCTTGAGCCCGGTGGCAAGTCCTGGATGGCGCTTGCAGCTCGATTCATACTGCCCGGCGAACATCACCGCGGAAATCTGCGCGCCTTCGTCCTTGAGCGTGAAGTAGCAATGGCCCGACGGATAGCGCTTCCAGCCGCTTACCTCGCCTTCCACGACAACCTTGGAGAAGCCCCCCTCTATCGTGCGCTTCAATGCGGACGTCAGCGACGAGACGGTAAACTCTGGATGAGCGGTCGGCATGACGTCACCTCATGAGGACGCTTCGCGCCAGTACGCGCTTCTTGTCGCGATAGGAGTGAATGCCGACGGAAAGTATCGTGCCGACGGCAAAGAAAGCACTCAGCAGATTCGTGCCGCCGTAGCTGAAGAACGGCAACGCCATGCCCTTCGTCGGAAGCGCCTCGCATACGACGCCGAGATTGAACATCGCCTGGAAGAAGATGATGAACGCCATGCCGATCACGAGAAAGCGCCCGAACCTGTCAGAAGCATTGCGCGCGATATACACCGAGATGCAGAAAAACGCAAGGAAGAGGACGATTACGGCAATGGAAAAGAAAAGCCCAAGCTCCTCGGCGCCGACGGCGAATATGAAGTCGGTGTGGCACTCGGGGAGATAGTACTGTTTCTGCATCGACTCGCCTAAGCCCACGCCCCAGAGCCCGCCGTTCTTTATCGCGACGAGCGCCATGTGCGCCTGATAGGCAGCGGGGTCCATGTTCGCCGTAGTAACTTTCTCCACGACATCCTGACCGTCGCCGAAGACTGAATGGACAAACGCCATGATGCGCCTCATGCGGTTTGCGTTGAAGCACATGACAATACCGGCCGCAGCACCGCCAAGAAGCCCCGCGGGGATTATATGCCTGAGCCGCACGCCTGCAACGAACATCACAAGCCCGCCCGACAGCCCTATCACCATAACAGACCCGAAGTCCGGCTCCTTGATGACAAGTCCTGCATAGACCGCGATAAGCAGACACGGTATGACAAGCCCTTTCGTAAACAGCTCGACGCGCCATGCGGCGCGGTCAAGCCACACGGCAAGGACGATGACTATTGCGAGCTTTGCGAACTCGCTCGGCTGTATGTTGACAGGTCCGAGGTTTATCCAGCGAAAAGACCCGTTGACCGCACGACCGCCGAGCTGCGGAAAGACGAAAAGGAGAAGAACCGCGACAGCGGCGTAAAGCAACCACGAAAGCCCGGGGATGTCGCGCCAACTGTGGTAATCCACAAACGCCGCAACAACGGCGACGACGATCCCGACGCCAATGTAAAGGAACTGCCTCTTGAGAAAGAAGTACGCGTCCTTGTGAAGCCGTATTCCGTTCGCCTCGCTCGCGCTCGAGAGAACAATCAGCCCCAGCGCCACGAGAGCCGCGACAACCAGGGCGAATGCAAATAGTGCGGACTTGCGCACTTCGCGTTACTGCTGCTGCGCTTCGGGAGGAAGCTTCAGGATCTGGCCTGCGACGAGCTTGTCGTTCTCGCCGAGGTTGTTGAGCTCACGCACCGCGGCGGCGGTCACGCCGAAGCGGATCGAGATGTCGGTAAGATCCTCACCCTCCTGAACAGTATAGGTCGGCACGGGGGCAGTGGTCTCTTCGACGGTAGGCTCAACAGGCGTTTCGACAGTCGGCTCAACAGGAACCGCAACCGGCTCGACAGGAGCTTCGACCGGTGCCTTGACTTCTGGCTCGGCCGGCTTCTTCTCGACGGGCTTGGACTCGGTCTTCTTGGGAGCGACAACCTTCTCGGCAGGCACCTTTAGCTTCTGGCCGATCTTGAGCGAGTCGGAGGTAAGACCATTGAGAGCCTTAAGCTGGCGGATGTTGATGCCGTTGCCGTAGGCAATCGCGCCGAGCGTGTCGCCCGACTTGACGACGTACTCCTTCGTCGCACCAGTGTATGGGGCGTAGGCCTTCTTCTGCGCCTGCGGCTTGGCGAAGGCGCCTTCCGGAACCTTCTGCTCGCCGACATCGAGCTTCCCGGGAAGCTTGAGCTTCTGGCCGATGCGGATGTTGTCGTCCTTCAGGTTGTTGAGGCGCTTGATCGAGTTGATCGTCACGTTGTACTTCTTGGAGATCTTCGCGAGATAGTCGCCACGCTGCACGATGTACACCGTGTACTCGGGCTCCGGCGGAGGAAGCGGCTTCACGTCCTTCTTCTCAACCATCTTCTGCTCTACGATGCACTGGCAGTCAGGTGCGCCACACTGGCAGGGCTCGGTGTGTTTCGTGCCGGGCGGGCAGGTGCAGTGCCTCTCGTCTGTGACAACTGGCGTGTCGGGCTCGGGCTGCTGTTCAACCTGCGTCCCGATGTCCTTCACCTCGCCTTTCGGCGACCTGCGCTGATAGTTGGGGTCCTTGCAGCCGGCGATCACAGCGACCGCGGCGATTCCGAAAACGATGCCGAGCTTGTTCATGTTGTTTTTTGTCCTTCTTTTTTTACGAGTGACGCGAAGACATCTCCGCGCTCCCCAAAATTTTTAAACTGGTCGAAACTCGCGGTTCCAGGCGAAAGGAGCACCGTATCACCCTTCTCCGCTTCGCGCCTCGCCGCCTCCACGGCCCTGTCAAGCGTTTCGCAAACCTCACAGTCTACGGCATCCTTCCAGGCCGAGCAGAACAACTCTGCGCTTTGTCCAATAAGATACACTTTTTTGACCCGCTCTGTCAAGATGGGCAAGGCGATTTTCGGGTCGTCGCCTTTGGGAAGCCCGCCCGCGACAAGGCGGACGTTCCGCCCGGAACTAAAGACCCACGGCTTCGGAACCATCTTCACGCCGGCGACAAGCGCCGCGATCGACGTCGCCTTGGAGTCGTCGACATACCGGACGCCGTCGATCTCTGCGACGGTCTGCATGCGGTGCGGCAGCGGCTCGAACTCGAGAAACGCGCGGCGAATCGTCTTGTCGTCCACGCCGGCGGCGAAAAGCAGGAAGCACGCCGCGAGTGCATTGCGAGAGAGCACCGGATTGTCGAAATACGATCCATCGTAGAGCTCGTCCGGACCGTCCTTGCATACGCTTTCCAGAAAACGGTGCCCGTCGTAGATCGTCATGTCGTGCGCCTCGCCGGGGCGCGTCATCGCCAGAAGCCGCCGCTTCAGCGCGTGGTAGACTTCAACTGAACCGTGGCGATCGAGATGGTCTTCCTGCAAGTTGAGTATCGCCGCAGCCTCGAACGTGTCGGGCGGAAGGTTCGTCGTCTCCATCATGAACGACGACACCTCGACCACGGCCCATGGTTGAGTTGAAAGTTGAAGACCGGAAGTTGAAAGTTGGTTGGCAAGCTCCGAAACGGGGAGGCCGTAGTTTCCGCACGGCGTCGCGCGCATCCCCGCGAGATTGAGCGCGTCCGCGACGAGCTTCACCACGCTCGACTTCCCCTTCGATCCGGTGACGGCGAGCATCTTCACGCCAAGGCGCTTCAACTCGCGACAGCCGTACTCGAGCTCGCTCATGACGCGTACGCCTGGGCTCGCTACGACAAGTCCTACGCCGTCTGCAAACTCGACCGGACGCCCTTGAGATTCGGCAAGCGCCGCCGCGGCCTTCCCGCTCGAGCCCTTTCCAAGAACAAGGACGCGGTTAGAAATCGAGGTTGCGGACATTGAGCGCGTTGTCCTCGATGAACTTGCGGCGCGGCTCGACCTCGTCGCCCATGAGAAGCGAGAACATCTGGTCTGCGGCGACGGCGTCGTTCAGCTTGACGCGGAGCATGTGCCGCGTCGCCGGATTCATCGTCGTCTCGTAGAGCTCGGTGTCGTCCATTTCGCCAAGACCCTTGAAGCGGTAGATCGAAAGCCCCTGCTTGCCGTGTGCGCGCACGTCGTCGAGGAGCTTCTTTAGCTTTCC